>NZ_JBIAVW010000002.1:0-502157 GCF_042894785.1 Streptomyces sp. NPDC001502
GGGCGTGGGTGGCCTTAGGGGGGGCGCGGGGGCCACGGGCGGCGCGGGGGGGGCCAGCCTCTTCTGCCCGCGCCCCCCCCCCCCCGGCCGGGGGGGGGGGGGCCGCGGGCGCCCCCACCCCCCCACCCCCCCACACCCCCTCGTCGGTATGTGCCGAAACGGAGAATCCCCTCATGTTCACGAAGTCCTGGCAGCGTCCGATCATCCTGGTCACGGCCTCTCTGGCCCTCGTCACCGGTACGGCGTGCGCCGCGCAGGCGTCGCAGTCCCACACCCCCACGGGCATCAGCGCCTCGGCCCCGGCCGACAAGCCCGAACACTGCGTCGGGTTCGGCGCCGGCGGCAAGGGCGGAGAGGGCGGCAAGGGCGGCAAGGGCGGCGAGCCCGGCCAGCCGGGTGAGCCCGGTCAGCCCGGCGGGGTCGGCTGCTTCACGTTCAAGGACCTGCCCGACAAGCCGAAGTCGGATCTGACGGTGGTCGACAAGGTGCGCATCGTGCTCATCGTGCTGGCGGCCGACGACCCGGACGAGACCACGAAGAAGATCGCCGAGAAGTACAAGATCTCGGACGAGCAGATCGACACCTGGAAGAAGTACTACGTCGACGGCGACTGGTTCGCCCTGATGGCGGACGACGTCCGCTCATGAGGCCCCGGCGCCCCGGCCCGCAGCGGGCCGGGGCGCCGGCGAAACCTCGGGGAACGAACGGCCGGACATGAATCGGCCCATTCGCCGGGAACGCGGAGAAACGGGAAAGCAGAACACCCGTAACCGCGTCACGGAAAGCAGTTTCCAGGAAAGGGAGAGTTCCATGCGTACGCGATCCACGAAGTTTCGGCTCGGTCTCATCATTTCGGCGACTCTGATCGGCGCGGGTGCCATGGCACCGGTCGCCACGGCGGCCCCGGCGCCGTCCGCCCAGACGATCTCCGCGTTCGGCAGCGGCGACGCGCGTCCGGGCGGCGGCCGGTTCGACGGCCGCGCGGTGCTCGGCGGAGTCAAGGTGGACAAGGGCAGCGTCCAGGTCGGCGACCGGGTCTGTGCGGGCAACTGCGAAGGATCGGTGAACGGCACCAAGGGCGGCAAGGGCGGAATCTGCGCCGGACTGTGCAACGGGAGTGCCAACGGCGGCAACGGCACCACGGGCGTGCCGGGCGGCAACGGTACGAACGGCGGCAAGGGCGGAATCTGCGCCGGGACCTGCAACGGCAGCGCCAACGGCGGCAAGGGCGGCAACGGCGGGGTCGCGCTGCCCGGCGGTGACGGCGGCAAGGGCGGCAACGGCGGGGACGGCGGCCTCTGCTTCGGCTTCGGCTGCGGGACCACCGGTGGCTTCGGCGGTAACGGCGGCGCCGGCGGCAGCGACGACGACTGACCGCCATGGATCGCGGCGCGCACCGTGACCGGTTCCCTTCGGGGACCGGTCACGGTGCGTTCCCGTGTGTGTTTCCGTGTGCGCGTCCGTCCCGCCCGTGCCGCTCGGCGGGTCGGCGGGTCGGCGCGAGGACGGGCCGCTCGATAGACTTCCAGGTATGGAAGAGCGGCCTGCCGCGTCCGGCGGCGTCACCCGGCCGGGTGAGGGGGGCGTCCGATGAGCGAGGCATCCAACCTCAGCGTGTACGCGGGCCGTGCCTCGGGCCTCATCGGCAAGCAGATCGCGGGCTACCGGGTGGAGCGCATGATCGGCCGCGGTGGCATGGCCGTCGTGTACTGCGCGAAGGACCTGCGCCTGGACCGTACGGTCGCACTCAAACTGATCGCCCCCGAGCGCGCCCGCGACGAGACCTTCCGGCGCCGTTTCACGCACGAATCGCGGGTGGCCGCGTCGATCGACCACCCGCACATCGTGCCCATCTTCGAAGCCGGTGAGACCGACGGCGTCCTCTACATCGCCATGCGCTACGTCTCCGGCCTGGACCTGCGCGCGCTGCTGGACCGCGAGGGCCCGCTGCCCGTGGCGACCGCCCTGCGCATCGCCGCCCAGGTGGCATCGGCGCTCGACGCGGCCCATGACCACGATCTCGTGCACCGGGACGTCAAACCCGGCAACATCCTGGTCGCCGCGGGCACCGACAGCGAGCACCCCGAGCACATCTATCTCACGGACTTCGGGCTGACGAAGAAGTCGCTGGCGCTGACCGGGTTCACCACGGACGGCGAGTTCGTCGGCACGCTCGACTACATGGCGCCGGAACAGATCTCCGGCAGGCCGGTGGACGGCAGGTGCGATCTCTACAGCCTGGCGTGCGTCGTCTACGAAACCCTCGCCGGCGGGCCGCCCTTCCAGCGCGAGGAGGACGCGGCGCTGCTGTGGGCGCACCAGTACGACCCCCCGCCCCCACTGACGGAACGGCGGCCGGGAATCGCTCCCGCCGCCGCCGACGTACTGACCAAGGCTCTGTCGAAGCTCCCCGAGGACCGCTACGGGTCCTGCCTCGAATTCGTGGCCGCCCTGCGCGGCGCAACGGGAGGCGGCACCGGCCGTCAGGCCGATCCGCCGTCGCGGGAGGATTCCCGTCCCCCCGGTGTCCCGGGGGACTCCGTGCCCCCGCGGGAGCCCCCGGTCTGGGCCCGGCCGGTCTTCTACGGCCTGCCCGGCGGCCCGTAGGCCGCCTCGCCCGTCACGGGCGTTTCCGCATTTCTTCGTACGTCGTTCCTGCGTGATCCCTGCACGTTTCCCGCGGCTGTCACAGCCCCATGGAGATGGCCAGGCGGGTCATCTCGGCCGTGGTGCTGATGTTCAGCTTGGCGCGGATGCGGCGCAGGTAGGCGTCGACCGTGTGCTTGGAGAGCCCCATCTGGCGGGCCGTCTGCAGGTAGGTGCAGCCTGCGGCGATGTGTCGCAGTGCCTCCTGCTCGCGCGGGGCGAGGGTGGGGGCGGTGGCTTCGGTCTGCGGGGCGACGAGGGTGAGACTCATGATTTCCTCCGACGGAGCGGCCTGGTCATCACTGCTCACGTCCTCGGAAGCAGGGGACGTATTCCGGAATGTCGGTGTTTGTCCCTGATAAAGAGCTTGTCGGCGGGACTTCATGGAGGTGTCCGTCGACTGTCACAGGCGCGTCACAGGGAACATTTCCGTGCATACCGCCCGGCCTCGTGTGCGTCCTCAGTACTCGCTGAGGGACTGCTCGGCCCAGATGGTCTTGCCGATGGCCGCGTGCCGGGTGCCCCAGCGCTGGGCGAGCTGGGCGACCAGCAGCAGGCCCCGCCCGCCCTCGTCGAAGGTCCGGGCCCGCCGCATGTGCGGGGCGGTACTGCTCGCGTCGGAGACCTCGCAGATCAGGGTGCTGTTCTTCTCGTGGATCAGCCGCAGCTGGATGGGCGGCTGGCCGTACCTGATCGCATTGGTGACCAGCTCGCTGACCAGGAGCTCGGTGACGAAGGCGGCCTCCTCCAGACCCCAGACCGTCAGCTGGTCGGTGGTCTGGCGCCGTGCCGTGGCGACGACGGAGGGGTCGGACGGCAGGTCCCAGACGACGACCTGGTCGGCGTGCAGGGCCCGGGTCCGGGCGACGAGCAGGGCCACGTCGTCGTCCGGGCGGTGCGTCAGCATGGCCGTCAGTACGCGGTCGCACACCGCGTCCAGTGTGTCCGCGGGCCGGACCAGGGCCGCGAACATGCTGTCCAGCGCCTCGTCGATGTCGTGGTCGCGGGCCTGCAGCAGACCGTCGGTGTACAGGGCGAGGATGCTGCCCTCGGGCAGTTCGACCTCCAGCGTCTCGAAGGGCAGACCGCCCAGGCCCAGCGGGGGACCGGCCGGGACGTCAAGGAGGTACACGGAGCCCTCCGGCGAGACCACGGCGGGCGGCGGGTGACCGGCCCGGGCGACCGTGCAGCGGCGGATGACCGGGTCGTAGACCACGTAGAGACAGGTGGTGCCGATGCCCCCGGCCGTCTCCCCGCCGGACTCCTGGTCGCCCTCGTCGGCGGACAGGTGGATGACGAGGTCGTCGAGGTGGGTGAGCAGCTCGTCGGGCCCCAGGTCGACATCGGCCAGGGTGCGTACGGCGGTGCGCAGCCGCCCCATGGTGGCGGTGGCCCGGATCCCGTGGCCGACGACGTCGCCCACGACCAGCGCCACCCGGGCGCCCGACAGCGGGATCACGTCGAACCAGTCGCCGCCCACTCCGGCCTCGCCGGCCGCGGGCAGATAGCGGGAGGCGATCTCCAGTGCGGCCTGGTCGGGCAGCGTGTGCGGGAGCAGGCTGCGCTGCAGCGTCATGGTCGTCGTGTGCTCCCGGCCGGACCGGTACGCGTTGCGGATTCCGGCCGCCGCCCGGGCCGTGAGCTCCCCGGCCACCCGCAGGTCCTCCGGCTGGAAGGGTTCCTGGCGCCGGTGGCGGGAGAAGACGGCCACACCGAGCGTGCCCCCGCCGGCCCGCATCGGCACCACCATGATCGAGTGGGCCCCGTACTCCCCGATCCAGGCGGCCCCGGGGTCCTGGGCCGCCCACCGGGCGAGGTCCGGGTCCGCAGCCCCGTACACGGCGCCGTGGCCCGCGACCAGCGCTTGGACGGGCGGCGACAGCGGCGGATAGCTGGTCGTGTCCCCGACGGCGACGCCGGACTCGGGGGTTCCGTCGAGGACCGACCGCGCTGCGGCGCGGCACACGGTGACCGGCCCGTCAGCCTGGACCGAGGACGGCTCGTCGCCGCGCGGGAGCGGTTCCAGCAGGTCGACGACCGCGAAATCGGCGAACCGGGGGACGGCGGCGTCGGCCAGCTCGTGCGCGGTGCGGACACTGTCCAGCGTGGTCCCGATCGGCGCGGTGTCGACCTCGTCCGTCAGGAGCATCTGGTGCTGGACGCTCTCCATCCCGCTCCGGTCGTGCGCGGCCAGACATACGGCGCGCACCCGGCCGTCCGGGTCCCGCAACGGCGCCAGCGAGGTGGCCCAACCGTGCTCCGCGCCGGCGCCCGGCGGGTGGACGAAGGCCTCCATGTACTGCGGCTCACCGGAGTCGAACGCCAGGCGCATCCGGCGCTCGGTCTCGTCGCTCACGGGATCCGGCGCGATCTCCGGCAGCCGTAGACCCCGCATCTCGGCCTCCGTGAGGGAGAGCGTGCGTTCCATGCCGGCGTTCGCCCGCACCAGGCGCAGGTCCGCGTCGAAGACCGCCAGAAAGCAGGGGGACTGGGTGAACGCCCATTCCTTCATCGGTTCGTCCCAGGGAGAGCGGTGCGCGCCCCCCACGGCGGACACCACGAACCACTTGACGGTCCCGCCGCTGGACGTCCAGCGGTGCGCGAGCAGGGCCACCTCCATGCGGTGACCGTCCCGGTGGCGCAGCGCCACCGTGCCGCTCCACCGCTCCCGCTCGGACGGCACCCGCCGGGCCGCGTCACTGAGGACGTCGGCGAGCCGGTGGGCGGCGGGCAGCCCCACGACCTCGGACGGCACATAGCCGAGCAGCCGGGTCGCGCCCTCGCTCCACTCGGTGACGATGCCCTGCTCGTTGATCGTCGCCGAGGCCGTGTAGGCCGACTCGAGGGAGGCGCCCGTCTCCTCGGGCCGCTCACCAGGAGAGGTGGGAACTTGCTCCATCGCCACTCATCTCGCCCTCGCTCGTTCCGCTGCCGCCGTCCCACGGGGACGGCGGCCAGGCGCTCCTCTGACCAGAATGATCCAGCCGGGCAAGGAGCACCAACGCAGTACCGTCACGCGGGGCACTCAGCCACCCGGGTGCGCGAGGACGAGGGCGAGCGCCGCGTCGTCCGCCCGCCAGACCATCGCGCGGCGCCGTCCGCCGAGGAGGGGCGGCCGGAGGCCGAGGATCGGGATGCCGCGCGGAGCATCGCCGAAGACCCCGCTCCGGTCGGCCTTGACCGCAGCCTCCTTCAGCGCCCAGGCCCCGGTCATGGCGTCGGGCCGCTCCCTGCCGACGAGGGAGAGCTCCTCGGGCGACAGGAAATGGTCCGCGACCCGGCGTACGGCGTCGGCCGAGGCCATCTCGCACAGGTCCACCCCGACCGGTTCCGGCGCGAGAGCCGCGGCGACGTGCCCGGCGGTATGGCTGATCGAGACGTACAGGGCGGGCATCGGGCTGCCGCCGACGACGACGCGGGGGCTGCCGTCGTCCCGCGGGAGGATCTCCACGTCGTCCGCCGGCGCGGAGACCACCTCACCCACCAGCCGCTTGGCGAGCAGCCGGCCGGCCGTCCACTCGGCCTGCCGCCGGGCCCGCATCCCGCGGACCACGCTCCGCTCGGCCGGTGAGAGCGGCGGCACCTGCCGGAGCTCGCGGGTCCGGGCCACGATCAGGCGGGCTCCGCCCCATCGGTGGATCCGGCCCGGCACGACCGGCCGGAAGACGGCGTCCACGGCGGCGGCGGTCACGAGACCGAGACCGGTGCCGAGCCGAGGACCAGCAGCTCGCGCGCCAGCGCGGCCACGGCCTGGCGGATCTGGCCGGGCGTGTGGTCGTACGTGATGAAGAACCGCAGCCGGGCCAGCTCCTCCGGTACGGCCGGATGGAGGATGGGGTTGACGCTGATGCCCTGCTGGAACAGGGCCTCCGCGAGCTGCAGGGTCTTCAGCGAGTCCCCGACGATGCACGGTACGACCGGCGTGTCACGGCTGTCCCCGGTGTTGATGCCCGCCTCGCGCGCGAGGTGGACGAAGAGCGCCGCGTTCTCCGAGAGCCGTGCCACCCGCTGCGGCTCGGCACGCAGCATGCGCAGGGCGGTCAGAGAGGCCGCGGTGTCGGCCGGGGTCATTCCGGCGCTGTAGACGAAGCCCGGCAGGGTGTAGCGCAGGTACTCCACGACCGGCCGGCTCCCCGCGACGTAGCCGCCGCAGCTCGCCAGCGCCTTCGACAGCGTGCCCGACCACAGGTCGACGGCCGAGCGGTCGATGCCGTAGTACTCGCCGATGCCGCGGCCCGTCCGGCCGATCGTCCCGATGCTGTGCGCCTCGTCGATCATCAGCAGTGCGCCGTGCCGGCGCTTGACGTCGACGAGGGCGGGCAGGTCGGCGATGTCCCCGTCCATGCTGTAGACGCCTTCGACGACGACGAGCACCCGCCGGTACTGGTCGCGGACCTGCGTCAGCAGGGCGTCGAGGGCGGCGGCGTCGTTGTGGGGGAAGGGCCGCCGGGTCGCGCCGGAGAGCCTGCACCCCTGCAGGATGCTGTCGTGCGCGAGGGAGTCGTGGACGATGAGGTCCCCCGGTCCGACGAGGTGGCCGATCACGGTGACGTTGGTGGCGTGGCCGTTGGCCAGGGTGATCGCCGCTTCGCATCCGAGCAGGCCGGCGATCTCGCTTTCGAGTTCCAGGTGGAGCGGTCGGCTGCCGGAGAGCAGCCGGCTGGCGGAGACCGAGGTGCCGCAGCGCTCTATCGCCTCGTGGGCCGCCTCGTTCACCTGCGGGTGGGTCGCCATGCCCAGGTAGTTGTAGCTGGAGAAGGAGAGGAGCTCCCGGCCGTCGACGACGGTGGTGTCCGTCAGCGCGCCCTCGTGGACGAGGAAGTACGGATTGGCCAGCCCCAGCCCGGAGAGTGCGGCGACGCGCTCGGAGTGGGCGGTGACCTCCGGGAAGCACTCGATCCGTGTGTGCTGCTCGGGGAGCGGGGAGGCGGCCGGGTCCATGGCCGTCGGCGGGTCGGAGGCCAGGGGGACGGGCGGGTCGGCGGGCGGGTCGGCGGGCGGCGGTGCCGGGGCTTCCGCGGCTCCGGAGCGCTGCTCGGGGACGGGGACCGGTACGGCGTCCCCGCAGCTGCTCGCGATCATCGCGGCGATCCCTCCGACGGTCGGCCGGTCGGTGGCCGTGTCGTCGCGGGTCCACTGCGGCCACTGCCGCTTGAGGGAGGTGAAAAGGTCGGTCAGCATCAGCGAGTCGAACCCGAGGTCGTCGATCAGCAAGTGGTCATCGTGCAGATGGGCGACGGGGAACGCGCTGACCCGGGCCACGTGCGCGAGCACGGACTCCGTGACCGTGGTGATGTCCGCGGGCGGAGACGGTTCCTCGTCGGCGGGCTCGGCGGGCTCGGCGGGCGTCGTGGGAGGGTCCGGGGGCACCGGGGTGGTTTCGGCCGTCGCCGGGGCGGCGGCCTCCGCGGCCCGGTTCCGCTCGGGGAGCGTCTCGGCGAGGCGGGCCAGCAGCGCCGCCTCCGTGGCCGGGTTCGGCCCGGGGAGGGTTTCGGTGAGGCGGGCGAGCAGCGCCGTCTGCTGCTGGACCAGCTGGAGCAGTTCGTCCATCGGGTGGAGCGGCGAGTCGTTCATCGTGATCTCCTCGGGGGACACGGGCCGGGACCGGGTCTGGCGGGAGGGGGCGGAGGTGCCCGTCGTCCCCACGCGCCGGCGGGGCACCCAGTAGGACTGCGTGGCGAGCTTCGCCGCCGGCAGGTCGAGCAGTCGGCGCTCCTCCTGGGGAACCAGGGCGCGCGGGTCGACCGGGGCGCCCAGGACCGCGAGCCGTGCGAGGGCCCGGACGAAGCCCCGGCCGCCGTCCGGCGCCACCCCGGCGACCGGGACGACATGGACGTCGCCGTGGTCGGTGAGGTTGCGGCGGACCGAGGTCAGGAGCGAGTTGCCGCCGGTCACCTGGAGGAAGACCCGGGCCCCCTGGTCGTAGGCGGTGCGCACGGCATCGCCGAACTGGACCGGCGCGGACGCGTGCCGGCCCCACAGCTCGCGCAGCTGCTCGGGATCGCCGCATACGGCCGCGTTCACGGACGAGACGAACGGCAGGACGGGGCTGCTGACGGGGCGGTCGGCGAGGTCCGCGCGCATCTTCTCGTCGGCGGCGGCGAGCCGCGGCGAGTGGAAGGCGTTCGACACGTCGAGCGCCACCGTGACGACCCCCGCCTCGGCGCAGGCCTGCCGCATGGCGTCGAGCCCTTGCGGCGTACCGCTGACCACGACCTGCCGCGGCTGGTTGAAGCAGGCGAGCCACACGTCGTCGATGCCGGTCACCAGTCGCCGGCAGGTCTCCTTGTCGGTCTGTACGGCGAGCATCCCGCCGCGCAGGCCGCTCTCGGCCTCCCGGAGGGTCGCGCCCCGGTGCACCAGCAGCCGTACGGTGTCCTCGTCGGTGAGCGCGCCGGCCGCCGCGGCCGCGGCGAACTCCCCGACGCTGTGACCGAGGACCAGGTCGGGTGCGATGCCGAAGCCGGCGAGGAGCCGGGTGGCGGCGATCTGGACGGTCCCGAGCAGCGGCTGGCACACCTCGGTGGAGGCGAGCCGGCGCCCGCTCTCCTCGGTGTCGCCCCCGGTGGTCGCCGCCTCGCCGTACAGCAGCTCGCCGATGTCGAAGCCGGTGGCCTCGCGGGCCGCGGCGCCCAGGCCCCCGACGGTCGCCCGGAAGCCGGGGAACCGCTCGTAGAGGTCCCGCATCATGCCGGGCCGCTGGCTGCCCTGACCCGGGAAGAGGAAGGCGAGGCGGCGCCGCTCGGCCGGCAGCGGGGCGTCGGCGGCGAAGGCGTCGTTCCCGAGGTCGCCCCGCTCGCCCTCGACCAGCTGCTCGCGGGCGTGGCGCAGCCGCCGTACGAAGGCCTCCGTGTCGTCGGCCACGATCGCGAGCCGGGCCGTCAGCGGCCGGCGGGAGCCGAGGGTGTGGGCCACGGCTGCCAGCGGGGCGGGGTCCGCCGTGTCGAGTGCGTGGAGAACGTCGCCGATGTGCTGGTCCAGGAGCTCGGGACTGCCCGCCGAGAGCAGGACGAGCTGAGGACAGCCGTCCCGGGTGTCCCGGGTGTCCCCGGCGTCCCCGGTGTCCCCGGCGCGTTCCGGGAGACGGCCGGCAGCAGGGGCGGGGGCGGGCCGCTCCTCCAGCACCACGTGGACGTTCGTCCCGCCGAAGCCGAACGAGCTGACGGCGGCCCGGAGCGGCGTGCCGGAGTCCGGAAAGGGCCGTGAGGTGTCGGCGAGACGCAGGCCCGCGGCGCCGATGCCCAGCCCCGGGTGCGGGGCGGTCGTCGGCTGCGGAACGATGGTCCGGTGGTGGACGACCAGGGCCGTCTTGATCAGTCCGGCGATGCCCGCGGCGGACAGCGAGTGTCCGATGAGGGCCTTGCCCGCGCCGAGGTAGCACAGCGAGGGGTCGTCGTCGGGGTACTCGGTACGCAGCCGGCGCAGCGCCTCGACCTCGGCGCGGTCGCCGGTGGCGGTACCGGTTCCGTGGGCCTCCAGGAAGCCGACCGAGGACGGGGCGACCCCCGCGTCGTCGTAGGCCCGGCGCATGGCGCGCAGCTGGCCTTCGGGAGCGGGCGCCAGCGGCCCGGGGGACGCGCCGTCGTTGGCCGAGCCGACGCCCTTGATCACCGCGTAGACCCGGTCGCCCGCGGCGAGTGCGTCGGCGAGCGGCCGTACGACGACGGCGCCGGCGCCCTCACCGAGGACGAAACCGTCGGCCCCCTCGTCGAAGGGGCGGCACACCCCGGTGGCGGACAGCGCCCGGAGCGTCGAGAAGCCGATCAGGCTGTCGGGGGTGAGGTTGAGGTACACGCCACCCACGACGGCGATCCGGCAGCTGCCCTGGCGCAGTTGGGCCATGGCCTGGTCCAGGGCGACGAGTGAGCCGGAGCAGGCGGCGTCGACGGTGAAGCTGGGCCCGCCGAGGTCGAAGTGCCGGCTGACGGTGCCGGGGGCCATGTTGAGCAGGCTCCCCGGCAGGCTGAAGGCCTGCACGGTGCCGAGCGATCCCGCATGGTCCCTGACGGCGTCCAGGAGGCCGCCGGCGTCCGCCGCGGCCTGCCCCGCGTCCTCGGCCAGGGCGATGGCCCGGATGGGGGCCGACATGAGGTCCTTGTAGTCGGACACCGACATGCCGCAGAAGACCCCGGTGTTCTCCCGGTCGAAGTCGCCCCGGCCCAGCCCCGCGTCGTCGAGGGCCTCGCGGGTGACGTCCAGCAGCAGCCGGTGCTGCGGGTCCATGGCCCGGGCGCGCGCGGGCGGCACGCCGTAGTGGAAGGCGTCGAAGCGGTCCACGTCGTCCAGGAAGGCGACCTGGTCGGTGTACGCGGCATGGGGTGCCGACGGATTGCCGGGTTCGTGGAAGGTCTCATGGTTCCAGCGCTCCTTCGGCACGGCGGAGAACTGCCGTTCCCCGCTCAGCAGGAGCTTCCAGTAGGCGCTGATGTCGGGAGCGCCGGGGAAGCGGCAGCCGAGTCCGGTGATGGCGATGTCGGTCATGGGAGTTCTTCCTTGTCGAGAGGGGGGACGGGTACGGGGGAGGGGACGGGGACGGATACGGGCCGGTGGTCAGTGGCGCGCGCGGGCCGGGGACCGCGGGGCGGGCCGGGCCGCGGGGCACCTGCGGACGGGAGCCGGGGGCGGACGGGACGCCGGGAGGGGCTCCTTGGGCCGGATGGGACGCGGTGCCCACCAGTTCAGGCCGCCCGCCAGCCGCATGAGCGCCGGTACGAGGACCCCCCGTACGAGCGTGGCGTCGAGGAGGACGCCGAGGCCCGCGCCGATCCCGAAGAACTGCAACAGGGACACCTGCGAGGTGCCGAAGCTCAGGAGGGTGAAGGCGAGCAGCGCGCCGGCGGTGGTGACGATGCCGCCTGTGCGGGCCATGCCCGTGACGATCGAACGGGCGTTGTCCTGCCCGGCGTCGTGCGCCTCCTTGATGCGCGCGAGGACGAACACCTCGTAGTCCACCGAGAGTCCGAAGACGATGCAGAACAGCAGGACCGGCATGGTCGTACTGAGGGGCCCCGGCGTGAAGCCGAGCAGCTGGTGCAGATGACCCGACTGGAAGACCCACACCATGGCGCCGAGGACGGCCGCGAGACTCAGCGCGTTCAGCGCGATGGCCTTCAGCGGCAGCAGCAGACTGCGCGTGAAGCCCAGCAGCAGCGCGAAGGTGGTGACGGAGATCAGCGCGAGCGCCAGCGGGACCCGGTCGCCCACGGTGGCCTTCGCGTCGACCAGGACCGCGCTCGGTCCGCCGACGAGGACCTCGGTGCCCGCGGGGGCGGGGATCGCGCGGATGTCGTGGACGAGCTGCTGGGCGGCGTGCGACTGGGGGTCGACCAGCGGCACCACGGAGAGCTGGACCGGGCCGTCGGCGGTGGGCCGGGTGGTGGCTGCGGCCGAGCCGGAGACCGCTGCCCGCGCCCCGTACCGGAAGCCGCCGTCGGGTCCCACGACCTGGGCGACCTGCGGGAACGCGGACAGGCGACGGGCGTACTCCACCCGCTCCGACGGGGAGGCCTCGCCCGTGGTGACCACCGTCAGCGCGCTGGCGCCCTTCATGTCGAACCGGTCGCGCACCAGGTCGCCGGCCTGCCGGCTGGATGCGCCGGGCGGCAGCGCCCGGTCGTCGGGGGTGGCGAAATCGGCGTGCGCGAAGGGCGCGGCGAGCAGCACCAGCAGGCCGATCACCGGCAGCGCCGCGATCAGCGGGCGGCGTACGACGATCCGCGCCAGCCCCTCCCAGAATCCGGACCGGGAGCCGGAGCGGACCTTGCGGCGCCACGGCACGGCCCAGGCGTTCACCCGCTTCCCGAGCAGTGCGAGCAGGGCGGGCAGTACGGTCACGGCGCTCACCGCCGCGATCGCCACCACGGCGATGCCCGCGTAGGCGAAGGAGCGCAGGAAGTACGGCGGGAACACCAGCAGCGTGGCGAGCGCGGCGGAGACCGTCGCGGCGCTGAAGGCGATCGTGTGGCCGGCGGTGCGCACGGTCCGTACGGCGGCGGTACTCGGCAGGAATCCGGCGGCGAGCTCCTCCCGGAACCGCGAGACGATCAGCAGTCCGTAGTCGATGCCCAGCCCCAGGCCGAGCGCCGTCGTGAGGTTCAGCGCGAACACGGACACGTCGGTGACACTGCCGAGAACGCTCAGGACCAGCAGCGTCCCGGCGATGGCGAGGACACCGATGAGCAGGGGCAGGGCCGCGGCGACCACACTGCCGAACACCAGGACCAGCAGGATCAGGGTGCCCGGCAGGACGACGGACTCGGCCCGCTTCAGGTCGGACTCCGAGATGTCCTGGAGCTCGGCGTCGACGAGGGCGCTCCCTCCGACGCGCACCGTCAGGGCCTGCCCGGCATCGGCCGGGGTGGCCAGCTCCGCGCGCAGCCGCTCGGCCCGCGCCGCGAGCTCTTCCCCCTCTCCGTCCACGTGTGCGACCAGCATCGCCGCGTGGCCGTCGCGGCTGCGCAGCTCCGCCGCGCCGCCGGTCCAGTACGAGGTCACGGCGCTCACGTGCGGCTGCGCTGCGAGCTTTCCGGTCAGCTCCTCGCCCGCGCCGCGGGCGGGCGGGTCGTCCACGGAACCGCTGCCGCTCAGGGCTACGAGGACCAGGTTCGGGGAGGCGCCCAGGCGCTCGGCGGCCAGGTGCGCGGCGCGGCTGGACTCGGACCGGGGATCGTCGTATCCCTGCGTCTTCAGCCGTCCGGTCGCATCCATCCCGAAAAGGACGGACAGGACGAGGAAGACGAGCGCGCCGACGAGGACGAGTCGGGGGTGACGGGTCACGAAGGCCCCTGCGCGGCGGAACATGGATGCCTCCGGTACGGACGGCGATTCGCTCCTGCTCTCGCGCAGGAAGGTCGATATCCACCGTGCCCGGAGGCGGGACGAGGCCGTAGTCCCGGCCATTCGTACCTTGACAGGAGCGGAGGGGACGGAGCCCCGGGGGCGTCGACACGCAGGGTGACATTGCGTGCCCGCGGGTCACTCGATGTGGTGGGTCCGCGGTGGGAGTGGCGGCGCCGGGGTGCGTCCGGTGCGTCCGCCGCCGACTATGGGCGGCGTACCACCACCACTGCCGTTGTCAGGAGCTCACCATGCTGGAGCGCAAACTGCGCAAGGACCGCACCGAGGTCACCTTCATCCTGCCCGTCGACACCCCGCCGGGACCGGTCAGCGTGGTGGGCGACTTCAACGACTGGCAGCCCGGTGTCCACACCCTGGCCCGCCGGAAGGACGGCAAGCGCGCCGTGACCGTCGAGCTGCCCAGCAAGAGCACCCATTCCTTCCGGTACCTCGCGGCCGGGGACTACTGGTTCAACGACGAGAGCGCCGGGGACCAGGACGGCCCCAACAGCCGCCTGCACACCTGACGGCCCGGACTCCTCGCGAACCGGAGCGCGCCCCGGCCATGGGCCGGGGCGCGTTTGTGCGGTGCCGATCAGTTGAAGTAAGGTTAGGCTAATCTAATCGATCAACAGTACACATTTGAGGGCGAGTTGGTGGCCTCTCACTCCTGCGTGCCCGTTTTGTCTATCGACAGTGCGCCAGGGAATCAGCTTAGCTTTGCCTAAGTTTCGGTCGCGGCTGCGTCGGCGTGCCGACCCGTCCGGGTGGTGGATCGAAGGGATGACGTAGAGCGACATGGGCACCATTGCAGTGGAACGCCCCGTGCCCCGGGGCGTGACGGAGGCCCGGCGGCGGCGGGTCGTGGGCGCGGTCACCCTGGTGCTGGTCCTCGTGGCCGCCGTGGTGGTGTCCTTGGCCGTCGGCGCGCGGGCGCTGACCCCCGCCGAGGTGTGGCGCGGGTTGTCGGCGGCGCCGGACCCCGACCAGCGGCTCACCGAGATACGCCTCATCGTGCGGACCGTACGGGTGCCGCGCACGGTGCTCGCGGTCGTGGCGGGATTGGCCCTGGGGGTCGGCGGCGCGCTCATCCAGGGGTACACGCGCAATCCGATCGCCGACACGGGTCTGCTGGGCGTGAACTCCGGCGCCTCCTTCGCCGTGGTGCTGGTGATCGCCCTGTTCGGGTTCGCCAACCCGTTCCAGTACGTCTGGTTCGCCTTCCTGGGTGCCGCGGTCGCCGGCGTCGTCGTCTTCGGACTGGCGAGCATCGGCCGGGGGGCCGGCAATCCGCTGACCCTCGCGCTGGCCGGACAAGGGGTCACGGTGTTCCTCGCCGCGATGACCACGGCGGTCGCGCTGTCCGACAAGGCCTCGCTGAACGCCCTGCGGTTCTGGAACGCGGGCTCCGTGGCCGGTGTCGGGTTCGACGTCATCTGGCCGGTGATCGCGTTCATCGCCGCCGGGCTGGTGCTCGCGCTGATCACGCTGCCCGCCCTCAACCTGCTCAACCTCGGCGACGACGTCGCGCGCGGGCTGGGGGTGAACATCGTGCTGAGCCGGACCATCGGCATCGCCGCCGTCACCCTGCTCGCGGGAGCCGCCACGGCGGCGTGCGGCCCCATCGCCTTCCTCGGCCTGATGGTGGCCCACATGGCCCGGTACCTGACCGGGCCGGACTACCGCTGGCTGGTGCCGTACGCGGGCCTGCTCGGCGCCATCGTCCTGCTGGTCTGCGACATGGCGGGGCGCCTGCTGGTGCGGCCGGGGGAGTTGGACGCGGGGGTCGTGGTGGCCCTCCTCGGAGCCCCGTTCTTCGCGGCCCTGGTGTGGCGCGGAAAGTTCAAGAGCGCATGACCGGGACCGGGGTGAAGGCATTGGCATCGGTGACGCCGGGCGTACGGCTCGGCTCCGTCTCGTTCGTATGGCGGCCGTGGGTCGTGTGCGTCACGCTGCTGCTGGCGGCGGCGACCTTCCTCGTGTTCTGCGTGTCTCTCGGGGTGGGGGACTTCCCCATCGGCCTGTCGCGGGTGATGGCCACGGTCGTGGGCGGGGGCGAGCAGGTCGACAAGTTCGTGATCATGGACCTGCGGATGCCGCGCGCCCTGGCCGGGCTCGTCGTGGGAGTCGCGCTCGGGGTGTCCGGGGCGATCACCCAGTCGATCGCGCGCAATCCGCTGGCCAGCCCGGACATCCTGGGGATCACCGGGGGCGCCGGCGCGGTCGCGGTGTTCCTGGTGACGGTGTCGGGCGGGACCGCCACGGCGGTCGTCAACTCCGTGGGCCTGTCCGGGGCGGCGCTCGCGGGCGGCCTCGGCACGGGGCTCCTCGTGTACTTCCTGGCATGGCGGCGCGGGATCGACGGCTTCCGGCTCATCCTCATCGGCATCTCGGTGAGCGCCGTGATGGAGGCGGTCACGACCTGGCTGCTGGTCACGGCCGACATCAGGGACGTGGCCCGGGCCCAGGCCTGGCTGGTCGGCTCGCTGGACAACCGGTCGTGGGACGACGTGGGTGTGGCGCTGTGGTGCACCCTCGCCCTGATGGCCGTCGTGACGGTGGTCGCCTTCCAGTTCAAGCCGCTGCACCTCGGTGACGACGTCGCCGCGGGCCTGGGCGTCCGGTACACGAGGGTGCGGGCGGTGCTGCTGCTGTGCGCGGTGCTGCTGGCCGGCGTGGCGGTGAGCGCGGCCGGCCCGGTCCCGTTCGTCGCGCTGGTGGCGCCGCAGGTGGCGATGCGGCTGGCGAAGTGCCCGACACCGCCGATGGCGGCCTCCGGGCTGGTCGGAGCCCTGCTGCTGATCGGTGCGGACCTGGTCGCCCGTACGGCCCTGCCGATCACCCTCCCGGTCGGCGTGGTGACCGCCGTGATCGGCGGTCCCTTCCTCATCCATCTGCTGGTGCGGGCCAACCTCCGCTAGCCGACATCCCCGCAGACCCGCAGACATCAGACCCGCAGACCCGCAGACATCAGACCCGCAGACCCGCAGACCCTCAGACATCAGACCCGCAGACCTTTCAGACATGCCTACTTCAGGGGGAGTCGTGGCCGTATCGCAGATCGCCGGGATCGAGTCCGACGGGGCCGGGGCCGCACGGCTGGCGGCCAGAGGGGTCACCGTCGGGTACGGCGGCCGGGTCGTCATCGACGACCTCCACGTATCGATCCCGCCGCGGGTGATCACCACGATCATCGGCTCCAACGGGTGCGGGAAGTCGACCCTGTTGCGGACCCTGTCCCGGCTGCTCAAACCGACCAGCGGATCGGTCGTGCTGGACGGCGAGGACATCGGCCGGCTCAGGACCCGGGACGTGGCCAGGAAGCTCGGCCTGCTGCCGCAGGCTCCGGTGGCGCCGGAGGGGCTCACGGTGGCCGACCTCGTGGCCAGGGGCCGCCATCCGCACCAGAGCTGGCTGCGGCAGTGGTCCTCCGACGACGCCGACGTCGTGGCGCGGGCCCTGGCCATGACCGGCGTGTCCGACCTGGCCGACCGCCCGATCGACGCCCTGTCCGGCGGGCAGCGGCAGCGGGTCTGGATCTCGATGACGCTGGCTCAGGGCACCGACCTGCTGCTCCTGGACGAGCCGACCACCTATCTGGACCTGGCGCACGCGATCGACGTGCTCGACCTCGTGGACGACCTGCACGAGTCGGGATGCACCGTGGTCCTGGTGCTGCACGACCTCAATCTGGCCACGCGCTACAGCGACAACCTCATCGTGATGAAGGCCGGTTCGATCCTTGCGCAGGGGCACCCCCGTGACGTGATCACCGCCGAGCTGTTGTACGAGGCGTTCGGGCTGCGCGCCAAAGTGATCGACGACCCGGTGGGGGACCGCCCGCTCATCGTCCCCATCGGCCGCGCCCACGTGAACGCCTCATAGATCAAACAAAGTTACGCCGCAAGTAAGGCTAGGCTAGCCTCACTTAGGCGCGGTAGGGTTTGGCTGCCCTCGGGCGGAACTGCAATGGACGGCACGAAAGCAAGGGATTTCGGATGCTTTTCCATCGAACGACACGTATGAAGCCCTGGCAGCGGTTGGCGGCGGGAGCCTCCGCCGCGGCCCTCGGCGTCGGCCTCCTGGCCGGATGCGGTTCCGATTCGGCGGACCAGGCCGACAAGAAGAGCGACAACGCCCCGGCCGCCGGAGGCACCTTCCCCGTCACCGTGGAGCACGCCTTCGGATCGACCAAGGTCGAGAAGGCTCCAAAGCGGGTCGTCTCGGTCGGGTACACCGACGACCAGGCCATCCTGGCGTTCGGCATCAAGCCGGTCGGCATGGTCGACCAGTATCCGAACCCGCCGGGCACCTCCCCCGACATCAACACCCAGTGGCCGTGGGTGAAGGAGAAGTGGGGCGACACCCGCCCCGAGGTCATCATGAACAACGGTGACGCCGGCCCGAACTACGAGAAGATCGCGGCCCTGCGGCCGGACCTGATCATCGCCGTGTACTCCGAGATCGACCAGGCCGCCTACGACAAGCTCACCAAGATCGCCCCGACGGTGGGCCGCACCAAGGCCGAGAAGGAGCCGTTCAGCGCTCCCTGGCAGGACAACGCCGTCCACATCGCCAAGGCGCTCGGCCAGGAGACCAAGGGCACCGAGCTGGTGAAGGGCATCCAGGACAAGCTCGACACGGCCAAGAAGGCGCACCCCGAGTTCGCGAACCAGACCGCCGTTCCCCTGTCCTGGTACAAGGACTCGGTGGCCCCCTTCACCACCACCGACGTGCGCGGCCGGCTGGTGACGGGCATCGGCTACAAGGGCCAGACCGAGATCGACAAGATCGCGGACGGCAAGTTCTACACCACGCTCTCCCCGGAGCGCATGGACCTCGTCGACGTCGACCGCATCTTCGTCATCGCCGACAAGGCGGACCAGGAAGCACTGAAGAAGTTCCAGCTGTTCACCAACCTGAACGCGGTCAAGAACGGCAAGGTCTCCTACCTCCTCGACAGCGAGGGCCCGGCCGTCGGCGCGGCCATGTCCCAGGGCACCCTGCTCTCCCTGCCGTACGCCATCGACGAACTCGTCAAGTCGGTCGGTCAGGTGTGAGCCTCACCGCCACGCGCGTCGCCCAGCCGACCCTGCGCACGACGACCGGACGCGAGGCCACCCGCTGGGTCACGGCGCACTGCCGCGAGGTGCCGTGGCTGACCTTCGCCACCGTGTTCACCACGGTGGCGGGGGCGGCCCTCCAGGTGCTCCCGCTGCTCCTGCTCGGCCGGGTCGTCGACGCGGTGGTCGCGGGCGGACCGCGCTCGATCCTGGTCACGACCGGGGTGTTGATGGTGGCCGCCGCGCTGCTCGGCGCGGCGGCCACCGCCCTGTCGACCTACCTCATCGGGCGCCTCGGCGCGGACCTGCTCGCCCGGCTGCGCGAAGGCGCCGTCCGGGCGGTGCTCGGGATGCCGAGCGCCCGGATCGAGCAGGTCGGCCGGGGGGACGTGCTCTCCCGGGTCGGCGACGACGTGGCCGTCCTGTCCAAAGGCATCAGGACGGCCGTCCCCACCGTGTTCTCGGCCGGGGTGCTGGTCGTCATCGCCACGCTCGGCATGTTCGGCCTGGACTGGCGGCTCGGTCTGGCCGGTGCCTGCGCGCTGCCCGCGTACGGGCTGGCCCTGCGCTGGTACCTGCCCCGCTCCGCCCCGCTCTACCGCAAGCAGCGGGCGGCCCAGGCCGACCGCGCGCAGGCCCTGATCAGCGGCCTGAACGGGATAGACACGGTCCGGGCGTACCGCCTCGAAGGGGCCGTCCGCGAGAAGGTCACCCATGAGTCGTGGCGCGTGCGCGACCTCGGCGTCGAGGTGTTCCGGCTCTTCGGCCGGTTCGTCGGCCGGGAGAACCGCGCCGAGTTCATCGGGCTGGTCCTGATCATCGTGGTGGGGTACGCCCTGCTGGAGGCCGACGCCGCCAGCCTCGGCGAGGTGTCCGCGGCCCCGCTGCTGTTCCACCGCCTCTTCACCCCGCTCGGCTCCATCATGTTCACCTTCGACGAGGCGCAGAAGTCGGGCGCGAGCCTGACCCGCCTGGTCGGAGTGCTGGAGGAAGACGCGGAGGACAGGCTGGTGGGCGCCCTGGCCGTGGCGGGGACGGTGGACCCGCCGGACCCGGTGCCCGTGACGGTGCGCGGGCTGACGTTCCGCTACCCCGACTCCGAGGATCCCGTCGTCCGGGACGTCGACCTGACGATCCCGGCCGGCACCTCGCTCGCCCTCGTCGGGGCGACGGGCGCGGGCAAATCCACCCTGGCCGCGCTGATCGCGGGTATCGGCACCCCGCAGACCGGGTCCGTGCGCATAGGGTCCACCGACCTCGCCGGCCTCGACGAGGCCGGGGCGCGGGCCCTGGTCAGCATCCTGACGCAGGAGACCCACGTCTTCTCCGGACCGCTCGCCGAGGACCTGCGCCTGGCCGCACCGGAGGCGACCGACGCCCAGCTGATGGACGCCCTGCGCACGGTCGGCGCCGACGGCTGGGTCGACGCGCTGCCCGACGGTCTGCACACCCTGGTCGGTGAGGGCGGCGAACGCCTCGACGTCACCAAGGTCGCCCACATCGCCCTGGCCCGGCTGGTGCTGGGCCGCACCCCCGTCGTGGTGCTCGACGAGTCCACGGCGGAGGCGGGCAGCGAGGGCGCGGCCGAGCTGGAACGGGCCGTGCTCGCCGCGTGTGCGGGACGGACCACGCTGTTCGTGGCACACCGGCTGACCCAGGCCATGGCGGCGGACCGGATCGCCGTACTGGACGCGGGACGCGTCGTGGAGCAGGGGACGCACGAGGAGTTGGTGGCCCTGGGCGGCCGCTACGCACGACTGTGGCGGGCCTGGCGCGAAGGCAGCTAGGCCCCCATTTTTCGGTTGGGACAACATATCGATCTGGAAAGGGCGTTGAGCCTTCGATGACGGAATCGACCGCTCGTCTCGTGCTGCTTTCTCCCACCCGCCTGGCCGACGTGCGCCGGCGATCCGGCGACTACGGCGACACGACGATCGCCCGGGCGTGCGCCGTCGCACTGGCCTACTGGGCTACGGGCCGGAGCCCCGACGGCCTGGACCTCACCCCCGGCACCCTCTTCGCCGACGTGCTCGGCTGGGCGGACAGCGGCGGTGCGGGAACGGCCGGCTGGGAGGTCGGGACGGACGGCCTCGACGGCCTCGACGGCCCGGTCGGCCCGGCCGGCCGGAGCATCACCCTCCCCGAAGGCGTCGTACCGGCCGAAGCGCAACTCGCCCTGGACGACCTGGCCGACTTCCCGGACCGGCCCCTCTCCACCATCGGCCCCTCCGGTGTCGCGCAGCGGCTCGCGACCCTGGCCGAGTGGAACGACACCGGGGCGGACCGGATCCGCCCGACCATCGTCGAGATGTTCCGCGAGCAGGCACGCCTGCGGCCGGACGCCGTCGCCGTCGTCGACGAGCACCGCTCGCTGACCTACCGCCAGGCCGCCGAACTCTCCGCCCAGCTGGCCCACCACCTGATCGAACGCGGCCTCACCGCCGAACAGGTCGTCGCCGTCTCCCTCGACCGCTCCGCCGCCATGGTGATCGGCCTGCTCGGCGTGCTCCAGGCGGGAGCCGCGTTCGTACCGCTCGATCCGCAGTGGCCCGCGGCGCGCCGCTCCGTCGTCATCGCCGACGCCCGCGTGGTCCTGCAGCTCAACGACTCGGGCGAACACGCCCCGGACGAACCGGAAGCCGTGCCCGTCGACCTCGGCGACTGGCGGTTCGGCTCCTACCCCGGCGAGGGGACCGGGGTCACCGTCCCCGGCGACGCCCTGGCCTATGTGATCTTCACCTCCGGTTCGACCGGCCGGCCCAAGGGCGCGATGATCCGCCACGAGGCCATCAGCGAGCGCCTGCTGTGGCAGGTCGGGGAGATCCTGGGCTTCGGCCACGACGACGCGTCGCTGTTCAAGGCGCCGCTGTCCTTCGACATCTCCATCAACGAGATCTTCCTGCCGCTGGTGTGCGGCGGCCGGCTGGTGGTCCTGCGCCCCGGCGGCGAACGCGACCCGCACCACCTGCTGAGCGTGATCGCCGAGCAGCGCGTCACCTTCACCTACCTCGTGTCGTCCATGCTGGACGTACTGCTGGAGATCGCGGGCGACTCCGGACGGCTGGACAGCCTGCGGCACGTGTGGTGCGGCGGCGAGGTGCTGACCCCGGAGCTGTACGAGCGCTTCCGCACCCGGCTCGACATACCCATGTACCACGGCTACGGCCCGGCCGAGACGACGATCGGCGTCTCGCACGTCATCTACCGGGGCGCCGCGGAACGCCTGTCGACATCGATCGGCAAGGCCAACCCCAACACCCAGCTGTACGTCCTCGACGACGAACTGCGCCCGGTCCCGGTCGGGGTCGGCGGCGAGCTGTACGTCGGAGGGTTCCTGCTCGGGCGCGGCTACGTGGGCGCTCCCGGCCTGACGGCCTCCCGGTTCGTCGCGAACCCCTTCGCCGCCGACGGATCCCGGCTGTACCGCACCGGCGACCTCGCCCGCTTCGCCCCCGACGGATCCCTGGACTTCCTCGGCCGCGCCGACAACCAGATCAAGATCCGCGGAATGCGGCTGGAGATCGAGGACGTCGAGGTCGGCCTCGCCGAGCACCCCGAGGTACGCCACACCTGCGTCGTCGCCAAGAAGAACACGGCCGGCGGCACCTACCTCGTGGGCTACGTGATCCCCGCCACCGGGAGCGAGGACCTGCGCGCCGACGAGGTCAGGCAGTGGGCCACCGGGCACATGGTCGAGTACATGGTGCCCGCCCACATCGTCGTGATGAAGGAGTTCCCGCTCACCGCCAACGGCAAGCTCGACCGGGGCGCGCTGCCGGAGCCCCAGGCCGGCGCGGGCGCGTTCGCCCCGCCCGTCACCGAGAACGAACGCCTGGTGTGCGCGGCGGTCGCGGCGGTGCTGCGGCGTGACGCGGTCGGCGTCGACCAGGACTTCTTCCAGCTCGGCGGAGACAGCATCCTGGCGATCTCCCTGCTGAGCGCCCTGCGCGAGGCGGGCCTCCACGTCACGGCCCGCCAGATCTTCACCAACAGCGTCGTGGGCGCGCTGGCGGCGGTCGCGGACCGCGAAGCGGCCGCCGTGGACCACGGCGACGTCGCCACCGGTACGGTCGTGGGATCGCCGATCGTGCAGTGGCTGGGCGCGACCACGGACGCCATCGACGGCTTCGTGCAGTCGGTGGTGCTGAACACCCCGGCGAACCTGACGGCCGACGCGCTCGACGCCGTCCTCACCGCCGTGGTCGCACGGCACGACATGCTGCGCGCCAAGCTGGTGCGGGGCGAGCGCTGGAGCTTCGAGATCCCGGAAGCGGACCGGGCCGTAGCGCGATGGCAGGAGAGCGACCGGCCGCTCGACGAGTGCCTCGCGCTCGCCACCGAGGGTCTGGACCCGGCCGACGGCGTCATGCTGCGCGCCGTCTGGCGCCGCGAGGCGCGCCAGCTGGTCCTGGTCGCCCACCACGTGGTGATCGACGGCGTGTCCTGGCGGATCCTGATGGAGGACCTCTCCACGGCATGGCGCTGGTACGTCTCGGGCGCACCGATCGGCCTGCCCCCGGTGGGCACGTCGTTCCGGCGCTGGACGCAGCTCCTGGCGCGCGCCGGGTTCGACGCCGACCTCGCCCACTTCCGGCGCGCCCTGCCCGGGGCGGACGCGCCGCTGGGCCGGCGCGCGCTGTCGGCGGCCGACACCGTCGCCCGGGAACGCACGACGACCCTCTCGGTCGGCCCCGACATCACGGCCGCGCTGCTGGGCGAGGTCCCCGCGAGGTTCCACGCGGGCGTCAACGACGTGCTGCTGACCGCGCTCGCCGTCACCCTCGCCCGGTGGCGCCGCGACCTCGGCCAGGACCAGACGTTCGCGCACATCGAACTGGAGGGCCACGGCCGCGAAGGACGCCACGTGGCGGACTCCGCCGGCTTCGAGCCGGAACTGTCACGGACCGTGGGCTGGTTCACCACGCTGTTCCCGGTCACCGTCGACCCCGGCGCCGCCGCCGACCTCACGGCTCCCGCCTACCTGGTCGCCGCGCTCAAGGCGGTCAAGGAGGACCTCGCGCGGGTGCCGAGCAACGGCGTCTCCTACGGCGCCCTGCGCTATCTGGCCGGCACGGCGTTCGACGCGCCCGCCCCCCAGGTGCTCTTCAACTACCTGGGCCGATTCGACGCGGGATCCTCCGGCGACTGGGAACTCGCGCACACAACCGGCCAGTTGGGCGAGAAGCGCGCCCCCAGGATGCGGCTGCCGCGCGCCCTGGAGTTCAACGCGATCGCCGAACCCGCCTCGGCCGGCGGCGCGTACGAACTGGTCACCACCCTCTCCTGGCCCGACGGGCTGCTCACCGACCCGGACATCGAGACCATCGGCGGGTACTTCCGCGAGGCCCTGGCCGGACTGGCCGCCCTTGCCGCACTCGACCTGGCCGGGCTCGGCGTGGGCGGCCACTCGCCCAGCGACTTCGCCATGCCGGAGCTCACCCAGGCCGACGTCGACGAGCTGGACGGTCCGGCGCTGCGGGACGTCCTGCCGCTGACCCCGCTCCAGGAGGGCCTCTACTTCCACTCGGTCTTCGACGACGACTCCGCGGGCAGCTACGTCGAGCAGCAGCTCCTGACCCTGGACGGAGAGGCGGACGCCGACCGGCTCGCGGCGGCGGCCACCCGCCTGCTCACGCTCTTCCCCAACCTGGCCGCACGGTTCACGGCCCTCGCCGACGGCCGCGTGGTCTCCGTACTGGAAGGCGGGGTCCGGGCCCCGTTCACCACCCTGGACCGCCCCGGCATCACCGACGAGGAGATCCGCGAGCACGCCGAGCGCGACCGCCGCGCCGGGTTCGACCTGGCGAGCGGCCCGCTGATGCGGTACACGCTGATCCGCACCGGCCCCGCCCGCAGCGTCCTGGTGCAGACCGTGCACCACATCATCGCCGACGGCTGGTCGGTGCCGCCGATGCTCCGCGCGCTGCTGACCGAGTACCACGCGCCGGGGACCGTGCACCCGCTCGGCGGCTTCACCGACTACGTGCGCTGGCTCGCCGAACGCGACGAGGACGAGAGCGACCGGGTGTGGCGCGAGCAGCTCGCCGGGCTCCCCGGCCCCTCGCTGGTCGCCGAGGGGCACACGCCGTCCGACCGGTTCGCCGACACCGCCACCTCGCCGGAGGGCGACGTCGACGAGGCCGCCCGGTCCGCCGGCGTGCCGCTCAGCGTGGCCGTGCACAGCGCCTGGGCCGCGACGCTCGGCGGCCTCCTGCAGGGCAGGGACGTCGTCTTCGGCTCCACGGTGTCCGGGCGCGACGCCGACGTGCCCGGCATCGGGGACATGGTGGGTCTGTTCATCAACACGATCCCCGTGCGCGCGCGCTGGGCCGCCACCACCACGGCGCGCGACCTGCTCGCCTCGGTACGGGACCACCAGAGCGCGGTGCTGGCGCACCAGCACGTCTCCCTGGCGCGCATCAGCCGGCTGAGCGGAGCCGGCCCGCTCTTCGACACCCTGGTGGTGTTCGACGTGGCGACCGACGTGGCGGGCCTGCGCGGCCCCGAGCACACGCTCGTCATCGGCGACATCGTGAACGAGGGCGCGCCGCACTACCCGTTGACCCTCGTGGTGGAGCGCGCGCTCGACGGCCGCCCCCGCTTCAACCTGATCCACGACGGCGCGCTGGTGAAGGAGTCGACCGCCCGGACGATCCTGCACACCTTCACCCGCACCCTCACCGGCCTGCTGACCCGGCCGGACGCCCTCGTCGACGACCTGGATCCCACCGGCACCCGGCCCCCCGCACGGATCACGCCGACGACGCTGGGCGCACTCTTCGACGCCGCCGCGCACCGCGATCCGGCCGCCACCGCCGTCACCCAGTGCGCCCTCGACGGCGCCGGCCGGTCACTGACCTACGGCGAACTGGCCGCCGCGAAGGACGAGCTGGCCTCGGCCCTGCGCGCCGCCGGTGTCCGGCCGGGCGAACGCGTCGCCGTCGCCGTCCCGCGCTCCCTCGAACAGGTCGTCGCCCTCGTCGCCGTCGTCACCGCGGGCGGTGCGTACGTACCGCTGGACCTCGCGTACCCGGACGGACGCCTGGAGTACATCCTCACCGACGCGGCTCCGCAGGTCGTGCTCGTGGACCCGGAGCACCGGGACCGCTTCACGCGGCTGCTGGCCCGGGCGGGCGTACCGGCCCGTGTGCTCGTACAGGGGGAGCGGCCGCCGCAGGACCCCCTGGACGCCCCGGACGCCGGGGATGCCGCAGGGCCCGAGGCCGACTGGCACGATCCCGCGTACGTGATCTACACGTCCGGGTCGACCGGCAGGCCGAAGGGCGTCGTCGTCCCGCACTCCAGCGTGGTGACCCTGCTCGCGAACACCCGGCCCGCCATGGACTTCGGCCCGCACGACGTGTGGGTCCAGTTCCACTCGTACTCCTTCGACTTCGCGGTGTGGGAGCTGTGGGGCGCGCTCGCACACGGCGCCGAGCTGCTCGTGCCGGAATACGGACTGACCCGCTCACCCGTCGACTTCCACCGCCTGGTGCGCGAGCGCCGGGTGACCGTCCTCAACCAGACCCCGTCGGCCTTCTACCAGTTCATCGAGGCCGACCGGCACGCGGAGGAGCCCGCCACCGCCCTGCGCCGGATCATCTTCGGGGGCGAGGCACTGGATCCCGGACGGCTGCGCGGCTGGGTCGAGCGGCACGGGACGGCCTCGCCCGAACTGGTCAACATGTACGGCATCACCGAGACCACCGTGCACGTCACGCACCGGATCCTGACCGACGAGGACTTCCGCCCCGGCGACGACGTCAGCCCGATCGGCGGACCGATCCCCGGGCTGGTCACCCACCTGCTCGACGACCGGCTCCGGCCGGTCCCGCCGGGGCGGGTGGGCGCCATTTACGTCGCCGGCGACCAGGTCTCCCTCGGCTACCTGGGACGCCCGTCCCTCACCGCGGGCCGGTTCGTCGCGGACCCGTTCGCGGCCGACGGCTCCCGGATGTACCACACGGGCGACCTCGCCCGCCGTACGCTCGACGGCGAGCTGGAGTTCACCGGCCGCGCCGACGACCAGGTACAGCTCAAGGGCTTCCGCATCGAGCTCGGTGAGGTGGAGTCCGCGATCCGGGAACTCGACGGTGTGGTCGACGTGGCCGTCACCGTGGCCGGCAGCGCGGACCACTTGGTCGCGCACGTCGTGGGCCGGGTGCCTGGCGACCTCGCCGCCCTGCTGGCCTCGAAGCTGCCCGTCCACATGGTGCCCGGCCTGGTCCTGCCGGTCGACGCCCTGCCGCTGACGGTCAACGGCAAGCTGGACCGCGAGGCCCTCACCGCACGCGCCGCGTCGCACGACGCACCGCACGACGCACCGGCCGCCACGAGCGGCTCCGCGAACGGCTCCGCGACCGGCTCCGCGACCGGCTCCGCGCTCACCGCACTGGTCGGCATCTTCACCGAGACCCTGCCCGGCACCGCCGTCGACGGCGACAGCGACTTCTTCCGGGCCGGCGGCGACAGCATCCTCGCCATCACCGTCGTCAACCGGGCCAGGGCCCTGGGCCTCGCGATCGCCCCCCGGGACGTGTTCCTGCTCAGGACCCCCCGCGCGCTCGCCGGGCACCTTGCCCTTGCGACGGGCACCCCGCACCCCGCGGCGCCCGGCGCACCCGCACCCGCACCCCGCGAGGACGGCCCGCTGACCCCGACCCCGATCATCCTGCGCCGGCGCGAACTCGGCGGATCCCTCGCCCGGTTCGCCCAGGCCCGGTCCCTGGTCGCGGCCGAAGGCACCGGCCACGCCGACGCCGAGCGCGCCGCGAACGCCGTCGTCGCCGCACACCCGGCCCTGCGGCTGCGGCTGCGCACCGACCACGGGGTGTGGGCCCTGCGCACCGAACCCGCCCGCGCGGTCACCGTCGTACGCAGCGACGCGCCCGACGCGACGGCCGCGGCGGACGAAGCCGCCGGACGGCTCGACCCCGAGACCGGGGACGTCATCGCGTTCTCCTGGCTGGAGGCGACCCGGACCCTCGTGGTCACCGTGCACCACCTCGCCGTCGACGCCGTCTCCTGGCTGATCCTGCTGGACGACATCGCCACCGCCCTGCGCGGGAACCCGCTCGCGCCACCGACCACCTCCTACGCCGCGTACGCGCAGGCACTGGCCGACCGGTCGGCCCACGAGACCGGCGACCTCGGGCACTGGATCACCACCCTCCAGGCACCCCCGCTGCTGCCCGTGGCCGAGCGGCCGCGCGCGACCACGGTCGTCCTCCCGCCCGAGATCGGCGACCGGGTGACACGCACCGCGCCCGCCGCACTCGGCGTCGGCCTCACCGAGCTGCTGTGCGGCGCGCTGCGCACCGCGCTCACCCGCATCCAGCCCTCGCCCACCGATCTGGCGATCGAGCTGGAGCGGCACGGCCGGGTCCCGGCATCGGCACACCACGACTACACCCGTACGGTCGGCTGGTTCACCGCCATCGCCCCGGTGCGCCTCACGGCGCACACCGACCCCGTCGCCGCGGCCCGCGAGGTCGCCGAACGCCAGCCGGACGAGCGCGCACACGTCGCGTACGGCGGGCTCCGGTACCTCAACCCGCAGACGGCCCCGCTGCTCACCGCCCGCCCGCAGGTGCTGTTCAACTACCTCGGCCGGGGCGGCGAATCGCAGGCCCTCCACCTCACCGGCGCCGACGAGGGCAGCCCGTACGCCGTCGAGGTCAACGCCTGGACCGACGCGGCCACCGGAAGCCTGCACGCGGTCTTCACCCTCGCCGAGGGCATACCCGACGAGATCACCGAGCACTGGCGCGCCGCCCTGGAAGACATCGCGGCCGCCGCCACGACCGCCGAGCGCACGGCGCCGGTCACCCCGCTCCAGCGCGGCCTGTTCTTCCAGGCGCAGCTGGCGGGCCCGGCCGGACACTACGTCGCACAGAGCTGGTTCACCTTCGACCGGCGCCTGGACACCGACGCGCTGGCCGAGGCGATGGCGTGGGTGATCGCCCGGCACCCGGTCGTGGGCGCCGGCTTCACCACCGACGACGACGGCAAGGCCGTTCAGGTCCTGGGCGCCGGCCGGCGGGTCGGCGTCCGTACGGTCGGCCTCGCGACGGAGGCGGAGGTCGACGCCCTGCTCGCCCGCGACCGCGACACCGGATTCGATCCGGGTGAACCGCCGCTGATCCGCCTGACCGTGGTGCGGCTGCCCGGCGACCGCGACGGCCTGCTGCTCAGCTACCACCTGCTGCTGTGGGACGGCTGGTCCCGCGAGATCGTGCTGCGGGACCTGTTCGACGCCTACGAGGCCGCCGTCGCGGGCACGCTGACCCCCGCGACCCCGGCGACTCCGAGCTTCGAGGACTACGCCCGGGCCCTCGACGCCAGGGACCCGGCCGTCTCGGAACGCTTCTGGGCGCAGCACCTGGCCGGTCTCCCCGGCCCCACGCTGCTGGCCGGCCCGGCGCCGGCCCTGGTCGACGACCTGCCGCGGACACTCGTGCACACCCTCTCCGCCGAAGCGTCGCAGCTGCTGCGGGACGTCGCCCGGACGTACGGCGTCACCCTCAACTCGGTGCTGACCGGCGCGTTCGGGCTCCTGCTCGGAGCCCGCACCGGCCGCGCCGACGCCGTGTTCGGCGTGACCGTCTCCGGCCGCGAGGGCGAGGACCTCTCCGAGGTCGTCGGCGTCCTGCTCAACACCGTGCCCATGTGGACCAGGGCCCGGCCGGACGACACCGTCCGGGACTACCTGACGGCCGTACAGGCGGCCCGGGTCGAGGCGATGGAGCACGAGCACCTCGGACTCGGCGAGATCCAGCGGGCCGGCGGCCACGACACCCTGTTCGACAACCTGTTCGTGCTCCAGAACTTCCTGGACATGGACGCGTTCGCCGAGATGAACGCACGGCACGGCATCACCGCGGTCCGGGCCGACGATTCCACGCACTATCCGTTCACCTGGGTCGTCACCCCCGGCGACCGGCTCACGGTCAAGCTGGAGTACCGCGATCACGACACCGCGGCCGCCCGTAAGCTCCTCGACGACTACCTGGACCTGCTCGGGGACCTGGCCCGCTCCACCGGGCCGGTGGGCACGCTGCCGGGCGCGGGGCCCGATCCGGTGCCCGCCGTGCGCACGGAGGTCGGCACGGACACCGTGGTCGACCGGTTCGACCTGGCGGCCGACCGCGATCCGCGGCGGGTCGCGCTCGTCGCCCACGGCCGGACGATGACCTTCGAGCGGCTCCGCGACCGCAGCCGGGAGCTGGCGGGCGTGCTCGCCGCACGCGGCATCGGACCCGAGACGACGGTGGCCCTCGCCGTCCCGCGCTCCCTCGACTCGATCGTCGCGCTCTTCGCCGTACTGCGCGTGGGCGCCTCGTACGTGCCGCTGGAGCTGGACCACCCGGACGAGCGGATCGCCGCCATCGTCGCGGACTCCCGCCCGGACGTGACCCTCACCGTGAGCGCCGTCTCGCCCCGGCTGAGCGGCGACCTGATCGAACTGGACCGGCCCCTCCCCGAGGCCGAGCCGTTCGTGACCTTCGCACCCGACGACCCGGACCGCCTGCGCCACCCCGCGTACACGATCTACACCTCCGGATCCACGGGCAGGCCGAAGGGCGTGGTGACCGAGTACGCCGGGCTCACCAACATGCTGATCAACCACCAGCGCCGGATCTTCGAGCCGGTGCTCGCGGACCCCGGTCACCGGGTCTTCCGCATCGCCCACACCGTGTCCTTCGCCTTCGACATGTCGTGGGAGGAGCTGCTCTGGCTCGCCGACGGCCACGAGGTGCACATCTGCGACGAGGAACTGCGCCGCGACGCCCCCCGCCTCGTCGAGTACTGCCTGGAGCACGCGATCGACGTCATCAACGTGACCCCGACCTACGCCCAGCAGCTGGTGGCCGAGGGCCTGCTCGACCACCCCGAGCGGCGGCCCGCCCTGGTGCTGCTGGGCGGCGAGGCCGTCACCCCGACCCTGTGGCAGCGGCTCGCCGACACCGAGGGCACGGCCGGCTACAACCTGTACGGCCCCACCGAATACACGATCAACACCCTGGGCGTCGGCACCTTCGAATGCCAGGACCCGGTGGTGGGCGTGGCCATCGACAACACGGACGTGTACGTCCTGGACCCGTGGCTGCGGCCGCTGCCGGACAACGTCCCCGGCGAGCTGTACGTGGCGGGCATCGGCATCGCGCGCGGCTACCTCGGGCAGCCCGCCCAGACCGCCGACCGGTTCGTCGCCTGCCCGTTCGGCGCGCCCGGCGAACGCATGTACCGCACCGGGGACCTGGTGGCCCGGCGGCCCGACGGGAACCTGATGTACCTGGGCCGGACCGACCAGCAGGTCAAGATCCGCGGACACCGCGTCGAACCGGGTGAGGTCGAGGCCGCGTTCGCCGCGCACCCGGCGGTACGGTTCGTCGCCGCGGTCGCCCAGCCCGACCCGCAGGTCGACGGTGCGTACCGGCTGGCCGCCTACCTCGTACTCGGCGGCCCCGGCGGCTCCGACCTGGCGGCGGTCGCCGCCGAGGTGGGCGCCGGGCTGCCGGACTTCCTGCGCCCGACGCACTACGCCCAGGTCGACCGCATCCCGCTGACCGTGAACGGGAAGGCGGACACCAAGGCGTTGCCGGAGGCCCGGCCACTGGGCACGCTGACCACGGCGGGGGAGCGCGGCCCGCAGACCCGGACCGAGACCGTCGTGTGCGAGTTCTTCGCCGAAGCACTCGACCTGGACGACGACGAGGTGAGCGCGTTGAGTGATTTCGTGTCCCTGGGAGGGCACTCCATGCTGGCGGTGCGGCTGATCGGCCTCCTCCGCCGGGAGTACGGTCCTGTGGTCACGGTCCGCGATCTGTTCACCCTGCGAACCCCGGAAATGATTGCCCGCCACCTCGATGAAAACTCCTGACACGCAGCGGCCCCGACCGGGGTCCGACATCCTCAAGACCGCCCTGCGCCGCAACATCGGCGCCATGACCTGGGGCACCGTCCTCATGGGCCTCTACCAGGCCGGTGAGACCGCCTTCCCCATCGCGCTCGGCCTGATCGTCGAGCACACGATGCAGGACCGCAGCCCCGGTGCGCTCGCCCTGTCGATCGGCGCGCTGGCCGTGATCATCACGACCGTGTCGCTGTCGTGGCGGTTCGGCATGCGCATCCTGCAGAAGGCCAACACGACCGAGGCGCACCGCTGGCGGGTGCGGGTCGCGGACTGCGGGCTGGAGCCGGTGGCCAGGGACGCCGGCCTCAAGTCCGGCGAGGTGCTGACCATCGCCACCGAGGACGCCGACCAGACGGCCGACATCATCGAGGTGGTGCCGCTGCTGATCAGCTCACTGGTCGCCGTACTGGTCGCGGCGGTCGCGCTGGGACTGGCCGACATCCGGCTCGGCCTGCTGGTGATCGTGGGCACCGCCCTGATCCTCTCCGTCCTGAGCGTGATGTCCCGGCGGATCGGCTCCAGCACGCGCGAACAGCAGGCCCGGGTGGCCCGGGCGGGCGCGAAGGTGGCCGACCTGATCACCGGCCTGCGCCCGCTGCACGGCTTCGGCGGCAACCACGCGGCCTTCCGGTCGTACCGGAAGGTCAGTACGGAGGCCAAGCACCAGGCGATCACCGTGGCCGGGGTGAACGGCGTGTACGCGGGCACCGCCATGGCCCTCAACGCGGCACTCGCCGCCGGCGTGACCCTGACGGCCGGCTGGCTGGCCTTCAACGGCCACATCACCGTCGGGGAACTCGTCATGGCCGTCGGGCTCGCCCAGTTCATCATGGAACCGCTGAAGCTGTTCTCGGACATGCCCAAGTACGTGATGATGGCCCGCGCTTCGGCCGAGCGCATGGCGCTCGTGCTGACCGCGCCCCCGGTGGCCGCCCACGGGCCGGAGCGCCCGACCGCCGGCGGTGGCCTGGAGGTCGACTGTGTCCGGTACGGGACCCTGCGCGCCCTGAAGTTCCAGGTGCCGGCCGGCGAGTTCGTGGCGATCGCCGTCTACCAGCCGCGGGCGGCGGCCGACCTCGCCGCGATCCTGGCGGTGAAGGTCCCGCCGCACGCGTACGAAGGAGCGGTGCGGGTCGGCGGGGAGGAGCTCGCCGCCCTGTCGATCGAGGCGGTCCGCGAGCACATGCTGGTGAACCCGTACGACGGCGAGATCTTCGCGGGCACCCTCCGCACGAACATCGACCCGTCGGGCACCAGCCGCACGGTCGACGCGGCCGTCGAGGCGTCCATGCTGACCGACGTCGTCGCCCTCCACCGCGACGGACTCGACCACGGGGTCCGCGACCGCGGCGCGAACCTCTCCGGCGGACAGCGCCAACGGCTGTCCCTGGCCCGCGCCCTGGCCGCCGACTCCGACATCCTCGTCCTGCACGATCCGACCACGGCCGTCGACGCGGTCACCGAGCAGCTCATCGCACGCAACGTCGCGAAGCTGCGCCGTGGCCGCACCACCGTCGTCATCACCAGCAGCCCGGCCCTCCTGGACGCCGCCGACCGTGTGCTCGTCCTGGACGACGGGGTCATCACGGCCGAGGACACCCACCGCAACCTCCTCGCCGGAGACGAGGAGTACTGCCTGGCGGTGGCCCGTTGACCCCTTGGTACGGCCGCTAGCGGAGCGCCCAGGCCACGTCCCGGAGCAGGGCCTGGCGCCAGCCCGCGCGGTCGTGGCCCGACGCCGACCGCGAGGCCCGCACGGTCGCCCCGGCCCGCTCGGCCAGGGTCTCGACCAGCGCGCAGTGGGGCAGCATCCGCGTCTCGTGTTCCCCCACGTCGAAGGCGATCCGCAGGCCGGACAGGTCGGGGCGCTCCCGCAGGCGTGCGGCGACGGAGCCGCCGACCGGACCGCCGAGCGGGTCCGCCGACCGCACGGCCTCGGGTGTCCACCACAGCGAGGCCGACTGGCAGGCGACCCGGGACACCAGGTCCGGGAACTCCAGCGCCGCGTACACCGCGCTCAGCCCGCCCAGGCTCTGCCCGGCGACCACCAGGCGGTCCCCGTCCACGGGGACGCCGGACTCCGCGACCAGCGGCAGCAGTTCGTCCCGGACCGCCTCCCACAGCTCAGGCCGGCACCCGAACTCGGCCTCCCGGTCCCTCGTCGGCAGGAAGACGAGCGTGACGGGGGGCATCTCGCCACCGGCGACGGCGGAGTCGAAGGCGGTCATGGCCGGGTGCAGGTACAGCCAGTCGTCCCCGTCCAGCAGCAGCACCACGGGTCCGCCGCCGCCCGCCGGGTGGACCCGTACGGTCCGCCGCCCGCCGAGCCGCTCGCTCGCCCAGCGGACCCGGGTCCGCGGCACGGGCAGCACGTCGTCGGCCCCGAAGAGGGGCCAGTGCGGCTGGGCCGGAGCGTCCGGGGTGGCGGCGACGGACCGGTCCCCGCCCGCCCCGGCCGGGTTGAACGGGTCGGCGTACGCCGTGCCGTCCACGAGGAACCGGTACGTCACCCGCAGCCGCGCGGGCATGCGGACCTCGGCGTACCAGCAGTCCGTCTCGCGCCAGCGGCGCAACGGCACGTCGTCCGACCAGCTCTCGAAGGCGAGGTCGGCCGCGGCGCCCCGCCACAGGAACAGGGTCGTCCAGCCACTGCCGTCGGCAGGCCGCGACCCGGGCCCCGCGGCCGCCGCCCAGAACTCCTCGGACCCCGGCTCGCCGGGCAGCCCGTATGCGGCGAAGACGGTCTCCGGGGGCATGAAGTCTCCTAGCGACGACGGGAGTTAGGTGAGCCTAAGTTTATAGCGTTCCCGTGGGGTCCGGGAGAGCAACTGCGCCGGGAGGGCCGACCGGGCGGGACGCGGCCGCCGGGACGCGTTCCAGGACGCCGCCCGCGAAGACGTCGTAGAGCGGCAGCGTCTCCAGGTGGACGTAGCCGATGTGGCAGTCGCAGGTGGTCAGCGGGCACGGACGGGGGCCGAGCGCCGTCCGGTAGGAGCCGTCGTAGAGGTTGCCGAGCTCGGCGCGGACGAAGTGGCAGCGGCGGACCGTGCCGTCGCCGTCCACCGAGATCACCGACTCGCCGGTGCGGCACGGCAGTCCGGCCGAGCGGTGCGGGTGCCGGCTGTACGGGAACAGCGGGTCGAGGGCGGTCCACAGGTCGGCCTCGGCGTCGGTGTAGCCGTGACCGTCGGCCGCGTTCACCCACAGGTAGACGTGGGCCGGCAGGTCGGCACGCAGCCTGCGGGCGTGTTCCAGGTTCTCGGGAAGGCCGACGATGCCGACGCTGTGGCGGATGCCCCGGTCGGCGAGGTCACGCAGCTTGGCGAGGAAGCGGTCGTACGGGGTCTGCCCCGGGTGGTAGGTGCACCACAGGGCGAGCGTGGCGGGGTCGGCGTCCGCGAGCCAGTCCGTGCGGCAGCTGAGATTGGTCTGGATGGCGACGCGGTCGACGTGCGGCTGGTGCGAGAGGTCGACGAGGGCGCGGCGGTACCAGGAGCGCACCAGCCCCTCGCCCCACGGGGTGAACAGCAGGGAGAGCCGGTCCTCCCCGGTACGGGAGCGCGCCCAGCCGGTGAACCGTTCGAGGGCGGCCCGGTCGGCGCGCAGCTGGGCCGTGGTGTCGCGCCGCTTGGCGAAGGGGCAGTACGGGCAGTCGTAGTCGCAGGAGGCCAGCGGGCCGCGGTAGAGCAGGGTGAGGTCCACGGCGGCTACTTGGCCTCGTAGGCGGCCATCGCGGCCCGTACGGCCGGTGAGAACAGCTCGGGCCCGAGCGCGTCGGAGTGGGCCAGGCCCTCGGGGCTGAGGCGCAGGAGCGGGCCCGTGCCGTCCCCGTCGAGCCAGCCGCGGGCGGCGAACGCGGCCAGTTCGGCGGGGAAGTCCTCGTGCGGTCCGGCGCCGAACCGCTCCCGGTAGTCGGCGACCGGCATGCCCTGCGCCTGGAGCAGCGACTGGAGGAGGTGGCGGCGGCGCGCCTCGTCGCCGTTGGCGGGACGGCCGTGGACGGCACGGGTGAAGTCGTCGGTGGCGGTGTAGTCGTCGATGATCCCGCGGATCTCGCCCATGTCGACCGCGTAGTCGAACGAGTAGTGCAGCCCGGAGGTGTAGGAACGGGCCCCGCAGCCCAGGCCGATCATGCCGTCGGTCTGGCAGGCGTGGTCGTCCGGGCCCTGGGGCGCCGTACCGGCCAGCCGGAACATGCGCATCGACACCTGCTCGTAGCCGTGCGCGAGGAGGTGGTCGCGGCCCTGCCGGTAGAGGCTCAGGCGCTGCTCGTCCCAGGCCCGGTCGGTGAGCGCGGTGCGCCGGGCGAGCCCGGTGAGGGGGCGGACGTACAGGGGGTACAGGTACAGCTCCTCGGGGCGCCAGGCGAGGGCGGCGTCCAGGGAGGTGCGCCAGGTGGCGGGGGTCTGGCCGTCTATGCCGTAGATGAGGTCGATGTTGAGGACGGGGACGCGGGCGTCGCGGATCCGGCCGAGGGCCGCCTCGACATCGGCGCGGCGCTGGGGGCGTACGGCCGCCCGGGCCTCCTCGGCGACGAAGCTCTGGACGCCGATGCTGACACGGGTGGCGCCGCGCTCGGCGAGGACGGCGAGCCGGTCGGCGGTGGCGGTGGCCGGGGACGTCTCGACGGACAGCGGGACGGCGCGCAGGTCGGCGCCCATGCGCCGCTCGGCGATGTCGCAGAGCCGTTCCAGTTCGCGGGCCGTCAGGAAGGTGGGCGTCCCGCCCCCGAAGGCGGCGTTGGCGAAGGAGACCGGGCCGTCGTCGCCGAGGGCGTCGCGGACGGCGGTGGCCTGGCGCTCCAGCGCGTCGAGGTAGCGGCCGGTGAGCCCGTCGGGGGCGCCGATGCGGGTGAAGAGGTTGCAGAAGCCGCAGCGGACCTCGCAGAAGGGTATGTGGAGGTAGAGGGAGAGGGCGTCCTTGCGTTCGCCGAGCCACAGGTCCCGCAGGGCGGGCCGCTCGGGCAGCGGCCGGTAGGCGGTCTTGTGGGGGTAGGCGTACACGTAGGCGCTGTACGGGCTGCCCGGCGGCGGCGCGGTGGGTGCGAGCGGGGCGGGCGCGGGGGCGGGGGCGGTCATGCGGACGGCTCCAGGAAGAAGTGGGCGTACGGCACGGTCCAGACGGCCTCGTGGGCGAGGCGGTGGCCGGTGTAGCCGTCGTCGCCGTAGGTGGTGCCGTGGTCGGAGCAGACGATGGCGAAGCAGCGGCGGCGGGAGCTCATGGCGGTGAACAGCCGGCCGATGTACCGGTCGATGTATTCGAGGGCGGCGGCGTGGGTGGCGCGCGTGTCGCCCGCTTCGGCGGTGGCGCCGGCCAGGTGGAACCAGTTGGGCTGGTGCAGCGCCGAGGCGTTGACGAAGAGGAACAGCCGCTGCTCGGCGGGGAGCGCGGCGACGACCTGTTCGGCCCGCTCGACCTGTGCCTCGAAGGAGGTGGGCGACGCGACGCCGAAGGCCGGTTCCCAGTGGCTCTCCTGGAACATGCCGGGGAGCACGCCGCCCAGCGCGCCCTGCTTGTTGAAGAAGCCGACGCCGCCGACGCACACCGTGCGGTACCCGGCCGCGGTGAGGCCGGACACCAGGTCGGGGGTGTCGAAGACGTACGTGCGGCCGGCGGTGCTCTCGCTGCCGGCGAAGCGGGCGGCGAACAGCCGGGGGTGCGGGCCGGGCCGGGCGGGGGTGGGCAGGAAGCCGGCGAACATCGCCTGGTGGGAGGCGTAGGTGAAGCTGCCGGGGGCGTGCCGCTCCTCCCAGACACCCCCGGGCAGGTGCCGGGCCAGGTTCGGAATGCGTCCGGCGGCGGCCAGTTCGACGGCGACGTCGTGGCGCAGGGTGTCCAGGGTGAGCAGGAGCAGGTCGTCGCTGCCGACGACCTCGTTCATGTCGGGGAGCGGGAGCGGGAGCGCTGGGGTCTCAGGCGGGTGCACGGTGGTTCCTCGTGGGGTGGTGCTGTACGTGTCTTCGGATGGTGGCGGCCACTTGCGCGGCATAGGTGTCCTGGCGCTCGGCGCCGCTGCCGGGCAGTCCGGTCAGGCCCGGCAGGAGATCGCCGAAGGCGTTGACCTCGGCGACGGCGAACCGGCGCCAGCCGACCGCGGGCAGCAGGTCCACACCGACGCACAGGGTGCCCGGGAAGCAGGCCGCGGCGCGCTCGCAGGTCCGCAGCGCCTCGGCCCAGGCGGGGCCCGCCGCCCGGACCGCGGCGGCCAGGTCACCGCGCCGGCCGCCGAGATGGAGGTTCGTCATGGGGGTCCGGCTGGTGCGGACCACGGCGTGCGTGGCCCGGCCGGCCACGACGACCACGCGCAGGTCGGCCGCCCCGTCCCCGAGGGAGGCCTTGGGCCACCAGCGTTCGACGTGGAGTCCGTCGGGGGCCAGGGCGTCGACCAGCACGGCGACCTCCGGCTCGCGCGTGAGGCGGCGCACCCGCAGGGAGTTGTGCAGCCGGCCGCCCTCCGCGCTCTCCACGGAGGTGGTCGCCCTGATCCGGCCCCCGACGGCCGTCTCGACGGCGACGACACCGGAGGCCGAGGACCCGTGGGCCGGCTTCAGGAACACCCGCGGCATGCGGTGCGCGGCCATGAGGACCCGTACGTCGTCCCAGCCGCGTACGGGAGAGTCGCCGCCGGAGGTCGGCGACCGCGGAACGGGGACCCCGGCGCGGGCGAGGACCTCGTGGCAGAGCCGCTTGTCGAAGAGGACGGCCAGCTCGTCGGGGTCGTCGAGGCGCAGGCCGCCGGTCAGCGTCCGGACGGCCGCCGTGAAGGCGGCGTACCAGCGGGCCCCGCCCTCCACCCGGGTGGGGTCCCCGGCGCCGCGCAGGAGCCCGTCGACCTCGGCGTTCTCCCCCGGCGACTCGATCCGTACGATCTCGTCGGCGGCGAAGGCGGCGCCGCCCCCGCGCAGGACGTCCGTCCAGGGCACGACACGCGGCGTGGGCAGCCCCGCGTCGCGCACCGCCCCGGAGAACAGGGCGACGCGCCGGTTCTCCGGGTTGCCGACGACCGCCCAGCGCGGCGGTGGTGCGTGGTCCGTCATGGCCCGCGCGCTACTCGCCGACGGCGACGTAGCGCCAGACATGGTCCTCGTCCTCCTCCTCTTCGGCGTGGCCGCGGTCCAGGTCGAGGGTGACGCCGGCGCCGCCCAGGACCTCCTGCAGCCGCTCGCGCAGCGGCCCACCGAGGTAGTTGTGGTGCAGGTCCAGCTTCTTGAGGTGCGTCAGGGGCTGTCCGGAGAGCAGGGCGGCGCCGCCCCGGTCGGTGAGGACGCCCATGGACAGGTCGAAGGTCTCCAGGCGGGCGACGACGGGAGCGGACGCGACGGCCGTGGCGATCTCGTCCTGGATGTCGCTGTTGCGCAAGCCCAGGTGACGCAGGCGCGGCAGCCGGTCGCCGTCGAGGATCGGCGCCAGATCGGTGATCGCCGCGTCTCCGCCGTACTCGCTCGTGCCGAGCCACAGGTCGAGGTGGACCAGGGCGGGCAGGTCACTGGCGGCCACGCCGCGGACCGCCTCGGCGGGCATGCCGCCGGTCTCGACGGTCAGGGAGCGCAGCCTGCGGTGCGTGACGGCGGGAAAGACCAGCCCGGAGCCGCCGCGCACACCGAACTCCTCCAGCTCCGGGAAGCCGTCGAGGAGCGGGCCGACGTCGCTCTGGATGATCCAGGAGATCTCGCACTGCTCGGACTTCATGTCCCCGAGGAACAGGCCCCGCAGGGCGGGCAGGCGGGGACGTGCGTCGAGGAGGGCGCCGATGATCTCCTCGGGCCCGCTCTCGTAGGCCTCCTCCCAGGAGCCGACGACGATCGCGCGGACCACGGTGGTGTCGACCGCGGCGGCGAACCGGGCGAACGCCTCGGTCCAGCTCTCCTCGCTGTCGTAGCTGTCGCTGGAGATCCGCCACGCGACGGCGTCCGCCGCGGGCAGCGGGGTCGTGTCCGCGTCCCCGGGGCTCGGGAAATCGAAGACGGGCAGCCCGCACGATTCCGTCAGGTGTCTCGGGTAACTCATGGGGTGCCCGCCGTTCCTCGCCTGTCGCGTCCGATGTGCTGCAAGTTGTACCAAGGCGCACTGACAGGCACCGAGGCAGGGCGGGTGCGGGGCCGGTGCGGGGCGGGCGGAAGGCCGTTGTCAGACCTGCCCCCTACCTTCGGAGAAGAACGCGGCGCACCGGGCGGCGCGTGGGGAAGGGGACACCCATGTACCGGCAGGGGGACGTGCTCATCGTGCCGCTCGACGAGTCGGCGGTGCCATCGCACGCGGCCGACGCGGAACAGGAGCCGCGGGACGGGCGGGGCCGCATGGTCCTCGCGCTGGGCGAGGTCACCGGGCACGCCCACGCCGTGCTCGGGCCCGGGCGGCTCGTCCGCGAACCGGGAGACTTCGGCCCGCTGCTGCTGCATCTCCCGGACGGCGGGCGGGTGGTGCACGAGGAGCACGCCGCGATACCCCTGCCCAAGGGCTGGTACCGGGTCGTGCGGCAGCGGGAGTACCTGCCCGGAGCGGTACGGATCGTGGCGGACTGACAGCGTGTCGGACAGTGGGGGGAGCAGGATCGTGTCGACGGACATCGACGTGTGGAGGGCGGCCGCGGCGGCCACCGGACCGGCCGACCGCGTGGCCTCGGAGGCCGGGGTGCGCCTGGCGTACCGCGCCGCGGGCCTGGCGGAGCCGGAGCGGATCGTTTGGGCGGACTCGCCCCGGGAGGCGGTGCGCCTGCTCGGCGGGGACGACGGGCCGTGCGGGCCCGCCGCGCGCGGGCGCGGCGTACGGGAAACGGTGCGCAGCGCGCCGTGGGCCGCCGAGCGGGACCGGGCACAGCGGAGGCTGGGCCCGCAGGGCTGGGGGCGGCACTGGAGCGCGACGGGCGGCCGCCTGTGGGAGAACACGGAACGCCTGGCGGAACGGGTCCGCAGCGGTCTCGTCGAGGAGCTGACGGCCGGGGCCGACGCCCCCGCGGCCGCGGAGCGGTCGCTGCGCCTGCTGCTCCTGGACGCGGTGCTCGGGCAGCACGACGCCGCCTGGCTGTGCGCCTTCGACACGCGGGAGGGCACACCCCTGCACGGACTCGGCGTCCTGGCCCGCTCGGCCGGCTGGTGGTGGCCCTACGAACGGCTGGCGGTGCTGTGCGAGCGCCCGGTGGAGCTGCACCGCGACGAGGCGGGCAGGCTGGACCGCGGGGACGGCCCGGCGCTGGCGTTCCCCGACGGGTTCGCGCTGTACGCGTGGCGGGGCATGCCCGTTCCGGCCGAATTCCTGGCCGGACTGGGCACGCTGACGCCGGAGCGGATCCGGGAGGAGGAGAACGCCGAACTGCGCCGGGTGATGCTGGAGTTCTACGGGTACGACCGCTATCTGCGGGAGTCGGGGGCCGCCCCCGTGCACCGGGACGAGACGGGTGTCCTGTGGCGCATACCCATGCCGGACGACGAGGCCGTCGTGATGGTGGAGGTCGTCAACTCGACGCCGGAGCCCGACGGCACCAGCCGCACCTACTGGCTGCGGGTACCGCCGGCGACCCGGACCGCCCGCCAGGGCGTGGCCTGGACGTTCGGCCTCGAACCCGAGGCATACGCACCGCTCCGGGAGACATGACCCCACCGGGAGTGACTGTCCGTCAGAGACTCAAGGCCGCCGGAGAAGGTGTCGTCCGCCACCCGGCGCGCGAGATCGCCGTACCGCTCGATGCCCAGCAGGTCGTGGAACCGGACCAGCACGCTGCCGACGCCGGCGCCTGCGTGGATCCAGTACGGGTACACGGCGGGGTCGTCCTGGACCCGCTGCCACTGCAGGGCGCGGACGGCGTACGGCCGGAAGCGGGCGTCGCCGGTCGTCAGGTGCAGGTGGAGGAGGAAGAGCGCGATGCCGCTCGCCCCGTACCCGTACCCGTATGTATCCGTAGTGGACGCTGTCGTCGTGGGAGGACCGCCAGTAGCAGGTGTCGCCCTCCTGCCGCGCGGTCCTGAGCAGGTGTTCCCCCGCCTGCACGGCGCGGTCGAGGTAGACCTGCTGAATTTCCGGAATCACATCTGCTCCGGGCGGCAGGCCACGCCGTAGGTGCTGCAGCCGATCGACTGGGTGCTTTGGAAGCCGGCGATCGCGGCGCCGCCACCCCGACCGGTCCGGATCTCTTGCAGCCCCAGCGCGCGGTCGGTGTCGGCGACAGCGGCTTCCAGGTTCGCCCTCGCCCTTGCCGCTCCGCGCGAGGCGGCTTTCGTCCTGCCTTGCCTGGCCATGAGCTCCTCCTCCTGTCCGCCGGAAAGCGTGCTGCCAGGTGAACGGCATCCCCGGCGCGCTGCCTGCGGGTGGATCCGTCGCACCCCCTCCACACCCCGCTTGTGACGGACCCGACCTGCGCAATCTCCCGCCCCGCCGTCCCGCGGGTGGCGGCCACCGCCTTGAGCCGCTGCGGCGCGTCGTCCGCAAACCGAAGAGTCGTGCCCTATGTCCCTTTTTCGGGCGTTTTTGCGAGTGAAGCAGAACACTCTCCGCAATGCATTGCGCATGGCTCTCGGGAGTCGGGGCAGGCGGCCGGATCAAGTCGGTCTGACCGACAGGGGGACTCAAAGGAACGAAAGGCAACACGTACCGTGACGGCAGCACAGCAGACCATCCACGTGGGCGGAGAGTGGCGCGCAGCCCTGTCCGGGGCCACGCGCGAGATCATCGACCCCGTCGACGCGACCCCCTTCGAGGTCGTGGCGGAGGGCGGTGTCCCGGACACCGACGACGCCGTGGCCGCGGCGCGCGCCGCGTTCGACTTCGGTGCCTGGCCGCGCACGCCCGTCGCCGAGCGGGCCGCCCTGCTGCGCCGGGTCGCCGCACTGCTGGAGCGCGACCGCGAGCGGATCGGCGCCCTGGAGAGCCGGGACGCCGGCAAGACGCTGGAGGAAGGCCGCGTCGACGTCGACTGCGTCCGCGACGCCTTCCGCTACTTCGCCGACCTCGTGGAGAACGAGAACGGTGGCGGACGGGTCGTCGACGCCGGTTCGGACGAGATCCGCAGCGTCGTCGTGCACGAGCCGGTCGGCGTCTGCGCCCTGATCACGCCGTGGAACTACCCGCTGCTCCAGGCCAGCTGGAAGATCGCGCCCGCGCTCGCCGCCGGCAACACCTTCGTGATCAAGCCCAGCGAGATCACCCCGCTGACCACCGTCGTGCTGATCGAACTGCTCCTGGAGGCCGGACTTCCGCTCGGCGCGGCCAACGTCGTCACCGGTCCCGGCGACACGGTCGGCGCCCGGCTGGCCGAACACCCCGCTGTCGACCTCGTGTCGTTCACGGGCGGTCTCGTCAGCGGGACCAAGGTCGCCCGGTCCGCAGCCGACAGCGTCAAGAAGGTCGCACTCGAACTGGGCGGCAAGAACCCCAACGTCGTCTTCGCCGACGCCTGTTCGACGCCCGACGGCTTCGACACCGCCGTCGACCAGGCGCTCAACGCCGCCTTCATCCACAGCGGCCAGGTCTGCTCCGCCGGCTCCCGCCTCATCGTCGAGGAGCCGCTGCGCGACCGTTTCGTCGCCGAGCTCTCCCGCCGGGCCGAACTGATCCGGCTGGGACGCGGCACCGACGCGGGTGTCGAGTGCGGCCCGCTCGTCTCCGCGGCCCAGCTGGCGCGGACCGAGACGTACGTGGCCTCCGCCCTCGCCGAGGGCGCGGTCCTGCGCGCGGGCGGCGGGAGGCCGGCCGGCCCCGGCTACTTCTTCCGGCCCACGGTCCTCGACCGGTGCCACCGCGGCATGCGCGTCGTCCGCGAGGAGGTCTTCGGCCCCGTCCTCACCGTGGAGACCTTCCGCACGGAGGAAGAGGCCGTCGCCCTCGCCAACGACACCGAGTACGGCCTCGCCGGAGCGGTGTGGACCTCCGACGAACACCGGGCCCGGCGGGTCGCCGGCCTGCTGCGGCACGGCACCGTCTGGATCAACGACTTCCATCCCTACCTGCCGCAGGCGGAATGGGGCGGCTTCGGGAAGTCCGGCATCGGCCGCGAGCTGGGCCCCGGCGGTCTCGCCGAATACCGCGAGGCCAAGCACATCTACCAGAACCTCGCTCCGCGCCCCGTGCGCTGGTTCGCAGGCACGACGACGGCGAAGGGCTGAGCATGAACGACCACCACGTGCACCACGTGTACGACTACGTCGTCGTCGGCGGCGGCACCGCCGGATCCGTCATCGCGTCCCGGCTGACCGAGGACCCGGACGTCAGCGTCGCCGTCATCGAGGGCGGCCCCAGCGACGTCGGCCGCGACGACGTCCTCACCCTGCGCCGCTGGATGGGCCTGCTCGGCGGTGAGCTCGACTACGACTACCCCACGACCGAGCAGCCCCGGGGCAACTCCCACATCCGCCACAGCCGAGCGCGGGTGCTGGGCGGCTGTTCCTCGCACAACACCCTCATCGCCTTCAAGCCCCTCCCCTCCGACTGGGACGAGTGGGCCGAGGCCGGCGCCGACGGGTGGGACGCGGAAGCCATGGACCCCTACTTCGCCCGGCTGCGCAACAACATCGTCCCCGTCGGCGAGGCCGACCGGAACGCCATCGCCCGGGACTTCGTCGACGCGGCGCAGACCGCGCTCGGCGTGCCGCGGATCGAGGGCTTCAACCGGCGCCCCTTCGACGAAGGCGTCGGCTTCTTCGACCTCGCCTACCACCCGGAGAACAACAAGCGCTCGTCCGCCTCCGTCGCCTATCTGCACCCGTTCCTGGACCGGCCGAACCTGCACATGGCCCTGGAGACCTGGGCGTTCCGGCTGGAGCTGGAGGGCACCCGCGCCACCGGCGTGCACATCCGTACCAAGGAGGGCGCGGAGCACGTCGTACGCGCCCGGCGCGAGGTCCTGGTGTGCGCCGGGGCCGTGGACACCCCGCGCCTGCTGCTGCACTCCGGCATCGGGCCGCGCGCCGACCTGGAGAAGCTCGGCATCCCCGTCGTGCACGACCTGCCGGGCGTCGGGGAGAACCTGCTCGACCACCCCGAGTCGGTCATCGTGTGGGAGACGCACGGGCCGATCCCGGAGAACTCCGCGATGGACTCCGACGCCGGACTGTTCGTCCGCCGGGACCCAGCGGCAGAGGGCCCGGACCTGATGTTCCACTTCTACCAGATCCCCTTCACCGACAATCCGGAGCGCCTCGGCTACGAACGGCCCGCGCACGGCGTGTCGATGACCCCGAACATCCCCAAGCCGCGCAGCCGCGGCCGGCTCTACCTGACGAGCGCCGACCCCCAGGTCAAGCCCGCGCTCGACTTCCGGTACTTCACCGACGAGGACGACTACGACGGCCGGACCCTCGTCGACGGGATCCGCATCGCCCGGCGGATCGCGGCGAGCGAACCCCTGGCCGGCTGGCTCAAGCGGGAGGTGTGCCCGGGCCCCGAGGTGACCTCCGACGAGGAACTCAGCGCGTACGCCCGCCAGGTCGCGCACACCGTCTACCACCCCGCCGGCACCTGCCGGATGGGGGCCGCCGACGACGAACTCGCCGTCGTCGCGCCCGATCTGAAGATCCGGGGCCTCGACGGCGTCCGGATAGCCGACGCGTCCGTCTTCCCCACCATGACCGCCGTCAACCCCATGATCGGCGTGCTCATGGTCGGCGAGAAATGCGCCGACCTGCTGGGAGGAACCACCCGATGACAACGCCGCACGCCACACCGCACGCGACGCCGCACGCCACACCGCACCCCCAGCCGCACACCGCGACCGGGCCGCAACCCACCGCCGAGCCCGTGTTCTCCGTACGCGACCTGTGGAAGGTCTTCGGTCCGAAGGCGGCCCGCGTGCCCGCCGACAAGGAGCTCGCGGCCCTCGGCGCGGCCGAGCTGCGCGAGCGCACCGGCTGCACCGCCGCCGTCCGCGACGTCTCCTTCGACGTCCGCAAGGGCGAGGTCTTCGTCGTCATGGGCCTGTCGGGCTCCGGCAAGTCCACGCTCGTACGCTGCCTCACCCGGCTCATCGAACCGACCTCGGGCACGATCTCCATCGACGGCGAGGACGTGCTGTCCATGGACACCGGCCGGCTCCGCGAGCTGCGCCGGCACCGGGCGGCCATGGTCTTCCAGCACTTCGGGCTGCTCCCGCACCGGACGGTGCTCGACAACATCGCCTACGGGCTGGAGATCCAGGGCGTGGGACGCGGCGAACGGCGGGACCGGGCGGCCGAGTTCGCGGCCAAGGTCGGTCTGGACGGCCTGGAGCACCGCAGGCCGGGCCAGTTGTCCGGCGGCCAGCAGCAGCGCGTGGGCCTGGCCCGCGCACTCGCCGTGGACCCCGAAGTCCTGCTGTTCGACGAACCGTTCAGCGCGCTGGACCCGCTCATCCGCCGGGACATGCAGGAGGAGGTCGTACGCCTGCACCGCGAGGAGGGACGCACGATGGTCTTCATCACGCACGATCTGAGCGAGGCACTGAAGCTCGGCGACCGCATCGCGCTGATGCGCGACGGCCGGATCGTGCAGCTCGGCACGCCGGAGGAGATCGTCGGCGCCCCCGCCGACGACTACGTCAGGGACTTCGTCCGGGACGTGCCGCGCGAGCAGGTCCTGACCGTGCGCTCGGCGATGCGCCCGGCACGCGCCGACGAGTCCGAGGCCGGCCCGGCGCTCGCCCCGAGCGCCACCGTCCACGAGGCCATCGAGGCCGTCGCCCGTACCGGCGAGAACGCGCGGGTCGTCGAGGACGGCCGGTGCCTCGGGGTGGTCGACCACGCGGGACTCCTCGGTGTCGTCGCCGGGTTCCCGGCCGCGACCGGGAAGGCGGTGGCCTGATGTACGGCCATACGACCTGGCCGCCGCCGTGCGGCACGACCCGCGCCGCCGCAGGCACGGTGCCGGCCGGCGCAGGGCGGTGGGGCCGATGACCACCACCCTCACCCCCGCTCCTCCGGGCCGCACGACCACGACCACGCCCCCCACCGACGGCAGACCCGGTGTGCTGCGCACGCTCGCGCACCACCGCGCTCGGCTCATCGGCGTCTGCGCGGCGCTCGCGCTCGTCCTCGGCTGCCTGCTCCCGGGCGCCGGAAACTGGCCGGCATCGCTCACCGCCGACCTGTCCGAACTGCTCGGACGCGCCAGTGACTGGATCATCGACAACCGCGACGGCCACCCGCTCTTCCTCTACTTCTTCGGGCACGTCAGCAACATCGTGGTCGTGTCCGTCCGCGCCGTGTACCTGGTGCTGCTCGCCCTCGGCTGGGCCGGCGTCACCGCCGCCGCCGCTCTGCTGGCCTGGCGGGTGGCGGGAGTCCGGCTCGCGCTGACCTCCGCCGCCGCCTTCGCCGTGTGCGGACTGCTCGGCATGTGGGTGCCCACCATGCAGACGCTCGCCCTGATGGTGGTCGCCGTCGCCGCGTCCGTGCTGCTCGGAGGTCTCCTCGGGCTGGCCGCCGGCCTGTCGGACCGTATGCACCGGATCCTGCGGCCCGTGCTGGACACCATGCAGGTGCTGCCGGCCTTCGCGTACCTCCTGCCCGTCGTCCTCGTCTTCGGCATCGGCGTACCCGCGGCCGTCCTCGCGACCGTCGTCTACGCCGCCCCGCCCATGGCCCGCCTCACCGCGCTCGGGCTGCGCGACGCCGACGCCGGCGTCGTGGAGGCCGCCACCTCGCTCGGCGCCACGGGCAGGCAGCGGCTGCTGACGGCCCGGCTGCCGCTGGCCCGCAAGGAACTGCTGCTCGGCGTCAACCAGTCGATCATGATGGCGCTGGGCATGGCCGTGATCGCGTCCGTCATCGGCGCGGGCGGTCTCGGCGACCGCGTCTACCAGGCGCTGGCCTCCGTCGACGTCGGCGCCGCGCTCGCCGCCGGTGTGCCGATCGTGCTGCTCGCCATCGTCCTGGACCGGGTCACCGCCGCGGCGGGGGAGCGGATCGGCGCCCCTGTGGCCCCCCGGAGCGGGCTCGTCCGGTCCGTCGCCGCCCTGCTGACCGCCGCGGTCGTCGTCGGCGGCCGCCTCGTCGACGGGCTCTCATGGCCCGGCACCTGGACGGTGGACATCGCCGGGCCCGTCAACAAGACGGTCGACTGGATGACCGCCCACCTCTACTCCGGAGTGCCCCTCGTCGGCGGCACCGCGGACTGGGCGGGGCACTTCACCACGTGGGTCCTGGGCCCTCTGCGCGACGGACTGCAGTGGCTGCCCTGGTGGACGGTCCTGCTGACCGTCGGCGCACTCGCCCTGCTCATCGGTACCTGGCGCACCGCCGCCACCGCCGTCCTGGCGATGGCCGCGATCGGTGTCCTCGGCGTCTGGGACCCGGCGCTCGACACCCTGTCCCAGGTCCTGGCCGCCGTCACCGTGACCCTGCTGATCGGCTTCGCCCTCGGCGTCGCCGCAGCCCGCAGCACCCGCCTGGGGCGCGCGCTGCGTCCGGTGCTCGACGTCTTCCAGACGATGCCGCAGTTCGTGTACCTGATCCCCGTCGTCGCCCTCTTCGGCGTGGGCCGCGCCCCGGCCGCCGCGGCCGCCGTGGTCTACGCGCTGCCCGCGGTGGTGCGGATCACGGCCCAGGGCGTGCGCGCGGTGGACCCGGCCGCGCTGGAGTCCGCACGCTCGATGGGCGCGACCGGACGGCAGCAACTGCTCCAGGTCCAGCTGCCGCTGGCACGGCCCGCGCTGCTGCTGGCCGTCAACCAGGGCGTGGTGCTGGTCCTCGCGGTGGTCGTCATCGGCGGCCTCGTGGGTGGTGGCGCGCTCGGCTACGACGCGGTCTTCGGCCTCGCCCAGGGCGACCTGGCGACCGGTCTGGTCGCCGGCGCGGCGATCGTCTGCCTCGGCCTGATGCTCGACCGCGTCACCCAGCCGACAGAACGCCGCGACTCCGCCGGAAAGGGGGCCTGAGATGGCTCACGCACGACGCACCACCCCGGCCGCGCTCGCGGCCGGCCTCGCCGTCGCCCTGACGGCCCTCACCGGCTGCGGCGCCGCCGACATGACCCGCCAGGCCTCCCCGTACGCCGACGCGAAGGGCTCCCGCACCGTGACGCTGTCCGTGCAGTCGTGGGTGGGCGCCCAGGCCAACGTCGCCGTCGCCCAGTACCTGCTGGAGCACGAGCTCGGCTACCGGGTGGACACCGTCCAGATCGACGAGGTACCCGCCTGGGACGCGCTCAGCCAGGGCCGGGTGGACGCCATCCTGGAGGACTGGGGCCACCCCGAGCAGGAGAAGCGGTACGTCGACGACAAGGCGACGATCGCGCGGGGCGGCGACCTCGGAGTGACCGGCCACATCGGCTGGTTCGTGCCGACGTACTTCGCCGAGGAACACCCGGACGTCACCGACTGGAAGAACCTGAACAAGTACGCCGCCGAGTTCCGCACCGCGGAGAGCGGCGGCAAGGGCCAGCTGCTGGACGGCTCCCCGTCCTACGTGACGAACGACAAGGCGATCGTGAAGAACCTGGACCTCGACTACCAGGTCGTGTTCGCGGGCTCGGAGGCGGCGCAGATCACCCAGATCAGGCAGTTCGCCAAGGAGAAGAAGCCGTTCCTGAGCTACTGGTACAAGCCCCAGTGGCTGTTCGAGAAGGTCCCGATGACGGAGGTGAAGCTGCCCGCCTACGAGGAGGGCTGTGACGCCGACCCGCAGAAGGTGGCCTGCGCGTACCCGCACACGCCGCTGCAGAAGTTCCTCAACGCCCGCTTCGCGGACGGCGGAGGTGACGCCGCGGCCTTCCTGAAGAAGTTCCGCTGGACGACAGAGATGCAGAACGACGTCGCCCTGATGATCGCCGAGGAGAAGCTGTCACCGCAGGAAGCGGCCGGCCGCTGGGCGAAGCGGAACGAGGCCACCTGGCGGTCGTGGCTCCCGTCCTGACACGGAGGCCTGGAGGGGCACCCCCTCCAGGCCCCGGCCTCGCTCCTGCCCGGCGAAGACGCGTGCTGCGGGTCGCCGGGTCTCCGCTCGGGGACGATACTGAAGGTCACGGTGCGTGGAGGCGACATGCGTGAACCGGAGCATCGCGGCCCGGGGCCGGCCTCGGCCGCCGTCAGCGACACGGCAGCGGTCGTCCTGGACGACGAAGGCGTGGTCATCGCCCGCTCGGAGCGGGCCGCGACGCTGCTGGAGTGCTCGCCGGGCCGGACCTGTGTGCCCCTGCTGGGGGTGCTGCCGCGCGCCGGAACGGATGCGGGACCGGCCGGGCACCCGATGACCGTTCCGGGTGGCGATCATGCGGGCCCCAAGGTCCCGCTGGTCTGCACCGTCGTCCGGCTCGCGGCTCGCACCCCGGGCGACTTTGGCGCCGGCACGCAGTGGCTCGTCCTGCTCACCCCGGCGGAAACGGCGGAGGAGGCCGCCGAGCGCGATGCGCGCAGACGCCGGACGGCGCTCTCCCAGGCCGCCGCCGCGGGCATCGGCACCTCCCTGGACGTGACCGAGATGGCCGGGACCCTGGTGAATCTGCTCGTCCCCGACTTCGCCGACCTCGCGACCGTGGACATCGCCGAGAACGTGCTGGTGGGCGACGAGCCCCCGCGCTTCGACACCAGCGGCGACGTCCGCCTGCGCCGGACCGCCGCCGCGCAGAGCCCGGAGATATCCGCCGAGGACCTGCTGGCCGTGGGAGAGGCGCTTCCTCCCGTGACGGACAGCACGCTGATGCGTCCCCTCATGAAGGGGCTGCCCGTACTGGTGCCGGACGTCGCCGTCCTGCACGCGAAGCTCGGCGTGGATCCGAACGCCCTGCCGTTGTTCGTCCCGAGCGGAGCTCACTCCTCCGTGGCCATGCCGCTCTACGCGCGGGGCCTGATCCTCGGCTGCGTCACGGTATGGCGCAGTCAGCTGCCTTCCGCGTTCGGCGAGGAGGACGCCGCACTGCTGCAGGACGTCGTCTCCCGGGCCGCACTCGGCGTGGACAACGCGCGCCGCTACACCAAGGAACACCGGTCGGTGGTGACCCTGCAGCGGAGCCTGCTGCCGCGCTCGGCCCTGGACTCCGCCGCCGCCGAAACGGTCGGCGTCTACCAGCCGGCGGGTGGCGGCCTGGGCGTCGGCGGAGACTGGTTCGACGTGATCCCCCTGCCGTCGTTGCGCGTCGCGTTCGTCGTCGGGGATGTCGTCGGCCATGGCCTCGATGCCACCGCGGCCATGGCGCGACTGCGGACCGCGGTGCAGACCCTCGCCGACCTCGACCTGGATCCGGGCGAGCTCCTCACGCACCTCGACGACCTGGTACTCGGCTTCTCCGAGGAGCAGATGGCCGGCGAGTCCCGCACAGAGCGCACGGAGCGCTCGGAGCCGGCGGTGCTGGGAGCGACGTGCCTGTACGCCGTCTACGACCCGGTGGCGGGCCGGTGCGCCGCGGCCGCCGCGGGACATCCGCCGCCCGTCCTGCTCCCGCCGGACGGGGAGCCGGCCTTCCTCGGGGTGACGCCGGGGCCGCCGCTGGGGGTCGGTGGAGTGCCGTTCGAGGTGACGGAGTTCGGCGTACGGCCCGGCAGCATGCTCGCGTTCTTCACGGACGGACTCGTGGAGAGCCGGGGCGGCGACATCGAGGAGGGGATGGAGAGGTTGCGGGGCTCGTTCGCCGGAGCCGACCCGAGGCTGCCGCTCGACGAGCTCAGCCGGACCGTTTTCGACGGGGTGCGGCCACAAGAACCCGTCGATGACGCCGCCTTGCTGCTCGCCCGCATCCATGTCCTCTCGTCCGACCAGGTCGCCGAGTGGGAACTCGAAGCCGACCTCTCGCTCGTCGCGCACGCGCGTGAGCTGGTGGTGGGCCAGCTGTCCGACTGGCAGTTGGACGACCTGGGCTTCGTCACCGAACTCGTCGCCAGCGAGCTCGTCACGAACGCGATCCGCTACGCCGGGGGACCGGTCGGGCTCCGGCTGATCCGCGACCGGGTGCTCGTCTGCGAGGTGTCCGACCCCAGCAGCACTCAGCCACGCCTGCGTCGTGCCCGGGAAACGGACGAGGGCGGGCGGGGCTTGTTCCTCGTGGCCCAGCTCACCGACCGTTGGGGCTGCCGGTTCACCAGCACCGGCAAGACCATCTGGACGGAGCAGCCCATCGGTGGGTCCCTCGCGCTGACCACCGCGGGCCGCTGATCGCTCCGCGTGCGCGCCTACGGCCCGACCGGTAGCGTCGAGAGCGAGCGTTCCGTCCGAACCCGCCGCGCAGCCGCTCATGCCGAAGGCGGTCAAGGAGTGCCGGGACCGCCTGACGGCCGACGGCATCGACCTGGGCGCCGACAACACATCCGAGAACGCCGCCGACTTCGCCGACCTGCGCAAGCCGCTGCCGAACTCGGCGACGCAAACCCGGCCGCGAGCCCGAACCGTTCACGATCACCCCGAACTGACCGGGAGGGCACATGGCACTCCACCCGGCGCCCCGTCGGCGCCGCACCGCACGACGGCTCCTGGCCACCTCGGCCGGCATGGTGACCGGTCTCCTCGTCACGGGCCTGCTCACCGCGCCCGCCCAGGCGCAGTCCCGCACCGACACCAGCGCCGGCCCCGACGCGCCCACCGGCACGGTCGCCCGGACGGTGGGCGACGCCCGCTTCGAACCGGGCCCCTGCCCGAAGACGCCGGAACCGATCGAGGCGCTCGACGAGGCCCGCTGCGGAACGCTCACCGTGCCCGAGAACCGCGCCGAACCGAACGGCCGGACCATCGACCTCGGTGTCGCGATCGTGCCCGCCGCGACCGACAAGCCGAAACCCGACCCCATCGTGTGGCTCGCGGGCGGACCCGGCGACGACGCCGTGGGGGAGGCGAAGATGGCGATCGACGGCGGCCTGAACCGCGACCGTGACGTGATCTTCATGTCCCAGCGCGGTACGTACTCGGCCGAGCCGGATCTCCTGTGCCCCAACATCGACGAGTTCAACGCACGCTCCGTCGGCCTCGTCTACGACGCTCCGTCCACCGAACGCCTGCACGTCGAGGCCACGAAGGCCTGCCGCGACCGACTGGCGGCCCGCGGGATCGACCTCGACGCCTACAACGACACCGAGAGCGCCGCCGACTACGAGGACCTGCGCAAGGCCCTGGACATCAAGCAGTGGAACCTGTTCGGGATCTCCTACGGCACCCACCTGGCGCTGGTCTACATGCGCCTGCACCCCGACGGGCTCCGCTCGGTGGGCATCGACGGCATACTGCCGCCCTCCAACTCCGGGTCGGCGGCGACCTGGAGCAGCGCCCGGCAGGGCTTCGACGGCCTGTTCAAAGCCTGCGCGGACCAGCCGGCGTGCAACAAGCGCTATCCGAACCTGTCGGCCACCTTCGACCGCCTCGTCCGCGAGCTCGAAGCCAAGCCGGTCACCACCACCGTCACCCTCCCCGGCAGCGACAAGCCGGTCAAGGTCGTCCTGGACGGCGGAGCCCTGGTGAACTGGATGACCTCCGCCACCCATGTGGCGCCCCAGGTGCCCGCCGCGCTCGACGAGCTGGCGCACGGCAAGCCGCAGCGGATCGCCCGGCAGTGGGCGGGCGGCAAGCTGAGCCCCCAGGCCATCGGCAGGGTCGCGCACGGACTCGTCTACGGCGTCTTCTGCAGCGAGTGGACCCCGTACGAGAGCCAGGCGGAGGCGCTCCGGGGCGGACAGGAAGCCTTCCCGACGTACCCCCGCTCGGTACAGGCGCAGGCTCCGCAGCTCACCTTCCTCCGCCCGGACTGCGACGCCTGGAACGTGCCCCCGGCGCCGCCCTCGATCCGGGACGTCACGCGCGGTGACATCCCGACCCTCGCCCTGTCGGGCGGGTTCGACTCCCAGACCGGGGCGGACAACGGGCCGTACGTCGCCCGGACGCTGCCCAAGGCCAAGGTCGTCACGGTCCCGTACGAGCCGCACGTGGTGTTCGCGACCTCGAAGTGCGCCCAGGAGATCACCGTCTCCTTCTTCGACGACCCGGCCGCGCCGAAGACCGCATGCCTCAAGGGCCTGCGGGCGCCCGAGTTCGAGATCGGGTCCTGAGACCTGGGATCACCCCTGTGGAGGCGTGCGGGGGCAGCGGCTAGGGTGAGACGAGGAGGCTGTGGGAGAGCCAGGAGCCGTGATGCGCGGACACCGTCCCGAGCAGCCCGACAACGTGCAGGAACTGCTGGTCGCTCTCGGGCAGCTCGTCGATCAGGCCCTGGACCGGATCGAGTACCAGCGGGCCAGGGTAGAGCTGGCCGAGGCCCTGCAGCGCCACATGCTTCCGCCCGGGCTGCCGCAGCTGCCCGGGCTGCGGCTGGCCGCCAGGTACGCGCCCTCGCGGGGCGGTCTGGAGGTCGGCGGCGACTGGTACGACGCCTTCGTCATGTACGACGGGTCACTGGGGCTCACGGTCGGCGACGTGCAGGGCCACGACGTGGAGGCCATCGCCTTCATGGGACAGGTGCGCACCAGCCTGCGCGCCCTCGCGCAGACCACGAGCGACACCCGCGAGGTACTGGGCCGCGCCAACGATCTGCTGATCGCCATGGGGCGCGGCCTCTTCGCGACGTGCTGTTTCCTTCGCTTCGACCCGGTCAGCCGCGATCTGACCGTCTCCAGGGCCGGCCACGTCCCGATGGTCTGGGCCACAGCAGGCGGCCGTCACGGCATCGCACTCGACCGCGGCGGGCCGCCGCTCGGCATCGTGCCGGGCGAGCGGTACCCGGTGACCCACCGGCGGCTGACCGAGGCAGGCGTGCTCGTCCTGCTCACCGACGGAGTGGTGGAGGGCCCGCACTACCCGATGGAGTCCGGTCTGGCCGAGGTGGCCAGACTGGTGCGCGCGGGGTTCGACGCCGATCCCGACGTGCTTGCCTCCGCCGTCGTCAAAGTGGCCGACCTGACGGGACACCGCGACGACGCGGCGGTCCTCGTCGTCCGCTACGACGGCCCCGAGCAGCAGCTCTGACCGACGGGACCACAGGCGCCACTGGGGTCGCCGGTGGCGGGATCAGAGCGCAGACTGCTGTCGTGGGCAGCACGGAGAGGGGTCGTCTCGGGTCCACCGCGCTGCGCATCCTCGCCGTCGCCGCCGTCTACTACGGGGCCGCACAGATCGGCCTTCTCGAACAGCTGGTACGCGACCAGGTCACCCCCCTGTGGCCGCCGACCGGCGTCGCCCTGGCCGCCCTGCTCCTGATGGGGTTGCGCGTCTGGCCGGGCATCGCGCTGGGCGCGTTCCTCGTCAACGTGTTCCTCGGGCCGTCGCTGCCCGCTGTACTCGCCATCACCGCGGGCAACACCCTCGCGCCGGTCTGCGCCTGTCTACTGTTGCGCAGAGCCGGGTTCCGGAACGAGCTGGACCGCCTGCGGGACGTACTGGCACTGGTCTTCCTCGGCGCGCTCGCCGGGATGTCGATCAGTTCGACCATCGGCAGCGGGGTACTGGTCCTCTCCGGAGCACTGGACGCGGCCGACTTCTGGCCGACGTGGTCGGTGTGGTGGACCGGTGACGCGATGGGAATCCTTGTCGTCACCCCCTTCCTGCTCGTGCTGCGCAAGGCCCGGTGGCCGGCGGATGCCGGAATCGGCCGATGGTGCGAGGCGGTGGCGCTGGCGCTCGGTACGGTCTTCGTCACGCTCCTGGCCACGCGCACGCGCGACTCGAACCTGCTGTTCCTCGTCTCGCCGTTCCTGATCTGGGCGGCGTTCCGCTTCCGGCTGGCCGGCGCGGCGCCGTGCGCGCTCGCCGTGGTGACGCTGGCGGTCCTGGCAGCCGACGGCGAGAGAGGCCCGTTCGTGGGCGGCGACGTCTTCGCCAACATGGTGACGCTCCAGGCCTTCAACGGCACGACCGCGCTGACGGCCCTCCTTGTCGCGGCCGTCATCACCGAACGCGACAGGACGCATGAGGAGATCAAACAGCTCTGCGGACGGCTCGCGGAGGTCGTGGCCCGGATGGAGCCGCGCCCCCGGTCGTACCGGTACCCGCCCGATGACCATCCGCCGCCCTGACCCGCCCGCGCCGGCACGGGCGGGGTGCGGGCAGCCGGGGTCGGCTGCCCGCACCGGAGCGGCCGAGCCGGTCAGCTCTTGCCGAGAAGGGTGTTCATACGGGCGATCTCCGCGCTCTGGGACGTGATGATCGCTGCGGCCATGTCCTCGGCGGGCCGGTACGCGCCGTCGGCCTGCTCGGTCTTCGCCATGGCGACGGCGCCTTCGTGGTGCTTGACCATCATCCGGAGGAAGGCGGTGTCGAACGCCTTGCCGGAAGAGGCCGTGAGCTGCCGCATCTCCTCGGCGGTCATCATGCCGGACATGTCGTGTCCGCCGTGGTCCCCGCCCGCGGCCGGGATCTTCTCGCCCCAGGCGGTCAGCCAGCCGGAGAGGGTCTTGATCTCCGGATCCTGGGCCTTCTGGACCTCCTCCGCGAGCTGCTTCACCTCGGCGGACTCCGCGCGGGCCGCGGCGAGGCCGGCCATCTCGACGGCCTGCCGGTGGTGGGGGATCATCCCCTGGGCGAAGACCGTGTCGGCGGCATTGTGGTCGCCCTGCCGGGCCGGGGCGGCGGACGGCGAGGCCGAGGAGCCGTGCTCGTCGTGGGCCGAGCCGGAGCCGGAGTCGTCGCCGTTGCCGCCGCAGGCGGCGAGGACGAGTGCGGCGGTGGCGGCCGCGGCCACGGCCGTGGCGCGGCGGATCAGGGAACGCTTGCTGGTCATGGTGCTGCTCCTGCGGTGAGGGCACGCGCGCGTCGGGGCGTGCCGGGGTAGGGACCGGTCCGAGTGCTGGGGGGGTGTCTTGGGCCGCCCTATATGCGCAGGAGTTGCAATTCACTCAGGGACGGTGGCGCGCGTCCGCGGGCCGCACCGCTCATGTCGATCCCGGCACCGAGGACCGGGACGGCCGCGACGCCGCCCGGGGCGGCGGCCGGGGAGGGCAGGACGGGCGCGCCCGCCGTACCCGTGGCGGCGCAGGTCGCATCCGCGTGCTGGGGGTGCCCGCCGCTTCCGTCGCCGGCCGGCTCATCGGCCCGTACGGCGGGGTCGTGCCGCACCGCGTGCTCGCCGGCGGCAGCCATGCCGTGCGCGACGGCCGTCCCGTGGGCGGCCGCGCACCCGGGTGCGGCGGCGGAGGCCGCAACGGCCCCCGGCCCCAGGCCGTGCATGGCCACGAGGCCCACCAGCACGGCCAGGATCAGCAGGAGGCGGGAGCGCAGCACGAGGGGCTTCCTCGCGCGCCTCGCCTGCTGATCCATACCGGCATCGTAGGCGCCCGGCGCGCACAGGGCGAAGCCGGGCCGGAATGCCTGTCCTTCGAAGAGATGTCCACGGGGACGCCGTTCGGCAGGTCGGTGCGACCTGCCGAACGGCGGATACGGGCCCCCTGCTCAGGGAGCGGCGTTGAGGGAAGCGGCCGTGATCAGGCGGAGCCGAAAAGCCAGTTGCCGGGGGCGTCGGGCTCCTCGCTGGTGAAGTACTCCAGGACCGCGGCGCTGATCTCGTCCCTGCTGAGGACCCCGTCGCCGTTGAGGTCGAGCTTGCTGAACGCCTCGTCGAGCTTCTGCCGCGGCACACCGAACGTCTTCCCGTACATGGCCGCGTATTCCTCGCGGTCGAGCACGCCGTTGCCGTCCGTGTCGCAGAGCGTCGTCCACTCCTGCATCAACGTGCCCATCCGTCCCAGGAATCCGTCGGCGTCGGTTTCCAGCGAGCGGCGCACGCCGACCCGGTACTCCTCGGCGTCGATGGCACCGTTGCCGTCGGTGTCCATCGCCTTGAGGTCCGTGGACCAGACCGCCCCGAGCGCGTCACGCAGGCGGGCGAGGGTGGCGGGGTCGTCGGCGCCGACCGCCGCGTTCAGCTTGGTCGCCAGCGAGACGACGTCACTCTCCCGGATGCCGCCGTCGTCGTCGGCGTCGAGCATGCCGAAGAACCGGTCGAGCTTGGTGTCCAGGATGGTGCGCTCAGGCATCAGGGTCTCTCTTCGCTCATGTGCGTGGTGCGGTTGGTCGCGGGGGGAATACCCATGCCCGAAGAGGTCATGCTCGGCCGTTCGGGTGGTGATCACCGGCTGGGATATGAGGCGGCACTCCTTGATCAGTACGCTCCGTCGAGGCGGATGCAGGACGGACGGCAACCCATGCGAGAGGGTCCGATTTCATGCGTGAGGACTCCTTCGACCACGTCGTCGTGGGCGCCGGCTCGGCGGGATGCGTGCTCGCGCACCGCCTCAGCGAAGACCCCGACGTGCGCGTGCTGCTGCTGGAGGCGGGCGGCGCGGACGTCTCGCCGATGGTGCACATGCCCGCCGGCTTCCCCGCGCTGTACCGGACGCACATGGACTGGGACCACAGCACGCACTACGAGCCCGAGCTGGGCGGCCGGCGGATCTACCTGCCCCGTGGACGGGTGCTGGGCGGATCGTCCTCGACCAACTACATGGTCTACGTCAGGGGCAACCCCGCGGACTACGACGAATGGCGCGCTCTCGGGTGCACCGGCTGGGGCTGGTCGGACCTGCTGCCCATGTTCCTGCGCGCCGAGGACAACGAACGCGGGGCGAGTGCCTTCCACGGAGTCGGCGGCCCGCTCGCCGTGTCCGATCAGCGGCACCCGACCCCCCTCGTCGACGTCGCGTTACAGGCGGCGCTCAGCTGCGGACTGTCGGCGAACGACGACTTCAACGGTCCGGTACAGGACGGCGTCGGCAGGTTCCAGGTCACCCAGCGGGGTGGCCTCCGTGCGAGCACGGCCGCCTGCTACCTCCGTCCCGTCGCCGACCGTCCCAACCTGTCCGTCGTGACGCACGTCCAGGTCACCGGCGTACGCATCGACAACGGCCGGGCCACCGGCGTCCACGGCCTGCGGCTGGGCAGTCCGGTCACCTTCACCGCCGACCGTGAAGTGATCCTCAGCGCCGGCGCGTACGGATCGCCCCACCTGCTCCTGCTGTCCGGCGTGGGTGATCCCGACGCACTCGTGGCGATGGGCATCACCCCGCTCGTCGAGTCGCCCCGCGTCGGCGCCAACCTCAGCGACCACACCGTCGTACCGCAGGTCTACGCGACGGCCCGGCCCGAGAGCCTCCACGGGATCCACGGCCGCCCCGACAGCATCGCGGCGTTCGCCGAGGGCAACGGACCCCTCACCTCCAACCTGGTGGAGGGCGGCGGCTTCGTCCGCAGCAGCGCAGGGCTGACGGCTCCCGATCTCCAGCTGTACGTCATCCCGGTGGGGTTCGCGGGCGAGGGGCTGGTGCCCGTACCCCGCCACGCGCTCTCGATGGGGGCGTCCGTACTGGGGCCCCGCAGCCGGGGACGCGTCGCGCTGGCGTCCCCCGATCCCACCGCCAAGCCGCTGATCACCCACAACTACTTCACGGCACCGGAGGATCTGCGCACCCAGATCGAAGGGGTGCGGCTGACGATGCGGTGGGCGGCGGCACGGCCGCTCGCGGGGCGGCTCACCGGACCGCTGTCCGCGCCCGATTCGGACGCGGACGAGGACGTGATCCCGTTCATCCGTGCCCGCGCCCAGACCGCGTACCACCCGGTGGGTACCTGCGCGATGGGAGCGGACGCCGCCTCGGTCGTCGACCTCGAACTGCGCGTGCGCGGCGTCGAAGGGCTGCGGGTGGTGGACGCCTCGGTGATGCCGACCGTTCCGCGGGGCAACACCAACGCCCCTGCCATCGCCGTCGCGGAGAAGGCGTCCGATCTCATCCGGAACGGCCGCGCCACCGGCACGGCAGCGGTTGCGGTGACGCCCGCGCCCGGGACCGGCGGCGGACCACGGGAGCGGGGCCGGTGACCGTGGGCACGGCCCCGCCGGCCGGAGCGGCCGACTCGGCCGAGCCGATCGATCTGGCGGCGATCGGGGACGACTTCACCCGCGATCCGTATCCGGTCTACGAGCGACTGCGTGCACGCGGCCCCGTCCACCGCGTCCGCCTCCCCGAAGGGACCGTCGTCTGGCTGGTCCTCGGGTACGAGGAGGTGCGTGCGGCGCTCGCGGACACCCGGCTGTCGAAGGAGTGGCGCCACGCCTCACCCGCACAGCAGGTGCAGGCGGTGACCACGGGGGTGTCCATGCTCCGTGCCAACGCTCCGCAGCACACACGGCTGCGGGCCCTGGTCGCCCGCGCCTTCACGGCACGCAGGGTGTCCTCCCTGGCCCCGCGGATCCGGGAGATCACCACACAGCTGCTGGAGACGATGCGCGAGGAGCCCCAGGGCCGCGCGGACCTCGTCGAGGCCCTGTCGTTCCCCCTGCCCATGACGGTCATCTGTGAACTCCTGGGCGTGCCCTTCCTCGAACGCGACGCCTTCCGCGGCTGGTCCGACGTCCTGGTCGTCGGCGCCGCCACCCCGCGGACCGCGGACGCCCTGGCCGGCATGACGTCCTACCTCGCCGGCCTGGTGGAGACCAAGCGAGGCCGGCCCGGCGACGACCTGCTCAGCGACCTCATCGCCGTCAGCGACGAGGACGGCGACCGGCTCAGCGGGGAAGAACTCCTCGGCATGGCACAGGTGTTGCTGATCGCCGGATACGAAACCACGGCCAATCTCATCTCCAACGGCGTCCTGGCCCTGCTCACCCACCCCGAGCAGCTGGCCGCGCTGCGCGCCGACCCGGCGCTCATCGACCCGGCGGTCGAGGAGATGCTCCGCTACGAAGGCCCGCTGGAAGTCGCCACCTTCCGCTTCACCGTCGAACCCGTCGAGATCGCCGGCACCGTGGTCCCCGGGGGCGGCGAGATCGTGCTCCCGGTGATCGCCGACGCCGGGCGCGACCCGGCCCGGTTCGACCGGCCCGGCCGTTTCGACATCACCCGCGACGCCCGCGGCCATGTGGCTTTCGGCCACGGCAGCCACTTCTGCCCAGGGGCGGCCCTCGCCCGCCTGGAGGCGCGTACCGCCGTGCGCGCACTTCTGGAGACCTTCCCCGCGCTGGAGCTGGACGCGCACCCGGCAGCGCTGGCCTGGCGGCCGGGGACCCTGCTGAGAGGGCCGCGCAGCCTGCCCGTCCGCTGGCACTGAACTCGCCTCGAAGCGCCCCGCCCCCCTCGTCGCGTCCGCCGGAAAGGAATACCAGGATGACGCTCGTACACGAGCATGAGGAAAGCCCCGCAGCACACCGGGAGGACGCTCCCGTGCCGTCCGCAGCTCCCCTGATGCGCATGGCCACGGGTTTCTGGACGTTCAAGACCCTGGCCGTGGCCCTCGAACTGTCCCTCTTCACCCGGCTGTCCGCAGGTCCGCACCGCACGAGGGCCGAACTCGCCACGGAACTGGGCCTCCAGGACCGGCCGGCCGACATGCTGCTGACCGCCTGCACGGCACTGGGTCTTCTGGAGAAGGACGGGGACGCCTACCGGAACACGCCGCTGGCGGAGCAGTTCCTCGTGGAAGGCAAGGACTGCTACTTCGGCGGCGTCGTGCGCTTCAACGACCGGGCGTATTTGGCCTGGCACGACCTCGGCGCGGCGGTGCGCTCGAACCGGCCGCTCACCTGGGACCCCGACATCCAGACCACTCTCTTCTCGTCCGGGGACCCCGACTTCACGGGACTGTTCTGGAACGGCATGCACTCCCTGTCCGCGGCCACCGCCCGCGTCCTGGGTCAGACCTACGACTTCCGGCCGCACAGGAGCGTGCTCGACGTCGGCGGCGGTTCCGGGGCCTTCCTGATCGAGCTGCGCCGGCAGCACCCGCACCTGACCGGCACCCTGTACGACCTGCCGCACGTCTGCGACTTCGCCCGGGACCGGATCGCCTCCGCGGGCATGGCGGAGCACGTCCGGATCACGCCCGGCGATTTCCAGCGCGAGGCGGCGCTGCCCGGGGGCCACGACCTGATCCTGCTCAGCATGATCCTCCACGACTGGGACGAGCGGGACGGCCGGGCCCTCGTACGCAAGTGTCACGAGGCCCTCGCGCCCGGCGGCGTCCTCCTGGTCTGCGAGCTGCTCGTCAACCGTGAGCGGACCGGCCCCCTCGACGCCGCCCTCATGGGCGTGAACATGCTGGTGGAAACCGCAGCGGGCCGCAACTACGCCGAGGACGAGTACCTGGGGTGGCTGCACGAGGCCGGCTTCGCCGACACCGAGATCCTCCGGTTCGACGCCGCGGGGGCCAACGGAGTCATTGTCGCCCGGCGCGCCTGAAACGCTCCGCCCGTTCCGGCGTACCGCCACGGGCGCATCAGCATCCCGGCACCCAGTACCCAGCACCCCGGCACGTCTGCACCGTCGCACGTCAGCACGTCAGCACGACCTTGGAGTCACGATGGCCACACCGACCACGTACGTCACCCAGCTCCAGTTCCTGGAGGACATCCGAGCGACCTCCGCCGCCCTGCAGGCCCCCTTCGACGAAGAGGTCACCCGCACATGCCTGGCCGCCTACGCCGACGACTTCCTTGACAGCGCGGTGGTGTGGAAGACGACCGGCCGCCCTGGAGACGACCTCAGCTACCGGTTCTACACGCGGACCCGCACCGACACCCTCGCCACGGCGATCGACGCCGGCCTGCTGCCCCGTGACACGCCCCTCGCACCCCTGATCGAGTTCTGGAGCGGCCTCTACGACGGCGCGGCCGAGCAGTCCTGCGACTTCACCGCCCGCACCGGACTGGACAAGACATGGGTGTGGCTGGGCGGCACCCGCCCGGCAGCCGAAGTCCTCGACGCGGCGCCCGTTCCGGACGCCCTGCGGCGCAACCTGCCTGCCTTCGCCCGGGCCGGTCTCGCGCACATCCGCTTCCTCGCGGTGGACCACCGCCACCACTCCGTCAACATCTACTTCCGTGTGCAGGGCCCCGTCACGCCCGCCCAGTGCGCCGACATCGTCTCGCTCGTCGCAGTCGCGCCCCCGCTCCCGGAAGACGTCGCGGAGATGCGGACGCTCATGCCGCAGGACTACGGAATCTCGGTCACCGTCTCCCTCGACACGGGCAGGGTGGCACGCGTCTGCTTCTACGCCCTCAACGTGCCGGACGACCGGCTGCCCCGGATCCCCGAGCGGATCGCCACCTTCCTCACCACCGCACCGTCCTACGACGCAGAGGGCTGCACGGTCATCGGCTGGTCCTTCGGCCCCGGCGACGGCACGTACATCAAGGCGGAGCGCAGCTGCTACGGCGACATGCTCTCCGCCTTCGAACGATGGAGCTGCCATTTCAGCGGCAGCAGGCAGCTGGACCCCGCCCTGCCCGTGTGACACGCGCCGGCGGCCACCCTCTCCTTCGTCCCCTCCCGTTCCCTCCACCGGAGGTTCAGTGTCAGCGTTTCCCGTCGACGGCGACGGGCGGGTCGATGTCCTGGCCTGCATGCAGGACCCCCCGACCATGGACGACCCCTATCCGCTGTACGCATGGCTGCGCGAAAACTCGCCGGTGCATCCGAACCCGACCGGCGGGGTGTACTTCATCAGCCGCCACCAGGAGGCGCGGCTGGTGATGCGGGATCCCGCCTTCCGCAGCCTCACCCAGGAGGAACTGCGAGCCAAGCAGCCGAGGATCGGGCGGTCGCGCACCCTCCAGAACTTCCTGGCGGGCATCACGAACACCAACCGTCCCGAGCACACCCGGCTGCGCCGGGCGATGTCCCCGTTCTTCACGCCCCAGGCGGTGGAGGCGCTGCGGGGCACCGCGCAGCGGTGGTGCGACAGGCTTTTCGACCCCGTGGTCGCCCGCCTGCGCGACGGGCAGAGCGTGGACCTCCACACCGAGGTGACCGCTCCGCTGGCCGTGCACGTGATGGCCGACCTGATCGGCGTACCCGAGGCGGACCGGTCCTCCCTCGCGCCGCTGGTCTCCCGGACCCTGGGGGCGGCCCACCCGACGGCGGACGAGACGGCCCTGCGGGAGGCCGACGAGGCCACGCTCGCCATCGAGGAGTACTTCACCGGGCTCGCGGCCGAGCGGCGTCTGCGCCCTCGGGCGGACGCGGTCTCCGCCCTCGCGAACGGCAGCGGCGGTGGCGGGGACGACGGGGCGGCGCTCGGCCAGGCCGAGCTCATCAACATGCTCTGGGGGCTGTGGATGGCGGGCTCCGACAGCACCGCCGCCGCCATGGACAACGCCACCCTCGAAGTCATCCGCTTTCCCCGGGCCGCACGAGCCGCCCTCGCGGATCCCGGCGGGGAGAAGGCCGCCGGCTTCGTGGAGGAGTGCCTGCGCCACGAACCGCCGATCTGGATGGCGGCCTCCCAGCTCGTCCCCGTCCAGGACGTGGAACTGGCCGGGACCACCATCCCCCGTGGGGCGGGGGTCCACGTTCTGATCGGTTCGGTGAACCGGGACCCCGCGGTCTTCCCCGACCCCGACCGCTTCGACCCCGCCAGAGGGGCGCCCGGCTACCTCACGTTCGGCGAGGGCATCCACCGGTGCGTGGGAGCGGGGCTGGCCCGGATGGAGATCGCCGTGTACCTCTCCCGGCTCCACGCCCACCTGCCGGGCCTCGCCCTGGCCGGCCCTCCCGTCCGGCGCAGGAAGGCGACCCAGCGGTCCTTCGACCGCCTGCCGGTCGCACTGCCCACGGATCCGGCGGTCCGCCCGGCCGCTCCCCGCCAGACCCCCCGCCACCTGTCGAAGGAGAGTGAACGAGCGTGACCACGAGGGACACGGGCGTCTTCACGGACATGAGCGTCGACCACCTGAGGCTGTACGTCACCGACCTCACGGAGAGCGCCGCGTGGTTCACCGGAGCCTGCGGATTCACCGCCCGTACGGCTGCGAGCGGCCGGGCCGCGACGCTGCGGGCGAACCGGATCCGGCTCGAACTGGTGCAGCCGGCGGCGGACGACCGGGCCGGGACGGCGTTCACGCAGCGGCACGGTGACGGCGTGGCCGACATCGCCCTGTGCGTGCCGGACGCCTCGGCCGCGTTCCACGAGGCGGTGCGGCGCGGTGCCCGCCCGGTGTCCGGACCGGCCGCCCACGGCGGCGGTGTCACCGCCACGATCGCCGGCTTCGACGACGTGACGCACACCTTCGTCCAAGGCGTCGACGCCCTCGGTCCGACCGTCCCGCCTGCCGCGCTGGCGCCCGGTGGAGCTCCTGCGCCCCGGCACCCCGGCCTGATCCGGATCGATCACCTGGCGGTCTGTGTCCGGCCCGGTGACATGGAGCCCCTGGCCGCGTTCTACGAGCGCGTGCTCGACTTCGAGACGACCTTCACGGAACGGATCGTGGTGGGTACGCAGGCCGTCCGGACCACGGCGGTCCGGAGCCGCGCGGGCGGCGTGACGCTGACGCTGATCGAGCCCGACATCACGCGGGACCCGGGACAGATCAACCGCTTCCTCCACGACCACGGCGGGGCCGGCGTCCAGCACGTCGCGTTCACCACCGGGAGCATCGTGGAGACGGTCCGGTCCCTCGTCCAGAGCGGTGTCGAGTTCCTGCGCACCCCCGACACGTACTACGAACTGCTCAGCCGGCGGCTGGCACCGGCAAGGTACACCGTCGAACGGCTCAAGGAGTTCGGCATCCTGGTGGACGCCGACCACGACGGGCAGCTCTTCCAGATCTTCTCGAAGTCGGTGCACCGGCGGAACACCCTCTTCTTCGAGATCATCGAGCGCCAGGGCGGCCGGACGTTCGGCGGGGGCAACATCACGGCGCTCTACGAGTCCGTCCGGCTGGAGGAGAGCGCCGCCGGGCTGCACGGGAGCGGCCGCCGCCCCTGAGCCCGCCCTGACCGGCACGGCCCCCTGGGTGTGCCGTCAGTCCCGGAAGCGTGCTTCGACGGTCTCGACGAGACCGTCGATCACGCCGTCCGGCGACGGGCTGTAGTGCGGCACGGCCCAGCGCGTGATCCTCGCGTCGATGAGCGAGGGCCGGCCTGAGGCCAGGGCCGCGCGGAACGCCTCCTCGAACTCCTCCAGCGTCTCCACCCGGTACCCGTCCGCGCCGCACGCGCGGGCGTACGCGGCGAAGTCCGGGTTCCGGAACTCGACCAGACCGGATTCGGCGTACGTGACCAGCTGGAAGAGCTTGATCAGCTTGAACTCCCCGTCGTTGAAGATGACCCAGATGACGGGGATCTCGTGCTCGACGGCGGTCATCAGCTCGAACCCGGACAGCGAGTAGCATCCGTCGCCGCACCCGACGACGACGGTCCGGTCCGGGTGGGCGACCTTCAGGCCGATGGCTCCGTTGACGTGCCCGGCCATCGGCCCGAAGGAGCCCGCCTTGCGGAAGTTCTGCCCCTGTTCGAGCTCCACGTAGTACCCGAGCCACGCGAGATGGGCGCCCGCGTCCGCGAGCAGCACACCCCCGGGCGGCAGCATGCGCCCGATCGACTGCGCGAGTTCTCCGGGGTGGATCTTCCCCGGCAGGTGGTGGATCCTGCGGGCCTCGTAGTCCCGGCCGTCGACCTCGGCCGCAGGGACCTGGCCGACCAGCCGCTCCAGCTCGTCGGCCAGGGCGGCCACGGCGGGACGCGCATCGGACAACAGGGTGTGGTCGGGCCGGTAGGCCTTGTGGAACTCGCCCTCGGAGATGTTCACATGGATGAGCAGCTTGTTCTCGAACAGGTCCGCGCGGTAGTTGAACGTGGCGTGCTGGTTGAGGGAATTGCCCACGCACAGCACGACGTCGGCCTCACGGAAGGCCTTCCACGCACTCGAATGGCCGCTGTCGGCGAAGACGCCCACCGCGAGCGGGTGCCCCTCCGACACGATGCCCTTGCCGTCCAAGGTGGTGAGCAGCGGGATCTGGAACCGCTCGATCAGCCGCTGGACCTCCGGGCCCGCCCCGCTGCGCACCGCACCGAAGCCGACGAGCGCCACGATGCGCTTGCGCCGCGCCAGGGCGTCCGCCAGGACCGCCGCGATCTCCGCCACCCGTGCCGGGTCCGGCAGCACCGGCCGTACGTCGAGCCTGACCGGGCGGAAGTCCGTCACCTCGACACCGCGGTGGGTCAGGTCCTCGGGCACGTGGATGTGCACGGGACCGGGCCTTCCCTCGAACGCGGTGTTGACCGCTTCCTCCAGGACGTCGCAGGTGTCGGCGATGTCGGTGAGCAGGAAGGACCTCTTGGTCGTGGCCGCGAACATGGCCTGGGAATCGGGCGTGCGGTTCAGCCCCGACGTCTCGTTGAGCGAACCCCATCCGCGCCACCGCGTGTTCGCGTACCCCGAGACCGCGAGGACCGGATAGGAGTCGGACATGGCCACGGCCAGCCCCGAGAACAGGTTGAACGCGCCCGGCCCGGCGGTCGCGAAGCAGAAGCCCAGCTGGTTGGTGTACATGGCGTATCCGCAGGCCATGAACGACGCGGCCTGCTCGTGCCGGGTGATGATCGGCCGGATCAGCTGCGAATGCTTCAGTGCCAGCATCAGACCCGCCGCGTTCTCCCCGGCACCGCCGAAGGCCGCCCGTACGCCGATGCCTTCCAGCCCCTTGACGATGGCCTCGTAGACTCTCACCGGATCTCCCTCATGGCATGCCCTCGTCGCCTCATCCGTCCCAGCGCACGGCGTGCCGGCGGTGGGCGTCGGTCAGGCCGTTCCGGAAGAAGCGCTCGTAGTACTCGGACTCGACGTGGTGCGCCTGCAGCCAGATGCCCGGTACGTGGATGGCGTCGGTGTGCGCCGGGAAGCGCCCGTGGGTCTCGTGGATGTACACGCAGACGTCCCGCGCGCATTCGACCACCTGGCGGTCGTACTCACTGGCCTCGGCGAGGTACCGCTGCGCGTAGTCGTCCTTGTAGATGCGGGCGAAGAGGTCCTTGTCGGTGTAGATGCCCCGCTCCCCGAACTTGGCGCGGACGACGGCGTCCACGGCTTCGTGCATCGACGGGTAGTTGGGCGGGCAGGCGCTCTTGATGAGGTGTTCCCCGCCGGCCCGCAGTCCCACCGGATGGGAGCGCAGCCCGGCGTACTTCGGCAGCGGTACCTGCCAGCGCAGGATGTCGGCGGGGCGGAACCTCGGCGTGGCGAAGTCGAAGCCCAGCATGCGGCCGTACGCGCGCGAGAACTTCGGGTCGCCCAGCATGATCTGGGGGCTGATCGACGCGTGGATCCAGGCGCCGAGTCCCATGGCGTCCGCGGCCAGCATCATGTTCTGCAGCAGCAGGTCGGCCTCGATCTGGGTGCGCATCGGCCCCAGGGAACCGAGCGGCAGCTTGACGGCGGGGTTGAGGAAGCCGCTGCGCACCCACTTCTTCACCCCGGCCGGGCGGTAGAAGTTGCGGTCGTCGACGAGGGTGGGCCGGGCCCCTTCGGGCTGGGTGAGCAGGTACATCAGCGCGTTGACGTACTGGTGGGAGAGGTCGACCACCGGCAGGAAGAGGGTGGTGCCCGGGAGGTTGGACAGGAACCGGTTGGAGTCCAGGTACGCCGGGAAGTCGCGCATGCCCTCGGCGACGTCCAGGCGGTGGTCCAGCACCCGGACCTTCGAGAGGCGTGCGCGTTCGATCAGCGTGTCGGGGCCGAAGGCACGGTCCGGGGCGGGCGGCAGTTTCCTCAGGTAGTAGGTGCCCGTGTCGTTGATCATGAAGAAGTGGGTGGCCTGCGCGTTGTCGGGGCTGCCCGCCGTCCGGCCCGTCATGTTCAGGTTCGGCTTGGCCATGATCGGCTGGTGGTCGCGGGGGTCCTCGAAGGGCCGGTCGGGCATGGTGAGGCCCGAGGACCCGGTGAGGGCGATGAGCACCGCCTCCTCCAGCTCGCCCAGCGGCTGCGGCCGGTGCGGGGAGTCGTAGCTCATCGATCCGGCCGGCACCGACGCGCCCCTGCTGACCCGGTGGGTGCGCCGCTCGAAGAGCGTCTGCCACAAGGGACGGGACAGCAGATCCTCCAGGCCGGGGTGGCCCGCGTTCTCGGATGTGGACATGACCCTCTCCCGCTCAGCCGCGGCCGCTGCCGTTGCGGACCGGCGCGACCGGACGCCAGGGTGCGAAGGCGTTGCCCCCGCGCGGCAGGATGCCCGCCAGCTCGGGACAGTGCCGCAGGATGACGCTCGTCATGCCGCCCCGCTCGATCCAGTCCATGCCCAGCGGCGTGTAGACCTCCGGCCGGAAGTCGACCGTGAGGAAGCGGTCGCTCTGCAGGCGTCGGCTCGCCATCAGGATGAACACGCGGAAGGCGGTGTCGCTGAAGCCGAAGCCCTCCGGCGGATTTTCGGCGAACAGCCCCACCATGGTGTCGATGTCGTCCACCGAGCGGTAGACGTCCCGCAGCCGTGCGACCGTCTGCGGATCGGAGGAGAGGTCCTCGAAGTGCCGGATCCGCGGCTTGTGCAGGCCGGCCCGGAAGTCGTTGTAGCGCGGGACGCCGCGGCGCCGGGTGCGCACCAGGTCGACCACGGAGAGGTCGATCACCTCCCCGTCCCGCTGGAACGCCTGCAAGGCGCGCGGGAAGTTGTGCAGGGTGATCGCCCCCGGATGGGCGATGCCCAGCGAGTACAAGGTGTTCACCAGCCCGGTCTTGCGGATGAGCGGCTCCGTCGCGGCGCCCTGGAGGGCGGTGAAGTCCAGGGTGTCGAGCCGGCGGCCGAACCGGTGGTCGACGAGTTCGTAGTCGTCGGGCAGCAGCGGGTGCATCCGGTAGACGGTGACGAACTCCTCCGTGAGGGAGTACGGGGCACCGTGGTGGTCGGGCAGGGTCTTCGGGATGCCCTGGCGCCCGTTCGCCTCCAGCAGCCAGACGCCCAGCTGGTCGAGCCAGTTCTTCGGCGGCCCCTGCCAGTTGGTCTTCATGCCGATGTCGAGCGTCTTGGTGGCGAGGATCGCCGGGGTCCACTCGACCGTGTGGATCTTTGCGATCAGGGCGGACACGATCAGCCGGGCCGTGTGGTAGACCCGGTCCTCGTCCATGCGCGGATACTCGTGCCGCAGGGCTTCGCACACCGCGTTGTGCTCGCGGGCGAAGAGGGTGTGCATGGCGCTGAGGCCGAGCCACCAGTTGTCGGTGAACCCGGTGAGCGGGGAGCCGTTCGAGCCGTTCGGCAGGTGTCCCTCCTCCAGCCTCAGGCCGGCGCCGCCGTCGGGCTCACGCAGCGACATCGCGGTGGACCGGTCACCGCCGTAGACCTCCGAGCCGTCCCACCAGTGCGACACGTCGCCGGCGAACACGATCGGCGGCCGTCCGTCGCCGGGCGTGGGCACCGCCTCGTCCGCACCGAAGCGCATCACCGTCTCCCGCGGCCCGCCCGGGGTGTTCTGCCAGGTCTCGCCGGGTGGCAGCGGCACCTCGACGCTGCGCGTGGCCACCGGAAGCCTCTTGTGCTTGACCCAGTCGTGCACCTGGAACTGGATCCACGCGGCGGCGATGACGTTCAGCGAGGTCGCGGGGATGAACGCCTCACGCCGGAGCAGTTCCCGGCTCACGGTGACCGGGTTGGGTGAGTCGAACCGGTCCGGCCGGTAGACGGGCGGCATGCTGCGGCCGAACGTCGCCCCGACCGCGCCCATCCGCGGCGCCGACAGATCGTTGTACGAGCCGTCGTAGCTGCGCCTGACCAGCAGCTCCTCGTCGGGCGAGGCCTCCACCGGACCGGCTTCGGGCGGCGCCTCGTGGGTCTCGGTGTCGATGAGGTTGTGCCGCCGCAGTGTCTGCCGGAAGGCCATGAGGTTGAGCAGACCGAGCGGCGTGGGCAGCCTGTGCCACGGGACGAAGCGGTTGACCGTGCGGAAACCGGCCCGCAGCGGTGCCCCGAGCAGGGCGTTGCGCCGCGGCTCGACGGTCATGAAGCGCCGGCCCAGCCGGTGGGCGCTACCGGCCTCGTAGGCGGCCTTGCGGGCACGGTTGAGGTTGCCCAGGGGGCGGAACCCCTCCGAGGTGTGCCACGGGTTGAACGCCAGCAGGTCGACCCGCCCCGCGCCGGCGCGGGCCTCGGCGGTGTGGATGTCCTGGCGCGGGATGGTCAGCGTGGCCACCGGCAGGAGGGGTGCGTCACCTTCCTTCCACTCGGCCGCACCGTCCTCGACGGGCGTGCGCCGGGCGTCCACGTAGCGCTGCACGCACAGCTCGAAGACGACATCCGTCCGGCGCAGCCGCTGGGAGAGTTCGCGCCGCAGGTAGTCGGGATCGGTGCGCGAGGCCTCCGGGGCCGGCGGGGCGTCCGCGGCGGGCCGCAGCTGGTAGCGCACCGGTCCGCGGTCGCCCCACAGGATCGCGCCGCGGCTCCAGTACGTCTCCAGAGCCAGGCTGGGCACCGTGCGCCTGGTTCCCGCGACGATGTTGCGCCGCATCCGGGTGGCCGTGGGCCAGCCGACCGCCAGGGGCAGCTTGAGGAACAGGGCGACCCCCTTGCGCAGCCGCGAGTCGGCACCTGCCATGGCCTTGGCGAAGGCGACGAACTCGCGCGCGTCGCGGGCGTGGGAGACCGGGAAGCTCGTCATCAGCAGATCGTGGGTCTCACCGGGGCCCACCTCGACGCGCAGGGCCGCCCCGCGCAGATCGGGCGCGAAGTCGGGCTGACGGACCCCGCTCGCGTTGGACAGCCGTACCGTGACCGGGTACTCGGCTCCGGGCAGGGCGAAACCCGCCCGCAGTGCCTCCGGAAGGTCCTCGCGGAACCTCAGCCGGGCGTTCTCCACGCCGAGGACAGCCTTGGCGTGGAAGGTCCGGTCGACGGCGGCGGCGCCGCTGCGCCTCTTCACCTTGAGCTGCACCCGCAGGAGCTCACGCGCCAGCCGCTCGAAGACCAGCCGCTCCGCCTCCGGGCTGCCGCCGGCGTAGCGCTCGTACTGTTCGACCTCGTCCATGCGAGCCTCTTCCCGGAGGGGATTCTTCCGTGCACTCCTCACGACGCTGCCCCAGCTCGGGGCTGCTGTCGTGCGGAGCGGGGCAGACAGGCGAACGCCGCGGGGAACGGCGCAGTGATCCCGCGGCCGTGGAGCACCACGGTGCAGGGCAGCCCGTCCCCACCCGTCCGGCGCAGCGCCCGGGAATCTTCCGCGCCGGAGCGTCGTCGCCCCAGCGACCGGGAAGGGTGCGTGCGCTTCGCTCCGCTTGGCGGAGCCGTGGCCGCATCCGCTGTTGTTGCGGCACCGAGGCGCATGTCCGCCTTCTGGAGGGCGTCGGCACACCCGTCGGCGCACCCGTCGGCAATCCGTCGGCACACCCTCAGGAACAGAACGGTGAGTGACATGCTCCCATCCGATGAATCCCGGGAAGAGCAGGAACAGCGGACCGCGGCAGCACGGCGGTACCGCGAGGCGTCCGCGGAGCGGCAGGAGATCGAGGCGAAGCTGGCAGCCGGGGTGCTGTACCCGGACACCCCGGAGCGGATCGCCTCCCGGGTCAACCGGCTGCTCGAACGGGGCGGGGTCCCTCCGGCCGCGGCCGTGGAGAGCGTCCACGCGGACGCGCTGGACGTGCCCGAAACCCTGGAGCGGGTCATCGGTCTCACCAAGGATCTCCAGCCGTGGAGCTTCCTGCCCCGCGGCGCCCGCGCGGCCGCCACCGTCGCCCGGATCTCGATCCTCCGGGGCGGCCTCGAACGGCCGCACGGCACCGGCTTCCTGGTCTCCCCCCGGCTGCTCCTCACCAACCACCACGTGCTGCCGGACACGGAGACGGCACGGCGCTGCTTCCTGGAGTTCAACGCCCAGGTCACCATCGACAACGCACCCGACGCCGCGATCCGGTTCGCATGCGACCCCGATACGTTCTTCACGGCCGACGAGCATCTCGACTACGCCCTGGTGGCGGTCGAACCCGCCGCCGACGGCAGCCTCGCAGGCGCGAGATTCGGATGGAACCGGCTCAGCAACCAGCAGGGCAAACTGGTCCAGAACGAACCGGTGAACGTCATCGGCCACCCGATGGGCCGGCTGAAGGAGATCGCGCTCCGCGACAACGCCCTCGTACAGCGGCTGGACGACTTCCTCCACTACCGGACCGACACCGAGCCCGGCAATTCCGGGTCCCCGGTCTTCAACGACCAGTGGGAGGTCGTGGCGCTGCACCACATGGGCGTGCCGAACACCGACACCCAGGGCCGCATCCTGCGCAAGGACGGCCAGATCTGGCGCGGTGGCGTCGACAGCGACGACACCATCGACTACGTCTCGAACGAAGGCGCCCGCACCAGTTCGATCCTCAAGCACCTCGCCACGCTGCCGCTGGACCCCCAGCGGCGTGCGCTGCTGGCCGAGATGGGTCCCGAATCCGGGCTCCGGCAGGACGCCGCCGCCGGCCCGGTGGAGATGCCGGTCGCACCGGTCGTGGTCCCGGCCCCCACCCCGCAGGAGGCCGCCGCGGTCGCCGCCGCCCCGGGCCCCGCGGCCGCCGGGGCCCACGTCGGCCTGCGCGCCCCGAAGGACGCCTTCGGCGGCCGGCGGCACCTGGTCTTCCTGCACGGCCGGAGCCAGCAGGGCAAGGACCCGGAGCTGCTCCGCCGTGGCTGGACCGGCGGACTCAACCACGGCCTCACCCGCGCGGGGCTCCCCACCGTCGACCCGGCGCACGTCTGGTTCCCGTACTACGGCGACCGGATCGTCGAAGTCACCGGGCAGCACGAGGCGCTCCCCGCCTCCTACGCCGACTCGCCCGCCGTGGCGGCCGTGGAGGCCTTCGCCGCCGAGTCCGAGGAGGGGACGTACGAGCAGCTCGTCATGGAGGCGGCGGTCCTGGCCGGCATGCCGCAGGACGGGCAGGCGGCCACGGAGAACCTCGGCAGCACGCTCGTCGGATCCCTTCAGGGCGCCCTGAGCTGGCTGGCGGCCAAGACCGACGTGGACGCGCTGGCCATCGCGACCATCTTCCGTGACGTGGACGCCTACCTCAGCGATCAGGCGGTCCGCCAGGCCGTCCTGGACCGTGTGTTCGAGGAGATCCCGCACGACGGCGAGTTGGTCCTGGTGACCCACAGCCTGGGCACGGTGGTCGGCATGGACCTCGTCGCCAACCGGCTCCCCCCGGGCATGAAGGTCACCCTCCTCGTCACCGCGGGCAGCCCCCTGGGGATGAACGCGGTCAACAGCCGGCTCGCCCCGCCCGGCACCGACCGCCCCGGGACCGTCGAGGCGTGGGTCAACGTCTGGTGCCCGACCGACGCCGTGGCCATCGGCTGCCCGCTGGAGCCCGTCTGGGGCAAGCTGACGGAGGAGCACGCCGTGGTGAACGCGAGCGACCGGGCCCACAGCATCGAGGAGTACCTCGCCCACCCGGAAGTCGCCACGGCGATCGGCAAGTTCCTCGCACGACCGACCGGGTGAGCGACGCCGGCGGGTGCCGGTGGGACGATAAGGGCCGGCCGGCGAGCCCCGGCAGGCCCACCCGTAGGCGTCCAGCTCACACTGCCAGACGTCGGCAGGACGTCGGCCAGACGCCGCTCGGGCGGCGTGGGCGGGCAGGAACGCGCGGGCCCGCCCCGGCTTCCTCAGCCGACGGTGTCGAGGAGCAGTCTTGCCGCCAGCATCGCCCCGTCGGTGCGGACCGCGGCGGCCACGGCCTTCGCCCGGCTGCCGACTTCCGGGTCCAGGGCTGTCCTGAGCGCGGCCGACAGGGACTCGAAGGTCGCAACCGGGCCGTCGTGGGCCACGCCGATGCCCAGTCCGGCCACCCGGGTGCCCCAGTACGGCTGGTCCGCCAACTGGGGCACCACCACCTGCGGAGCGCCGGCCCGAGCGGCCGTCGTCGTCGTACCCGCACCGCCGTGGTGCACGACGGCAGCCACTCGTCCGAACAACTGCTGATGGTTGACCTCGCCGACGGCGAAGCAGTCGTCCCGGTCGTCGATGAGGCCCAGGTCCGCCCAGCCACGCCCGACGAGGACCCGGCGGCCCATCGAGCGGACCGCCTCGATGGCCACCCGGGCCGCCCCCTCACCCGCCCGCACGGCCATACTGCCGAACCCCACGTACACGGGCGGCGCGCCGGCGTCCAGGAAGGCCACCAGCTCCGCCGGGAGCGGCCGCTCGTCGGGCAGCACCCACGCGCCGGTCTGTACGACGTCGAGGTCCGGCGTCTTCAGCCATGGGTCCAGCACCGGGTCCGTCGCCAGCCACGGCCGGTCGCCGAAGGCGTAGTCGCGGACGTTGCCCACCGGGGGCAGGCCGATCGACGCCCGGCTGGTGTTCAGCGCCTCACCGAACAGCGCGTTGATGCTCCGGGCGTCCAGTTCCCACAGTGCCCGGTTGTCGGTCACCTCCGGCGGGAACGGCCGCCCGGGGTACGCCAGCGGCGGGCGTTGCGGCGAAGGCAGGGTCAGCTGCTGGAAGATCGCGGACACGTAGCCGATGCCGAGCTTCTCGGCCACCGACCGCGCACCGGCGACAGCCGGCATCGCCCCCGTCGCGAGCAGCACGTCGCACCCCTCTGCCGCCGCGGGCATCACCTGCCACTGACTGGCGATCAGTTCGGCCGCCCGCTGCGGCAGATTGTCCTTCGACGGCGGCGGAGCCGCGGTCGTCAGCGCACGCGCCGACTTCCCGACCCCCACCACGGACACGCCGACCCCGGCCAGCCGCTCCGCGAAGTCCTCGTCCGGCGGCGCGCACACCCGCACCTCCGCGCCGAGCTCCCGCAACCGCACAGCGAGCCCCACCAGCGGTTCGACGTCCCCGCGCGACCCATACGTCGACAAAAGCACACGCACTTCGTGACTCTCCTGTTTCGTGGTTTCCTGGCCAGGCCGACCGCTCTGAGGGACGACCCGGGCAGCCAATGGTGTTGCTTTCCCCCTGCACTCGAGACGGCGGAGGCAGCGGGGGTGATCAACAGTGTCTCCTGAGCCACCGAGCCCCGGGCCCTTCACGGGGAGAGGGGGAGGCGGAGACGTTCATGACAGCCCCCTGGAGAAGTGGGTGATGGTGAGGCCGGAGTCGATGGTGCGCGTGGTGCTCCGGGCGTGGTTCGCGGATGTGCCGGGGCGCTCGAACAGGGGGACGCCGGACCCGACGATGACGACGGGGTGGCGCTTGACGGCGAGGGTGTCGAACCGCTGGGCGGCCCGGCCGAGGGTGGCGGTGAGGTAGCAGGACAGCTGACGCAAGCGGTTCTCGCTTCTTCGATGCGGATGCGGATGCAGTACGGATTCGGATTCGGGTACGGGTGAGGGCGCGGGTACGGCGGTCAGGGCGTGGGCATGTCGAGCTGGAACTCGCGTGTGCGCCGGTAGGAGCGGAAGCCCAGTCGGTGGTTGACGGCGAGCATGTGGACGTTGTCCTCCGCGTTGTCCGTCTCGATCTCGGTGACGCCGGAGTGCTCGGCGCGCAGCCGGCGCACCATGGCGGCCTTGACCCACAGGCCCAGCCCGTGGCCGCGGTGGGCGGGGACGACCGCCGTGTCGTACTGCTGGGCCCGCGCCGGCGTCCCCCGGGGGAGCAGGATCTCGGTGTAGCCGGCCATGGTGCCGTCGTCGTGGACGGCGGCGACGGTCAGCAGGGTGTCCCCGCGGTCGGCGATCACCATCGCCATGGCGCGGACGCGGTCGCCGTCCCACGCGACGCTGCCGTAGTCCAGGTCTCCCATGGGCATGTCGTTCATCGCGTTCTTGGCCTCGGCGAAGACGTCGGCGAGGCGGTCGGGGACCGTTCCGCTCCAGCCGGTCAGCCGGTAGCCGGGGTGCTCGGCATCGGCGGCCCGGAGGAGGTCGGCCCGGTCCGTCTCGTCGAGGCGCACGAGGAGGTGGTCCAGGGTCAGTGCCCCGCGGAATCCCCGTCGTTCGCAGAAGGCTTCGCCCGGGCTGTCGGCAGCGGCTGTGGTGATCAGGGCGCGCCGGCTCTCGGCGCGGCAGGCCGCGACGGCCGCGGACAGCAGGCGGGAGCCGGTTCCCCGGCGCCGGTGTGCGGGGTCGACGTGGAGTTCGAGTTCGGCCAGGTGTTGCCGGCCCGGGGACGTGAACACCCGCAGGCCGGCGACGGCGACCGCGGCGCCGTGCGCCGCGGTGGCCAGCCAGGTGAGCCGGTGGCTGCCCAGTGCGGGCCGGGTGAGCTGGGCGTGGATCTGTCCTGGGTCGGGGATCGGTACTCCGGGCAGGTCGTGGGCCGTCGAGGCGGCGACGACCTGATGCCACGCGGCGGCGTCGGCGGCCGAAACGCGCTGGAGCGGATTGACTTGTACTGCTGTGGGCACAGTGATCGCCTTCGTGGTCGAGTCGGTTCGCGATTTGTCAGTCGGTGTGGCGTACGAGCGGCCAGTCGATGTCGACGCGGGCGGCCGTGGCGAGGTAGTTGGTGAACACGTTCAGAGCGACATGGGCGACGACCTCGACGATCTGCCCGTCGGACAGACCGGCGCGCCGGGCCGCGGCCAGCTGCTCATCGGCAACGGTTCCGCGGTCACGGACCATCGCGGCGGCCAGATCCAGGACGGCGGCGGCCCAGGGGTCGTCGGCCTCTCCCCGGCGCGCGCGGGTGGCCTCGGCCGCACTCAGTCCGGCCGTCCTGGTCCCGCGGAACGCATGGACGGACAGGCAGTAGTCGCACCCGTTCTCCTGCGCCACCAGCAACGCGATGCGCTCGCGCACGTCCGCCGACAGGCTTCCCTCCGCGTTCAGGCTGGTGACGACGCCCAAGTACCCCTTCAGGACGGCCGGGTTGGTGGCCATCACCCTGGCCAGGTTGGGGACGACCCCCAGGGCATGGTGCGTTGCGGTGAACAGGGCTGCGGTTTCACCGGTCGCGATCTCCGGTTCAACGGTGTGGAGTGGCATGCCGGCAACCCTGCAGGTTGATCTTGATACATTCGCGATGCTTCTCCGATGCACGCGCTGGTGACCCCGGGAGGGACGGCATGCGGTTCACGATCCTCGGCCCGGTGGAGGCCGTGGCCTCCGGTTCGGATGCGCCCGGCCTGGCGCCCCGTCATCGTGCGGTGCTCGCCTACCTGCTGCTGCACGCCGGTTCCGCGGTCAGCACGGATCGGCTCATCGACGCGATGTGGGGGCCGCTGCCGCCGGATTCCGCCCGCGCGCAGATCCAGACCACGATCGCCGCGATCCGACGGATGCTGCGCGCTTCAGGAGCCGACCGGATGCTGGCCACGCGGCCGGCCGGGTACGTGATCACCCCCGAGCCGGGGCAACTCGATCTGGACGAGTTCACCAGCCTGATCGCCAAGGCGCCGACCGTCCCCGGCGCCCCGGGGGACCCCGCGGACCAGATACGTGCCGCGCTGGCGCTGTGGCGGGGAGAGCCGCTGGCCGACATCACCGCCCATTACGTCCAGAGCGCCAGAGCACGCCTGAACGGGCAGCTCCTGACCGCCGTCGAGCGCCTGGCCGAGCTGGAGCTGGCCCGGGGGCGGCACGACGACCTCATCGAGGAACTGTCCGTCCACACGGCGGCCAACCCCTTGCGGGAACGGCTCTGCTGCCAGCTGATGCTCGCCCTGCACCGCGCCGGACGCCAGACCGACGCGTTGGACGTGGCAAGAACCTTCCGGGCGACCCTGGCCGAAGAGCAGGGACTGGACCCCGGCCACGCGTTCAGCAAGCTCGAACAGGACATCCTGCGGGACGCCCCCGATCTGCGGCCGCCGGTCACCGCGCCGGTGAAGCCGCAGGGGATCAACTTCCTGCCCTACGACGTCCCGGACTTCACCGGACGCGAAGACGAGCTCGACGGCCTGATCCGCATGTGGTCGGACAACAACGGCGGTGTCGTGACGATTTCGGCGATCGACGGGATGGCCGGCGTCGGCAAGACGACGCTCGCGGTCCATGCCGGGCACCGCCTCGCGGACCACTTTCCGGACGGACAGCTCTTCATCGACCTGCAGGCGCACACCGCCGGTCAGTCGCCGCTCGACGCCGGTGCCGCGCTCGAGATCCTCCTGGGACAACTCGGCGTGCCCACCCAGCGGATACCCGCCGCGGTCGCCGATCGCGCCGCGCTGTGGCGGTCCGAACTCTCCGGCCGTCGCGTGCTGGCCGTCCTGGACAATGCCCTCGGCGCCGACCAGGTACGCCAGTTGCTGCCCGGATCCTCCCGCACCCTCGTCCTGATCACCAGCCGCCGACGGCTGACCGACCTGGACGGGGCACACGCCCTGTCCCTGGACGTGCTGCCTGCCGCGGACGCCGTGGAGCTGTTCACGGCGATCGTCGGTGAACGGGCGGCCGCCGAACCCCTGGCCGTCCTCGACGTCCTGCAGCTGTGCGGGTTCCTGCCACTGGCCGTCCGCATCGCCGCCGCCCGCCTGCACCACCGCCCGCGCTGGACCGTCGCCCATCTGGCCGACCGGCTCCGCGACCAGCGCCGCAGACTCTCCGAGCTGGCCACCTCGGAGCGAGGAGTGGCGGCGGCGTTCACTCTGTCCTACGAGCAGCTGACCGCGGATCAGCAGCGCATGTTCCGGCTCCTGGGGCTCCAGCCGGGCCGTGACATCAGCCCCCAGGCGGCCGCCGCGCTGGCCGACCTCCCGCTGGAACAGGCCGAGACCCTCCTGGAAGACCTCCTGGACGCCCACGTCCTGACCCAGTACCAGCTCGGCCGTTACACCTTCCACGACCTGCTGCGCGAACACGCCCTCGCCACCGCGGCCGCCCAGGAACCCCCGGGCGCCCAGTACGAGGCCCTCGGCCGGCTGTTCCACCACTATCTCCACACCGCGTGCGCGGCCGTCGACCACCTCTACCCCGAGGGCAAGAACCGCAGGCCACGCATTCCCGCGCCGGACACCCCGGCCTCGCCCCCACCACAGGACGAGGCCGAGGCGATCACCTGGCTGGACGGCGAACGCGTGAACCTCATGGCGTCCGCCCAGTACGCGGCCGAGCACGACCGGCTCCCGTACGCCGGCCAACTGGCCGCCACCTTGCACCGCTACCTGCTGGGCCACGCCCACCAGGCCGATGCGCTGGCCCTCTGCGGCCTGGCACTGCGAGCCGCCCGCCGGAGCGGCGACACGGCCGCCGAAGGCCGCACGCTCATCGATCTCGGCCAGGTGCACTTCTGGTGGCACGGCGCCTACGAGCAGGCGGCCGAGCACTACCGTCATGCCCTGGACCTGGCGCGCGAGATCGGTGACCAGGGCGTCGCAGCCGCCGCACTGCAAGCCCTCGGAACCGTCTCCAGGCGGCGGCGGGAATACGACCGGGCCCACGACCACTGCGCGCAGTCGCTCGCGCTCTTCCGGGAGCTCGGCGACCGCGGTGGTGAAGCCAGATGCCTGACCGACCTCGGCATCGTCCACGAACGCCAAGGACGGTACGGGGCCGCCCACGAGCACCACCGGCAGGCGCTGCACGCCTACCGGGAGACAGGATCCCGCATCGGCGAGACCGTCGTGCTGAACAACATCGGGCTGCTGTACCAACGACAAGGCCGCCACGACGAGGCCCGGCGCCGGCACCACCAGGCCCTGGAGCTGAGCCGGAGGTTCGACTTCCCGGGAGACGAGGCCGAGTCGCTCAACGCCCTCGCGGAGGCCGCCCGGTCCATGGGCGACCTCGTGCGGGCCGTGGCCGAACACGACACCGCGCTGACCCTCGCCCGCGAGTTCAGCTACCGCCCCGAGCAGGCCCGCGCCCACGACGGCCTGGCGCACGTCCACCGCGACCTCGGCCGCATCGACCTCGCCCACGACCACGCCCGACAGGCCCTCGACCTCTACACCGCCCTCGCCGTCCCCGAGGCCGACGAGATCCGCACCTTCCTCACCGGGCTGCCGCCGGGTGCCTCGGGCGGGCGCGCCTCGGGCGGGCGTGCCTCAGGCGTGGCGTGAGGGCGTGGGTGCCATCGGGGCCGGACGGGGCGGCGGTGCACCGCCGAGCGGTCCCGAATCGCTGAAATGGTCCCTCCGGACCGTGAGGTGCACCTGAAGCGCTCCGGTCCAGACGAGCGCCGAGCCCAGCAGGTGGAGCATCACGAGAAGCGAGGGCAGGGCCGTCACCGACTGCACCAGCCCCACGAGGCCCTGGCCCAGGAGCACGGCCAGGAAGGTGAGCGTCCTGCGGCGCGCGGCGCCGAAGCCGCCCCTGGGCAGCGCCGACAGCAGAGCTCCCGCCTCCGGCGCCACGTCCCGCGCCGTCGACATCGGCGTACGCCGCATGCCAGGTGTACACAGCGGCGGTGAGCAGCAGCGTGGCGGCGAGGAAGTGCGCGGCGACGATGTACGGGCTCAGCCGCATCCATACCAGTCGGTGCAGCCGAGACCGGATCCTGTGACGCGGACGATGCCACCGGTCACGATGATTGCGATACTTGCCATGACCGAACCGAGTGCGGCGAGCCTGACGCTTCTCGCACCGTATTGGGGGAGCTCAACTGGTGAGCGAGAATCCGACCGAACCGTACGACGGGCTGGAGTTCCTCCAGCCCGTGCGCTGCGTGGTCACGGGCCATCGGGACCGGTTCGGGGTGGAGGTGGAAATGCTCTCCCCGCAGCCGGGGAGGGCCGCGTTCATCGATTTCATCAATCTGACCGATGAACGCGAACACGTCACCCCCGACCGCTTCCCGCCCATAGGCACGGTCCTGGACGCCCTGTTCCTGGCCGTCATGCCCAACACCGAGGTGAGGCTCTCCCTGTGACCTGAGCACAAGGACACCTGCTGGGGACCTGACACCGCTTTCATGAACGGATTCCACGCGTGGCAGGCCTTCCTCAGACCACGGAGAGCAGGTCCACCACGAAGACCAGCGTGGAACCCGCCGGGATCAACGGCGAGGGGGACTCGTTGCGGTAGCCGAGGCGCGGGGGAACGATGATCTCGCGCCGACCGCCGACCTTCATCCCCCTGATTCCCCGGTCCCAGCCCTTGATGACACTGCCGCCCCCCACGGCGAACTTGAACGGCCGGCCCCGGTCCCAGGAGGCGTCGAACTCCAGTCCGGACTCGAAGGTGACCCCTACGTAGTGCACCCGGACCACCCTGCCCGGCTTCGCCTCAGGACCGTCCCCGATGACGAGGTCCCGGATGGTCAGCTCCTGGGGAGCATCACCCTTCGGACGTTCGATCTCGGGCTTCGTCGGCTCACTCATCGCAGTCTCATTACTCTCCGCCGGAATGGATGATCACGCTACCGAGAACGCTGATCGACCGAAGTACATCAAACCCCACGGAACACGGCGCGGCGCGCCTCGCGAAGGCGTTCCCGGTTGTTCGTCGCGCAACGACCTCGGACGCCGTCGTACTCGACGCCGCGGACACCCCTCGGAACGGACCATCTAGGATGTCGGCCGCGCGTTGATGTCACGTGCGGTTGACGTCACGCTGGGTCGTGTCTCATGTGAACTCTTGGGTCCGTGAGCCGTCCGACCGGATGCGTCCGGGTAGCTGTTCCTACGGGGGAGAACTTCGGTGTTCGGAATCATCAGACCATGCCGTCATCGCCTGGGCGAGGGCTTGCGTACCGAGTGGATGGCGCATCTGTGCGGGCTGTGCCTGGCTTTGCGCAGCGAGTACGGGCAGTTCGCGAGGGTGGCCACCAACTACGATGGGCTGATCGTCTCGGTGCTGACCGAAGCGCAGTCGGAGCGTACCGGGGACTGGCGGCGGGGTGCCGGACCGTGCCCGCTGCGCGGGATGCGGTCGGCGGACGTGGCGCAGGGTGAGGGTGCGCGGCTGGCGGCGACGGTGTCGCTGGTGCTGGCCGCAGCAAAGATGCGTGACCACGTGGCCGATGGCGACGGCCTGGTGGGGCGCCGCCCGGTGGCGCTGGCGGCACGCCGGATCGCCCGCAACTGGGACCGGGCGGGCGTCGCAGGCGGCGAACGACTCGGCTTCGACACCGCGCTGCTGCTCGGGGCGGTCGAGCGCCAGCCGGACGTCGAGCGGTCGACGGGCCCCGGTGGCTCGCTGCTGACGGTCACGGAGCCCGCGGAGACGGCGACCGCAGCCGCCTTCGCGTACACGGCAGTGCTCACCAACCGCCCGGGCAACGCCGAACCGCTGGCGGAAGCCGGCCGTCTGTTCGGTCGGCTGGCGCATCTGCTGGACGCGGTGGAGGACCTGGACGCGGACGAGGCCTCCGGCGCGTGGAACCCGATCGCCGTGACCGGCACGGACCACGCCGAGGTGCGCCGGCTCTGCGACGATGCCGTCCGTGGGATCCGACTCGCCCTGTCCGACGCCGTGTTCGTCGACGAGCGGCTGGTGCGGGCGCTTCTGGGCGGCGAGTTGGAGCGTGCCGTCGATCGAGTCTTCGACCCTCGCCACCGTCACCATCAGCACCGCCGCCAGGTGCGGGGCCTGCGCATGCTGCCCTGGCTGGGACGCCGTCCGGAGACGGAAACGCCCTCGGGGACCGGCACGGGGGCGGCCTGCGGCGTGGGGGAGCTTGCGGGCGCGGCCCCGACGGGCGGGGTGACGGCATCGGGCCGGCCGTCGGACGGGCAGTGCCGGCGGTGTCGCGAGTGGGGCCGGTTGTGCGGCGAATGCAGGTTGTGCCCCAGGTGCTGCCGCTGCAACGAAGACGCCGGCCAGGACGACTCAGAGCCCTGGCAGTCCGGCGACACCAACCGCAACGCCGGCTCCGGCCGGGATGGTTCCGGCAGGGACGGCTCCGGCGGCGACGGCTGGTTCGGCGGCCAGGGCGGCGGCAACCCGGGTGGCTCCTCCGGCGGTTCGGGCGGCGGTCATGGGTCGAGTGGCTCTGGTGGTTCCGGCGGCGGCTCGGGTGATGGCTGTGGCGATGGCGGTGGCTGCTGCAATCCGTGCAAGTGCTGCTGCGACTGCTGCGACTGAACGACGGATGCACCTGGTTCCCCGCCGGCGGGGAACCAGGTGGCGAGCTTCTCGTCGCTGCGCGTCGGCGACGGCGCACGCCACCGGCGCTGTACCTCATGGCTCCATCCATGGCCGGCAGCGCGGTGGAAGCCCCCGGTCCAGGCGCCCGGACGGAAGGGTGCGCTTGCTGCCAGTCGTCCTGGAGCTCGGCGCCGGCCTGCTCCACAAGCCATGTCCTGGCCGTTCCGGGTCGGCAAAATGATTTGAGCTCGGGCGGCGGCACCGACAGGATCGGAGAAGACCGATGAGTTCTTCCCGGCGCCGCAGTCTGTCAGTGTGACCGCCACGCGCGGAGGACACTCACATGACGGAAGGCACCATGCCCTCACCACACGAAACGCCCACCCTCTCGCCCGCCCGCGTCACCTCCGTGCTGCGGATTCTCGTGCTGTCCACGTTCGTCGTCCTCCTCAACGAGACGATCATGGTCAACGCGATCCCGCGGCTCATGCGCGAGTTCGAGGTCACCGCGGCAGCCGCAGGGTGGCTGTCCACGGCCTTCATGCTCACCATGGCCGTCGTCATCCCGGTGACGGGGTGGTTCCTCCAGCGCGTGACGACCCGAACCGCCTTCGGTCTCGCCCTGGCGCTGTTCATCGCCGGCACCGCCCTGGCCGCGGCCGCGCCCGCCTTCTCCGTACTGCTGGCCGCCCGCGTCATCCAGGCCAGCGGTACCGCCGTCATGATGCCGCTGCTCATGACGACGCTGATGACCCTCGTGCCCCCGCAGGACCGCGGCCGTGTCATGGGCAACATCACCCTCGTCATCTCCGTCGCACCCGCGCTCGGTCCCGCCGTCTCCGGTGTGCTGCTGCAGCTGGGGTCATGGCGCCTGCTGTTCTTGGCCGTGCTTCCCATCGCCGGAGCGATGGCCGTATTCGGTCGGCGCAACCTGGTCAACATCGGCGAGCCGCAGGCCGCCCCCATCGACTGGATGTCCGTGCCCCTGGCGGCAGCGGGCTTCGGCGCCCTGGTCTACGGCCTGAGCGGGCTCGGTGCCGAGAACGCGGCCCAGGCTCCCGTGCCCCCGGAGGCCACCACCCTGGCCGGCGCCGTGCTCGTAGGCCTGTTCGTGTGGCGACAACTGGCACTGCAGCGCTCCTCCACCCCGCTGCTGGACCTGCGCACACTGACGTTTCGTCATTTCTCCGTGGCACTGGGCCTGATGTGCCTGTCCTTCATGGCGCTCATGGGTGCGTTCATCGTGCTGCCGATCTACCTGCAGGAGGTGTGCGGCCTGACCTCGCTGCAGACCGGACTGCTCCTCATCCCCGGCGGTCTGACCATGGGCCTGCTCGGACCACAGGTCGGCAAGCTCTACGACCGACTCGGCGCGCCACGCCTGGTCGTACCCGGAGCCGTCCTCACAGCGCTTTGCCTCGCGCTGTTCGCCCTCACGGGCGAACAGACCTCGCCGTGGGTGGTGCTCGTCCTTCACGTGGCCCTGAGTGCGGGCATGGCGTTCGTCTTCACCCCCGTCTTCACCTCCGGTCTGTCCGTACTGCCGCCGCACCTCTACCCCCACGGCTCCGCCATCCTGGGCTCGCTCCAACAGGTCGCGGCCGCCGCAGGCACCGCGCTGGTCATCAGTGTCATGTCGGGGCACGCCGCCACGGCAGCAGCCGATGGCGCCGACGCCACCGGCGCCCTCGCCACGGGCATCCGGTGGGGATTCGGCGTCGGCGCCGTGCTCGGCGCCCTGGCCGTGCTGGTCGCGTTGCTGATCCGCACCCCGCCCGCTCCGCAACAGCCTGCTGCGTCGGAGGCCCAGGACGAAGACGGCACCACGGCGGACAAGGCCGCCCACACACCCACCTGATGCCCTGGTGATCGGCCCGGGGAACACCCCTGGAAGGCCCCTGGAAGGGCCGCAACGCGTCGCCCTCGGCCCGCTGAGCACGCACATGCCAGTGGTACGGGTTACGCCAAAGACCGACCCGGTCGGGGCAGCGGCGGAACAATGGACAAGAGGTCCGTCGAGTGGCAGGAGAGTGGCCGTCGTGAGCGGAGCGATGAGGGCGCGGGCTTGGGCGGCAGCCGGATCCGTGGCCGTGAAGGGCCACGTCGCCGGAACTGTGTCCACACGGGTACGGGGCACTGTACAAGGCGCTCCCCCACCGCCCCCCGGCGGCGGCGTGGCGGCTGTCGCTCCCGGAGCGGTCGCGGCGGAAGGTGAAGTAGACGGCGACATCTCCACCGATGTCGAGGGGAACGGGACCCTCCAGTCGTGAGCGGCCGTGTTTTCGCAGCGGGCGACAACTCCGTGGCCGTCCAGGGGACTGTTCACGGGTCGGTCCTCACCAACCCCGTCTTCGCTGCTGGTGCAGTCCCCATGGCAGTGGCTGTGAAAGACCCGAGCACGGTCTTCGCAGACGTCGGCGTCGACATGTTCCGGGGACGAACCTGGCTCATCGATCGGATCGATGCCTTCTGCGCTCGTCACCGCTGCGGCTTCGTCTGGATCGAGGGAGACGCAGGTGTGGGGAAAACAGCGCTCGCTGCCCACCTGGTGTCACGACGCGGATATGTGGCGCACTTCGCGCGGCTCGCCGGCGGCACGACGACGCGGGTGGCACTGCGCAATCTGGCCGGCCAACTCATCGAGGCCTACGGCCTTGGCGGCTTCGCTCCCGGGGGCATGCTGCCTGAGTGGGCCCACTCGCCGGAGGGCTTCGAGGCAGTTCTCACCGCAGCGGCCACCGCGGTCGTCGAAGCCGGGAGCGTGCTCGTACTCGTCCTGGACGGACTCGACGAAGCAGAGCAGGAGGGGCACGAGCTCCCCTGGGGCATTCCGGCGCTTCTTCCCAACGGCGTGTTCGTCCTGGGCACATACCGCACCGGACACCCGTTGGGGCCCACCGACTCGAACACGGTGACGCTCCGCCTCGACGTTGACGACCCGCGCAATCAGGCAGACATTCACGAGTACCTGCACATCGCCGTGACCGAGAAGAGGTTGTCTGCGGCGCTCGCTGCGGCCGACGTCACAGGCGAGGACTTCACCCGCGCTCTGGCGCGTCAATGTGCGGGCGTATGGGTGTACCTCCGCTATGTGCTCGACGAAGTACGCATCGGCCTGCGCCACCCAGCCGACGTCGCCACGCTCGAGGCTGGACTGCCGCACTACTACGCCTCGCAAATGGTGCGCTGGGAAGCGCAGGACAGCTGGGTGCAAGTAGGCGCTCGGCTGGTCGCCGTCCTGGCCGCTCTGCGTGAACCAGCGACAGCAGATCACATCCGGCGCCTGGCCGGCGTCAAGGAAGTCCACGCCGTACACCTCTGGTGCGATCGGTGGCTGCGCCCATTTCTCACCGTCGATTCCGCTGCAGAGCGCGTGTACGCGATCTACCACGCCAGCGCGCGGGAGTTCTTCGGGGGCGGGCTACCCCCGGCCGTCGATGGTCACCCCGACCACTGGATGGCGCGCGCGGAAGGCTTGCGCAGGGGGCGTCGATCAGCGCACAGCCGCATCGCGAACGTGTACATCGACATCTATGGAGGTCTCGGCGAAGGCCTTCCGCATCTCGCGGCAGACCCGTCGCTGGCCGGACAGGACAGCGGTTTCGCCCTGCGGAACCTGACGTACCATCTGATCCGCGCCGAGCGTGGCAAGGACCTTCATTCATTGCTGCGTATCGAGCGGCACGGGCCAGGTGAGGGGCGGTCCAATGTGTGGTTCGCCGCCCACGATCATACCGACGGCCTCGACGAATACCTGGAGGATCTGGCATCGGCACGCCGGGCCGCCGAGGCCGCCACCGACAGGGAACTGGCAAGCGGAATACCCCCTTTCTCCTGGGCCTTGGAGGCGAGGTACGCGCTCATGCGGTCGTGCATGGGCAGCCTCGCCGACAGCTTCCCGCCCGAACTTGCCATCGAACTGGTGGAGTCCGGACATTGGACGCCCGCTCGTGCGCTCGATCACGCGCGCCGCCTGATCGATTCGATGGTCCGTCCGCGAATCCTCCTGGACCTACGTCCCTACCTCCCCGAGCAGATGTCCCTTCAAGTCCTCCAAGAGGTAGCTGCCGAGTGCAGCTCACGGCGAGGCGATCCTGCGGGCGCAGGGGTGCTGACAGGTGCGGTCTTCTGGCGAGCAGACCGCGTGCAACCGGACGAAGTCGAGGTGGCGCGGGCAGCGATCGAGTCGTTGCCCAAAGGGGAGTCTCGCCTGCGAACCTTCCTCGAACTGATCCCGTTCCTGTCCCCTGAGGCGAGAAAGGGCCCTGTCCGGGAAGTACTGGAGGGGCTGTCTGCGACCGACGATCTGCATCGGTCCACATGGACGCTCCTGCAACTGCTCCCGTTCCTCGCCGAGGACGCCCGGCCCGGCGCGACAGCAGAGGTGCTGAACGCAGCCGGAGCAGCGACCACGCACGACAGTCGCGTCCGATGGAAGGCACGAGTCTTGCCCTACCTCACCGGAGAGGAAAGGGAGGCCGTCACGACTGAAGTGCTCGCAGATGCCCACATGGTGCCGTTCGATGTCACCACGGCCTGGGTCCTCGACGGTCTTGCGAACAACCTGTCATCCAACGGTCTGGTGGAACTGGTCCAGGTCGCGATCGACTCCGTTCCGAGGGAACACCTCGGGGAAGTCCTGCCCGGCCTTGTCCCGCACCTGGACGCTTCCCTCATCGAACAGGTGCTGGCTGCGGCACGCGAGTGCCCATCAGGGCACGCCCGCATCAGTGCCTTCTGCGCACTTGTCGAACACCTTCAGGACGAGGTGCGAGCGCAGGTCCGTATGGAGATCTACACCATGATCCGGGACTTGCCCGCGGATTGGGGCCGGGCCTCCCGCTGGATCGACGTCATGGAAGAAGCCCCCGACGACCTCCTGCCCCTCTTGGTACGCGAGGTTCTGGATCTCCTCGCCCACACCACAGACGCCGGCATGCGCGGCCACTTGGTCGGCCTGATGACGCCCTACCTGGATGAGGAAGAGGTCGAAGAGGCCCTTGATCTCGTTCGCAGTCTTCCGGATGACCGGCACCTCGCCGCAGCACTTGTCTCGCTGGCCGCTCAACTGCCTGATGCCCAAGCCGGCGTCTTTGCCGACGCGCTGGACATCGTTCGCCAGATTCCCGAAGCAAGGGAACGGGCACGCGGGCTGGAAGCGATGGCGACACACCTGCCCGAAGTCTGGTTGCGATCAGCACTTGACGTAGCCCTGGCCTCCGAGGATGAAGATGCCGCCGCGGCCCTCGATGCCCTTGCCCCGCAGCTGCCCGAGGACTTGATGGCCGTTGCCGTGGAAGCGGCTCTGGCTCTTGAGGACGTGGACTCCAGGCATGCAGCTGTCAATGTGCTCCTGCCCCACCTCGCCGACGACTTGGCCTTGCGGGTTCTCACCACCGTCTTCGCAGAAGAGGCCGAGCCGCCCAGTCCAGAGCTGCTGCGCGACTGGGCTCCCTTCGTCCCGGCTCTACTCCAGCCCCGCGTCACGTCGCTTTGTACGTCAGTCGGCGATCCTGTGGAACGAATCGGGTGCCTGCTGGCCATCGGTACAGGCCTGCCGCACACCGTGCGGCATTCGGTTGCCAAGGCGGGCCTGGAACTCGCGTGCGGCTCCCCGGAACGCGGCGGGTACCGCTTGCTGGAGTTCGTGGCACCTCACCTTGAGGCCGCCGACTTCCCACGCGCAGCTCATGCGGCTCGTGCCATCACCTCTCCCTATGAGCAAGCCCTCGCTCTGGTTTTCCTCGCGTGCCACATGAGCCCGGATGCCGCTCCTGCCGTGTATGACGAGGCTCTCTCCGTCGTGGCAGCAGCGGACTACGATACAAAGCGATGGTTCCTGGAGACAGCAGGAGCCGCGCTTCCCGCAGACCAGATGGCTACCGTCCTGACATGGCCGGACTCGATCGTCGCGTGGTGGCTCGAGCTCGGGCACCCCGAATTGCCGCAAACGCTCATCCCGAGGGCACTGGAAGTCATCCTCGGACAGGACATGGACTGGTGGGTGGCCAAAGGGCTCCGCCCACTCGCGGCCGCGCTCCCCGAAGAACTCCTTCGGAAGGCAATGGCGAGCGCGCCGGCCGAGGACGGAAAGTCACCCGCGGCGATCATCCGCAGGGCCTGCGAACTGCGCCCCGACCGCCCGGCGGCCGAGACAGTCTCTCTGCTGCGCACAGCAATTGACCGATCGTCGCGCGAAGCGGTCCTCGCAGTTCTTGCCGCAACCGCCGAACCCCTTGCGCGCCTCTCGCCCGCCCTGGCCGAGGCATGCCTCGTGGCAGTCGAGGACGTCAGGAGCTGGTGGTGAGACACCCCTGGTCGATCCTTCGACGCCCGTCGCATGAGCGGGCGGTGGAGCTGTTCCGGCTGGCCCGCATCTCGATGCGTTCTTCGGCTGCATGTACTTTGGTCCGGGCCGGATCGATCAGACGGGCACGGAGGAGAGCCGCGGGACATGGCTGCGAGCAAGCCGGCAGAGACCGACGCGACGAGACCGCCCATGGTGACGGTGGGCGTCGACCTGGCCGGCTACTCCGGAACGACCGGGGTCTGTCGCGTCACATGGGCGGAGCGACCGGTCGTCGAGACACTGAACGCCAGAAACGACGCAGACCTGCTGGCGGCCATGCGCACCGCCGACAAGACCGGCCTGGATTCGCCGATCGGCTGGCCGGTCGCGTTCACGTCCCTGCTCGCCGCCCACCAGGCTGGCGCGAGGCTGCCCGCACGGTCCCGATACGCTCCCCACGGCGATCGCGACGGGCTGGTCAGGTTCACCCATCGTCTGACCGACGACGTGGCGTGGAAGCGGACCGGGGCCGGGCGGCAGCGCCCTCTCTCGGTCGCTGCTGACAAGTTGGGCGTCGTCGCGATGCGAGCGGTGGGCCTTCTCGAATGTCTGGCCGAGGCGGGCCCCGCCATTCCCCGGGACGGCTCCGGGTCGGTCGTCGAGGTCTACCCGGCGTTCGCGCTGATCCAGTGGGGGCTCGCGGGCAAGGACAGTTACAAGGGCCGCAAGCCCGCAGCCCTTCCTGTGAGGGCCGAGATCCTCGGCGGCCTCGCCGACGGCTTGGGCCTCGACCTCAGCGAACGCGTGCGCGACCAGTGCACGCGCAGCGAACACGACCTGGACGCCCTGATCTCGGCGGTCGTCGCACGCGCCGCAGCGTGTGGCATGACCCATTCGCCGACCACGGACGAGGAGCACGCCATGGCCGCGGTCGAGGGCTGGATGCACCTCCCCCGACGGGACCTTCCGCTCACCGCCGTGCGGGACGGAGCCCGTCCGTCTGCGGAGCCTTCCGGGAGTTGTTCCTGAGGTTGGCGAAGGGCAGAGCTCCTCCGTGGAGTTCTTTGAACTCGTCGATCAAGTCCTGCTCAGCCTCACCCGCGTCCTCCTCGGTCGTCGGCCGCCAGGCGACGAGCAGCGCGTCCGAGTCGGCCAACTGCCAGATGTACCGGCCGCCCCAGTGGCCGGCCTGCAGACCGGTGCCTTGGCGGCGGTACGCGGCAAGCCGCTCATTCAGTCCGTCCCGGCCCGCGGCCTTGCCTATGTACACGACCGTTGCCCCGTCCACCCATGCGGCGCCGAGCTTGTCGGCCGTCACGGACGGGTCGCGGCCGTTGCGGTGCCCGGCAGGGCTTGTGGGGAGGAACAACGGGGGCGAGGTGTCCGTGCGGAGCACCACGTAGATGCCGTGCCCGATGGGGACGTTGCCGTCGGGCAGTTCACGAAACGGCATGAAGCCGCGGAAGCCGCGTTCGGTCAAGGTCCTTTGCGTCAACTCTGTTGTCGGGCTCATGGCCAGGCATCGTGTCAGACGCATCCGACAGTCCTCGGCCGGAGCGTGCGGAGAGCGCCGTCACGGAGGGGGCAGTCTTCCGCGCCGGCGCCGTCAGCCGTGCGGTGGAGATGGGCAGGTGCACCTGGTCGGCGCTGTAGCCGGTCTCGTCGGCGAGCAGGCGACCGCGTTCGGGATCTGGTCCGTGACTGGTCGGGAACCGCTCGGTTGCGTAGGGCTGCGGGCCTCCTGTCGGGTCGTCGTCCTCACCTCTCCTGCGGGTTCTCCCGCAGCGGTGGCCAGTGGACATGGTCCGGTTCTGCGGTGCATTGGCATTGGCGCGAGGCTGATCTCAGTGATCGCCCGGTGGGCTGCCTGCGGGAGGCGGAGACTTCGCCGGGCTGCTTGACACCGACCGGACTGCGGGCTTCGATCCGGCGGAGCCGCCGCTCCTGCGGCAGGCTGTGGTCAAACTTGCCGAGGACAGTCACCGGCTGGTGCTGACCCGCCATCACGCGATCTCGGACGGCCGGTCCACGACTCTGTTGCTGCGGGAGCTGCTGAGGATCCGGGCTGACTCGATCCCGTGGTGGGCTTCCACCGGTTCGCCGACTTCGTCGCCGATCGTTTCGGCGCGCCGCAGGAGCGGACGGCTGCCACCAGATGCAGTACCCCGGCCTGTTGGGTGGGGCCCCCTTCTCTCCGGGACGGCGGGATTCCCCGAGGAGGTGACGGAGACGCTGTCGGAACAGGTTACGGCGAGGCTGGTGGAGCAAGCGGCACGGTACAGCCTCACCCTCGGCACCGGGATTTCAGGGCGCCCCCGCGGAACTGGCCGGGTACGACGCGATCGTCGGCCTGCTCGGCGACTCCCTGCCCACCGAGCTCGCCTGGTCGGCGGACGAGCCGTGGGTGGAATTCCGGCGACTGCGCCCAGGCCCCGGCCGTGCCGGGGAGCTGGCTGCACCGGCCGCCCGCCGTCCCCGGCCACCCTGAGGGGCAGCGGGGCTCACGTGGGCGGTACGCGTGGAGTGCCCCCAGCCGTGTCCCGCGACCACGCTGGGGGTTCGTCCCGGAGGTGCCGGCGGGTGTCAGCCGCCGGCCTTCGCCTTCGTGGCGGTGGCACCCGCGGCGACCGTCGGGGGCTTGAGCTGGATCCAGCCCGCCTTGCTCGGTGCGCCTTCCTCGTTGAGGAGGAAGAGCATGTAGTGGCCGGGCGGGGCCGCGGCGGCGGTCGGTGGGGCCTGGAGCTCCAGGAAGTTGCCGCCGCGGCTCTTGATGCGCAGTTCGAGGTGACGCTGGCTGGTGTTGATCGAGTGGGTGGCGGTGGTCGGGGCCAGTAGGACGGCGCGGGTGACGTCGTTGGGCGTGCTGGTGCTGACCGTGATCTTCTCGTTGTAGGCGACGCTGGGGTTGAAGATCAGGCCGAGCGCGGGGCGGTTGCCCTGGTGGAGATAGGCGGGCTCGTAGATCTCGATGCTGCCGTTGTTGTTGTCGGTGATGTCGGGGTCGTTGGCGAGCTGCTGGAGCTCGTCGCCCGTGACCATGACTCGGCCGTCGGGGAGGACCACGGCGTTGGAGTGGTAGCCGCGCGGAAGCCGCTGGACGGGGCCGAGCTTCCAGTCGCCGTTCTCGTCGCGCAGTTCGACCTGGCGGTACTTGAGGTCGGCGTTGGGGTTGTACGGCCCGTTGCCGTAGTCGCGGATGTCGAAGGCGCCGTTGACGGTGAGCAGGTTGCCGTTCGGCAGGAGCAGGGTGTCGTCCTGGGTACGGCCGAAGGCGCGGGGCTTCTCGGTGTTCCACTTGCCGCCGGCCAGACGGTAGGTGTTCGGGTCGTTACGGTCGCCGCCGAGGACCAGGACCGAGTCGGGGCCTCTGAAGCCGGCCGGCAGGGGGACGGCGGAGCCGTAGTTGCGCCTCCACTCCCCACCGTCCGGGCCCGGCTTGCCCTTGTTGATGTCCGGGCGGTTCGGCAGGTCGGTCTTGGTGTCGGCGACGGTGTCGAAGAGCCATTGCTGGTCCACGGAGCGGCCGAGTCCGTAGATCTTCCCGTCGCGCAACGAGAACAGCTGCGGATAGTCCCACTTGAAGGGGGCTTCGGTCTTGAGCTGGTCCACTCCCCAGCCGATCGGCTTGACCGACTTCTCGAAGGGCACCTGGTGGGTCGCGGCGGGGAAGCGCTCGACGACGGCGGTGGGGGTGCCCCAGCCGAGCTCCGACTGACCGGACATGATCACCTGGCGTCCGTCGGCGCCGGTGACCACGCTCGGGTACCACCGGCCGACGGACATGTCCTTGTTCAGGTACCACTCCTCCGCCCACGGGTCGAAGACCAGGGACAGCTTGGCGCCACTGCCTCCGTTGCCGCCAAGGTTGCCGCCGAAGACGCCGAGCATGCCGTTGGGCAGGTAGGAGTGGCCGGCGCAGAAGAACGGGGCCGGGCGGGGTTCGTTCTTGCCGTCGGGCATGTTGATGACCGGCGGCTTCTTCTCGGTGAACGCGCCGGCGCCGGTCCCCTTGGCGGGGTCCCAGATCCAGGCGCGGCCGGCGTTCTCCTTGCCGATGGTTTGGGTGGGGGCGGGCTCATTCTGCGGGTTGGTCTCGATCCGCTCGAAGGAGAACAGCAGGACCTTGCCGGTGGGCAGCAGCGCGATGTGGGCCGCGAAGTCCGGGGACTGGAAGTACTCCTGGAACCGGCCGAACTCGGCCGCGTCGAAGGACGCGTTGGCCTTCTCCTGGGAGGCGGTCAGCGCCTTGAGCCGCTCCGTACGGGTGGTCTGCGGGTACTCGCCGACGCCGGCCATGGCCATCCGGGTGCGGGCGTGCTCCTCGGCGTGTTCCTTGCCGAGCGTCGCAGCCTCCTCCGGGTCGACGGTGACCGGTGCGCTCGCTGCCCGGGAGGCGGGGCCGTACGGGACGGCATCGCCCTCGTCTCCGTGACCGGTGTGGGCGAGTACGGGGCCTGCCGACGCCAGGGCCATGGACACGGCCATCGCGGTGGCGGCGCAGACTGAGATCGCCGTGGCGAGCCTCCGGCGGGCGGGTGGGCGCGGATTGCTGCGGGACATGGGACTCCTTGCTGGCGAGAGGAAGGCGCAGCGGCCCCGGCTGGGGGACACGTCGGCTGACACGGGCTGCACCAGGATTGCCACATGTTCACGCACAGTGACGATCTTCAGTAATGAGGCGCGCCGGTCGGCTGTCACTCCGAGGCGTGCAGGTGGGTGACTCCGGCCAACCCAAAGGTTTCTTCACGCCTTCTACCAGCGCATTCGAGGCGTAAATGGGTGGCGGTCGGCGTAATCGGCCAGTCGGTCGGTGGGAGGGCGCGGGAGTGCTGCATACGTTGTTGATTACTCTGCGCAGCATTGGCGTGGAGGTGTCGATCTTCTAGGGAGAGCACGGTGGACGATCTCAAGCTGCGTGAGAGCGACGACATCCAGGGCGATGTGATCGCCGGCTTCAAGAAGGACCAGATGACCCTGCTGTTCCTCAAGTTCGAGGATGCGGCGCGGGCGCGCACCTGGGTCAAGGCGCTGGAACCGCAGATTTCCACGACGAGGCAGGTGGCGACCTTCAATGCCGCCTTCAGCAAGGCCAGGAAGGCCTCGGCCGGCGACGACCCGAAGGCGCTGAAGGCCACCTGGATCAATGTCAGTTTCACCTGCGCGGGCCTGCGTGAGCTGACCGGAAAGGACCCGCTGCCCTCCGTCAAGCCCGGCAGCGGTCTGGAGGCCTTCAAGCAGGGCTCGGACAAGCGGGCACTCGGGGACACCGGCGACAGCTCGCCGGAGATGTGGCTCTTCGGCAACGGCAAGGGCCAGGTCGTCCACGCCGTGCTCACCGTCGCCTCGGACACCGTCCAGGACCTCCAGGCGACGGTCAGACAGCAGCGCGAGGCGTGCGCCGCGGCCAAGATCGTGATCGTGTTCCAGCAGGACGCCGCCACCCTGTCCGGCAGCCGGAGGGGGAAGGAGCACTTCGGCTTCAAGGACGGCGTCAGCGAGCCCGGTGTCATCGGCTTCGACGAGCCGGACCCCGTCAAGCCCGAGTACGTCAAGGGCCATCACGGCACCCGGCTGATCCCGCCCGGCGAGTTCGTCGTCGGGCACGACCGGGTCGGCGGCGTGCCGCACGAGACGCCCGACTGGGCTGACAACGGCAGCTTCCAGGTGGTGCGCCGGCTCGGCCAGGACGTCCCCGGCTTCTGGTTCCAGGTCGCCGGGCAGCTGAAGGCGCTCAAGCAGGCCAAGGTGGCGCCGCCCGAGGCCACCACGGAGTGGCTGGCCGCCCGCCTCGTCGGCCGGTGGCGGTCCGGCACTCCCGTCGCCACGTGCCCGAATGCCGACCGGCCCTCCAGCGCGCTGGCCGGGGAGGACAACGACTTCGGCTACCGCAACGACCCCGAGGGCTTCATCACCCCGCTCTTCTCGCATCTGCGCAAGACCAACCCCCGGGACGGCCTGCAGGAGAAGCCCGGTGATCCGCCGTTCGACGAGAATCCGGTGATGGACCGCCGCCGGATCATCCGCCGCGGCGCCCCGTACGGCGCGCCCTTCGACCCCGCCTCGGAGGGCCCCGGAGGGCCCGACGAGAAGCGCGGCCTGCTCTTCGTCTGCTACCAGTCGGACCTTGTGCAGCAGTTCGAGTTCATCCAGAAGGCATGGATCGACAGCCCGGACTTCCCACCCAACCGGACCAACAAGCCCGGCCCCGACGGAATGGTCGGCGCCGCCGGCAAGCTCAGTTACGAGACCCCCGGCAAGACCACGCAGCTGAGCCTGAGCCAGTTCGTCTTCACCGAGGGGTCCGTCTACGCCTTCGCTCCCTCGCTGACCCTGCTACGGCTGCTCGGTGACGGCCGGCTCACCGACAAGCCGCCCACCGTAGTCCGGCCGACCGACGCCTTCCTGCCCATCCCCGACATGCAACGGGACAAGGGCAAGAGCTGGTACTGGGCGTATGGGGCGGGCAGTGACGGCGCCGTCTGGCGAACCGTCTCCATCGCCGACGGGGACGAGCACACGGACGTCACCGAGCGCCCCGACCGGCCGCTGACCATGTGGCCGTGCTACATCGGAGTGACGAAGGTCGACGCGGTCCTGCCCGTCCCGGACGAACAGCGGATCAATGGCCGCAGCCGGTTCTGGCTGTTCCACACCGTCGAGGGCCGGCAGGTCTACCGGCGGATCTGGATCGCCGACGGCGCCGAGTCCGGGCTCCCTCCCGAGCAGGCGGCCGGGACCGACCTGCCGGACCGTTCCCTCTCCGCTTGGGCCTCGTTCAGCGGCATCGAAAGGGTGGACGCCTTCCTGCCGGTGCCCGACATGCAGCGGGTGGACGGCAAGAGCCACTACTGGGTCTTCCACACCCTCATGGGTCGTCAGGTCTACCGGCTCATCTCGATCGCCGACGGCAGGATGCACCAGGACGCCCTCGAGCGCGGCGACCGAGGGCTCGACCTATGGCGATCACTGACCGGGATCACAAGGGTCGACGAATTCCTCGCGGTCCCGGACATGCAGCGGATCAACGGCATGAGTCTGTTCTGGGTGTTCCACCAGGACCAGTACCGGATCATCGTGATCCGCGACGGCCACGGCCACGAGGACCAGATCACGGTCGAGGACCGACCCCTGACCATGTGGAGGTCGCTGACGGGCTGACGGATGCCCTGCCCTCGGCCCTCGGGAGCGGCCGTTCGACCATGGGCCACCGCATCCCCGCCACGGCCCGCCCCGGGGGCCCAGCCGTGGCGGGACCGGAGAGGCGGGCGTGGTCTCGGCGTGTTCCGGCCAGGCAGTCGGGCCGCACCGGCGGCTGATGGCGAACGGTGTCGCTGCCGGGGCTTTACTTCTTAGAAGAAGCCGAGCTTTTTGGGGGAACAGCTTACTAATAGGTTCTTCGTCTGCTGGTGGTACAGCAGCTGTACTCATCCTGACCCGCTGAAACGGTAGCCGGTGAGGCCTTCTGACAGGGGCTGGCCCGGAAATGGTCCGGATCTTGGTACGCCCCGGCCCGGGCGGCAGGGATCCGGCAGTCCAGCACGCCCACCGGTCGGGCCGCCACATCCCGTGTCTGAATCTCACGCGGGTTGCGCGGGGAGAGTTGTGACTCGAGCCCGAGGAGTAGCCCGTCAGCACCACGGATCAGGACGTCGTTGCGGACCGCCCGGTCCTTCCGAGGTCCGGTGGGCGGGGCGGCGTGCAGAGCGAGAACGGCCGACCGTACGGGTCGCAGCCGTCCTTCTCCGGTACCCCTTCGCGCCTCCGTGTCCCCTCGGGGTGTCAGGGATCCATCCCGTGAAGGGGATCTTCGTGACCACCACGGCCGCAGCCGCGGCAGCAGGCGCCACTGCCCACGGCTACCCCCGCCAGGGCGGGAACCGGGAGCTGAAGAAGGCGATCGAGGGCTACCGGGAATCAGGCAGCGACGAGCTCCTGCTCGCGGTCCGGCGTTTTGACCTTGGGCTTCTTGTTCGGCAGCGAGAGCCGGAAGACCTTGTGCCACGCGGAGAACACCTGCTTGGGCAGCGGCCCGGTGACGTACTCCAGCTCGTACTTCTCGAACAGCGCGCGCACCTTCACCGCGACCTCGGCGTACCGGTTGCTCGGCAGGTCCGGGAACAGGTGGTGCTCGATCTGGTGCGACAGGTTGCCGGTCATGAAGTGCATGGCCCTGCTGCCGCTGATGTTCGCCGAGCCCATCATCTGGCGCAGGTACCACTGGCCGCGCGTCTCGCCCTTGATCGACCGGCGCTCGAAGACCTGCACGCCCTCGGGGAAGTGCCCGCACATGATCACCGAGTGGGACCAGATGTTGCGGACCAGGTTCGCGGTGAACGTGGCGGCGAGCGTGGTGAGGAACGACGGGCCCGACAGCAGGGGGTGGATCACGTAGTCCTTGAGCACCTGCTTGCGGATCTTGCGTCCCACGGCCTTGGCCCGCGCGCGGAACTCCGGGCTCTTGCGGCGGCGCTTGTGCAGGTTCTTGCCGAGCTCCAGGTCGTACGCTGCGATGCCGTACTCGAAGAAGCAGGCGTTGATGAAGTTCCACAGCGGCTGGCCGAGGTGGAACGGGTGCCACTTCTGGTCCTCGTCGACGCGCATGATGCCGTAGCCGAGGTCGTTGTCCTTGCCGATCACGTTGGTGTACGTGTGGTGCAGTTCGTTGTGCGAGTGCTTCCACTGGGCGGCCGGCGAGACGTGATCCCATTCCCAGGTGGTGGAGTGGATCTTCGGGTCTCGCATCCAGTCCCACTGGCCGTGCAGGATGTTGTGGCCGATCTCCATGTTGTCCATGATCTTCGCCACGGACAGACCGGCGGTGCCGATCAGCCATGCGGGCGGGAAGAACGAGAACAGCAGCACGCCCCTGCTGACCAGCTCGAGCGTGCGCTGCGCCGAGATGACCTTCCGGATGTAGGCGGCGTCCTTCTCGCCGCGGCCGGCGATCACCTCGTCGCGGATCGCGTCCAGCTCGCGGCCGAGCTCCTCGATCTGCTCCGCGGTCAGGTGGGCGGTGGGGTCGATGGCGGTCAAGGTGCTCCTACCGTTCGATGTCGCAGGGGCCCGCCGCGGCGGACACGCAGGTCTGGATGAGGACGCCCGGCTCGGCCTCGGTGATCTCGCCGGTGCGCAGGTCGCGGACGGCGCCCGCCTTGAGCGGCGTGACGCAGCCGAAGCAGATACCCATGCGGCACCCGGACGGCATGAGCACGCCGGCCTCCTCGCCGACGTCCAACAACGGCGTGGCGCCGTCCGCGTCGACGGTCTTGCCGGTGGCGCTGAACGTGACCTCACCGCCGTCACCGGCGACGACGATGCGGGGGCGGAAGCGCTCGGTGTGCAGGCGCTCTCCGACGCCGTGGCCGCTCCAGAACTCCTCGGCGGCGTCGAGCAGGCCCGCGGGCCCGCAGGCCCAGGTCTCGCGCTCGGCCCAGTCGGGGACCAGTTCGTCGAGTCGGGCGATGTCGAGCACGCCGTCCGTGTCGGTGTGCACCTCGGTGAGCCGCAGCTTCTTGGCCGCGACCAGGTCGTGCAGTTCGTCGCGGAAGATCACGTCTTGCGGCTGTGGCGCGCAGTGGACCATGACGACGTCGTCGAAGTCGATGTCGCGCAGCATGCCCATCACGGGCGTGATGCCGCTGCCGGCCGTCAGGTAGAGCACCTTGGCGGGCTTGGCCTGCGGCAGTACGAAGTCACCGGTCGGCCGGTCGAGCTGGACCAGCGTGCCGGGCTTCGCCCTGCGGACCAGGTGGTTGCTGACCTTGCCGTCCGGGATCGCCTTCACGGTGATCGTGACGCGGCCGTCCTGGCGGTTCGTCGGCGAGGTGATCGAGTAGGCGCGCCACAGGCGCCTCCCGTCGACGTCGACCCCGATCCGCACGTACTGACCGGCCGTGTGACCGCGCCAGCCCCTTCCCGGCCTGATCACGATGGTCGCGGCGTCGGCCGTCTCGGGGTGCACGGCCTCGATGCGCCCACGCAGGTCAGCGCCCGCACGCAGCGGGCTGACCAGGTCGAGGTAGTCCGACGGCAGCAGCGGCGTCGTGACCATCTCCAGCAGTTTCCATGCCCTGCTGCGGAGGGCTGCACTCGTCATGACCCCAGCTTGATGCGCCTCAAGGCGTAAAGTCCTGACCGCAAGACGTAAATTTGATCGGCAGGATTGTTCGCAGGGAATAAAATATGAGCCATCCAATCCGGAGGGTCACCGAACTGGTCCTGGAGCAGGCGACGGTCACCGCCATTCGGGCCGGGCTGAAGACCACCGCCGATGAGGTCGTCCAGGCGATCATCGACGAGGTCCCTCCCTACGCCAACGCCCTCTCGGGCCGCATGGGCGTCACCATCCGCCGAGCGGTCCGCACCGCCCTGGGGCACTATCTGGACCTCGCGAGCGGGACCGCCACGGGCGGCGACGCCGGTGACGCGGCCTACGAGCTGGGCCGCGGCGAGGTGCGCGACGGGCGTTCGATGGACGCCCTGCTCAGCGCCTACCGCGTCGGCGCCCGCGTGGCCTGGCGATGCCTGGCGGCGGGTGCCGTACCCGCAGGTCTGCCTGCCGCCGAGGTCGCCAAGTTCGCCGAGCTGACCTTCGCCTACATCGACGAGCTCTCCGCCGCGAGCGCCGCGGGCCACGCCGACGAACTGGCTGCCCGGGGCCGGGACCACGAGCGCCACCTGGAACACCTGGCCCGCGACCTCCTCGCCGGCGCGAGCCCGGACGTGCTGCTGGCCTCTGTTCAACGGGCCGGGTGGCAGCCTCCGGTTTCACTGACCGCCGTCTTGCTGCCCGCCGCCCAGACCCGGCCTGCCTACCGCGCGCTCGACCCGAGCACACTCGTCCTCGACGATCTGCCGGACGCCTCCGGCGTGCTGCTCGTCCCCGATGCCGACCGGTCGCATCTCTTGCGGCAGCTGACCGACCGCACCGCCGTGGTCGGCCCGGCCCGGCCATGGACTCGTGCGTCCGCCTCGTACGCACGAGCCGCACGCGCGCGTTCCCTCTCCTCCGATATTCGCGACACCGAAGACCACCTGCCCGAGCTGGTGCTGAGCGCCGACGTGGACGCGTTCGCGGACCTGCGGGCCCGAGCCCTCGCACCGTTGCGGACCTTGCCTGTCGCGACCGCACGGCGGCTGGAGGAGACGTTGCGGGCGTGGCTGCTTCACCACGGCAGGCGGGACGAGGTGGCGGCGGCGTTGTTCGTCCATCCCCAGACCGTCCGGTACCGGATGTCGCAGCTGCGGGAGCTGTTTCCGGATCTCGCATCGCCACACCGGGTCCTCGAACTGACGCTGGCGGTCGGTCTTCGGGTCAGCTGACGCGTACCTCGACCGTGGGAGAGGGGCTGGGTGAACCGGGAGGAACAGAAAGAGTTGACACCCGTGTCGAGCGGGTTGAGCCGACGGCGCCTGGCGGGCGAAAGCCCAGGTCAGGCGCCGTCTTTCAGGCTCTAAAAGAAGCCGAGCTTCTTGGGGGAGTAGGAGACCAGGAGGTTTTTGGTCTGCTGGTAGTGCTCCAGCATCATCTTGTGGGTCTCGCGGCCGATGCCCGACTGCTTGTAGCCTCCGAAAGCAGCATGTGCCGGGTAGGCGTGGTAGCAGTTCGTCCAGACGCGGCCCGCCTGGATCGCGCGTCCCGCGCGGTAGGCGGTGTTGATGTCCCGGGTCCAGACGCCCGCGCCCAGGCCGTACGCCGTGTCGTTCGCGATCCGTACGGCGTCGTCGAAGTCCTGGAAGGACGTCACCGACACCACCGGCCCGAAGATCTCCTCCTGGAAGATCCGCATACGGTTGTCGCCCTCGAAGATGGTCGGCTGGACGTAGAAGCCGCCCGCGAGATCGCCCTCCAGTTGCCGGCGCTCGCCGCCCGTCAGGATCTTCGCGCCCTCCCGCTGGCCGATCTCCACGTACGACAGGACCTTCTTCAGCTGTTCCTCCGACGCCTGTGCCCCGATCATCGTGTCCGTGTCCAGCGGGTGCCCCGGCACGATCAGTTCGGTGCGGGCCACGGCCGCGTCGAGGAAGTCCCCGTACCGGCCCCGCTCGATCAGAGCGCGTGACGGGCTCGTGCACACCTCGCCCTGGTTGAGGGCGAACATCGTGAAGCCCTCCAGGGCCTTGTCGCGCAGGTCGTCGTCCGTCGACCAGATGTCGTCGAAGAAGAGGTTCGGGCTCTTGCCGCCGAGTTCCAGGGTGACCGGCTTCAGGTGCTCGGCCGCGTACTGCATGATCAGCCGGCCGGTGGCGGTCTCCCCGGTGAAGGCGATCTTCGCCACCCGGGGACTGGACGCGAGAGGCTTGCCCGCCTCCTCCCCGAAGCCGTTGACGATGTTGACCACGCCCGGCGGCAGCAGGTCCGCGACCAGGCTCAGCCAGTAGTGCACCGACACCGGGGTCTGCTCGGCCGGCTTCAGCACCACCGTGTTCCCGGCCGCCAGCGCCGGGGCCAGCTTCCACACCGCCATCAGGATCGGGAAGTTCCACGGGATGATCTGCCCGACCACGCCCAGGGGCTCGTGGAAGTGGTAGGCGACGGTGTCGTCGTCGAGCTGGCTCAGCGCGCCCTCCTGCGCGCGCAGCGCTCCCGCGAAGTACCGGAACTGGTCGACGGCCAGGGGCAGGTCGGCCGCCAGGGTCTCCCGCACCGGCTTGCCGTTCTCCCAGGTCTCCGCGACCGCGAGGGCCTCCAGGTTCTGCTCCATCCGGTCCGCGATGCGCAGCAGGATCGACGACCGCTCGGTGACCGAGGTACGCCCCCACGCGGGCGCCGCCGCGTGGGCCGCGTCCAGCGCCCGCTCCACGTCCTCGGCCGTGCCCCGGGCGACCTCCGTGAAGACCTGGCCGTTGACGGGGGAGGGGTTCTCGAAGTAGCGCCCGCGGGCGGGCGGAACGTACTCGCCGCCGATGAAGTGGTCGTAGCGGGGCGCGTACGACATGAGCGCCCCCTCGGTACCGGGCGCAGCGTAGCGGGCCATGGTGTCCTCCCCTGCCGGGCGCCGGCCGCCGTCGGACAGCGCTCGGTGGAGGCTAGGAGCGGGCAGGTTGCGGATACGTTGCACGCCGCCGTCCACCGGGGTCCGGGTCCGGGTCCGGGCGCACGCCGAGCTCCCGGTCCAGGGCGCGTACGCGGGCGAGCGCGGCCGGCCTGCGCTCCGGCGGCAGCGCCGCCGCCAGCGCCCGCCAGGCCTCCGGGTCGTCCGCGCCCCACGGGCCGCACACCCAGTCGGTCAGCAGCCCGGCATCCGCCCGCGCGATCACGGCCGCCCGCGCCTGGTCCTCGATCCGGCGCCGCAGCCGGACGATGCCGGGCGCGATGGAGGCCGGCAGCAGGGGGCCGGGGTAGTGGTGGAGGGCCGCGGACACCGCCCCGGCGGCCAACTGCCGGGTCAGGGCGGTGAAATCCGCGTCCAGCGGACCGGCCGTGCGATACGGGCGCGAAAGCGGCGCCGAAGGCCCCAGCAGGGCGCGCAGCCGGGAGATCTCGGCACGCAACGTCACCGGTGACACCGACTCGTCCTCGTACAGGGCGATCGCCAGCTCCTCGCCCGACAAGCCCTCGGGATGGTGCGCGAGCAGCGCCATGATCTCGCTGTGCCGCCGCCCCAGCCGGAGCGTGCGACCGGCGGTGACCAGCAGTGCCTCGTCCTGGCCGAGGGCTGTGAGTGTGTCGCGGGCGGCCGGCGGATCCGGTTCGAGCAGGGTCAGCTGGGCTTCCGCCGCCCGGGCCACCGCCTGCACGAAGCCGAGGGAGTGCGGGTGGGCCAGGCCGTCGCCCCCGGTGATGTCCACCGCGCCCAGCAGCCTTCCGGTCCGGGGGTCCCGCACCGGGGCCGCCGCGCAGGTCCACAGGTGCACCCGGCGGCTGAAGTGCTCGGCCCCGAAGACCTGCACGGGCTCGCCCGTCGCGACCGCCGTCCCGGGCGCGTTGGTCCCCATCGCCGACTCCGCCCAGCGCGCACCCGGGACGAAGCCGAGGCCCTCGGCCCTCCGCAGGGTGCCCGGTTCGCCCTCCACCCACAGCAGGCTGCCCCGCGCGTCGCACACCGCCAGCAGGTGGGCCCCGTGCGCGGCGAACGCCCCGACGAGATCCCGGAACAGCGGCATCACCCGGGCCAGCGGGTGCTCCTCGCGGTACGAGCGCAGCTCCGCCTCCGCGAGCTCCACCCGGGGCGCGCACTCCGGGCTGAGCCGGGCCCGGGCGCACCGCCGCCAGGACCGCGCGATGACCGCCCGGACCGGCTCCTCGACCCGCCCGTCCCGGGTGAACGCGGCATGGGCCCGCCGTAGTTCGCGCGTGCGCGCGGCCGGATCGGCCCCGCCCGGCAGCGCCACCGACGGATCGCCCATGTCACCCTCCCGTGGTGCCGCGGTACACAGCTGCGGAGTTGCGGAGCTGCGGGATGCCGGAGCAGCCGAGCTGCGGAGTCACCGAGCTGCGGAGTGACGGAGCCGCGGAGCCACCGAGCTACGGAGCGTCCCCATCGTCGTCCCCGTACCGGGTCCCGGCAAGCCGTACGTCGGCCAGGGCGCCGGCGGTACGCGGCCCGCGCGGGCCGAAACCTCATGGGGCGGGATCGGCCTCCAGCGCCGAGCCCGGGTCCGGGGCGGACGGCCCCGCCGGGATCCACCGGCCCGCCTCGCGGCGGTACGGCCACCAGCGCCCCTCCCGGCCCAGCCGGAGCTGGCGGCCGGTGCCCGCCTGCGTCCAGCGGGCGCGGACCCGGCGGAGCACCGGCGCCTCGCCCTCCGCCCACGCCGCGGCCAGGGCCGCACGGGCACGGGCCAGTGTGCTCCGGTCCGGCGTCCAGTCGTCCTCCAGCGCCGCGAGGCCCGGGGCCGCGCCGAAGCCCCAGGCGCGTACGGCCAGTTCCATGTCGGCCCGGCTGCGCCCGGTAGCCGCCGCCAGGCGGGAACGGACCCGGAAGTCATGAGCCCCGGCTGTGAGTCGTACGGCGTCTTCGGCGCGCGTGAGAGGGGTCGCCGGGGCGCGATCGGCGTGTCCCGGAGCCAGCGCCTCCGCGAGCCGCCGGTGGGCCTCGGCCGCGGCCGCCTGGGCCAGGAACTCCACCGCGTCCACGTCGAGATGTGGTTCCGGTTCGACCTCCGTGTCCAGCGACGGCGGCTGGCCCGGCGCCTGTGGCAGGCCCGGCACCGGGGGCAGGGCAGGAAGGACGGCGCCCGCCGCGAAGACCTCCGCCGCCGGGACCCCCTCCTCGGCGGGCGTTCGCGGAGCATGTCCTGCTGCCTCCGCCGTGCTCCGCTGCGCCAGTTCGTCCACCAGCTCGCGCTCGCCCCGGCCCCGCAGGAGCAGCAGCACGAAGGGGTCCTGGTCCAGCAGCCGGGCCACCTGGTAGCAGAGCGCGGCCGTGTGCCGGCAGTGGTCCCACTCGCCGCAGTCGCAGCGCGGATCGAGGTCCCCGATGCCGGGCAGCAGCTCCACCCCGGCCGCGGCCGCGTCCTCGGCGAGCTCCGGCGGCACCTCCCGGTCGAGCAGCGCCGCGATGTACCCGGCCTCCGCGGCGGCCAGATTCAGCAGGCGGTCCCATTCCGCTTCCGTGAACTCCTGCACCAGCACGTCCGTCCGGTGCGCCGTCCCGTCCGGATCGCGCACCACCGCGGTGAGCCCGCCGGGGCGTACCGACACCGCGCCGACCGCCCCCGAGCGCGCGTACCGGCGACCCTGCTTGACCTGCGTCCCGTCGAGCGCGCTGTCCTCCAGGGCGCGCAGCCAGGCATGGCCCCACCAGGTGTCGGCGAAGCCGCGGCCGCGGGTGGGCGCCACGGCCGGGAAGGTCTTCTCGTACGGATCCCGGGTGTTCATCGCTCACTCCCCGCGCGGGTCGGGCGCAGCGCCACGAGTTCGGCCAGTTCGGCATCGGTCAGTTCGGTCAGCGCGCCCTCGCCGCCCGTGAGGACGGCGTCGGCGAGGGCGCGTTTGCGGGCCAGGAGCTGTGCGATCCGGTCCTCGACGGTGCCTTCGGCGATGATCCGGTGGACCTGTACGGGCTGGGTCTGGCCGATGCGGTAGGCGCGGTCGGTGGCCTGTTCCTCGACGGCCGGGTTCCACCAGCGGTCGAAGTGGATGACGTGCCCGGCCCGGGTGAGGTTCAGCCCGGTGCCCGCCGCCTTCAGGGACAGCAGGAACACGGGGACCTCGCCCGCCTGGAAACGGTCGACGAGCTCCTCACGGCGCGGCACCGGCGTCCCGCCGTGCAGGAACTGCGAGGCGATCCCGCGGCCGGCCAGATGCTTCTCCAGGATCCTGGCCATCGCCACGTACTGGGTGAAGACGAGGACCGAGCCGCCCTCGGCCAGGATCGTGTCGAGGAGTTCGTCGAGCAGCTCCAGCTTTCCGGAGCGGGCGCCGTCGCCACCACCGCCACCGGCCTCCCGGGCGCCGCGTTCCGCCGGGCCGTGCTCCCGCAGGTAGTGGGCCGGGTGGTTGCAGATCTGCTTGAGGGAGGTCAGCAGCTTGACCACCAGACCGCGCCGCTCCATCCCGTCCGCCTCCGAGATCGCGGCGAGGGTCTCGCGTACGACCGCCTCGTAGAGCGAGGTCTGTTCGCTGCTGAGGGCGACGGTGTGGTCGGTCTCGGTCTTGGGCGGCAGCTCGGGCGCGATGCCGGGGTCGGACTTCTTGCGGCGCAGCAGGAACGGCCGCACGAGCGCGGACAGCCGGGCGGCGGCCTGCGGGTCGCGGCCGCTCTCGACGGGGTCGGCGTAGCGGGACCGGAAGGTGCCGAGGCGGCCGAGGATCCCGGGGGTGGTCCAGTCGAGGATGGCCCACAGCTCGGCGAGGTCGTTTTCGACGGGGGTGCCGGTCAGGGCCACGCGGGCCGCGGCCGGGATGGTACGCAGGGCCTTGGCGGTGGAGGAACGCGGGTTCTTGACGTGCTGGGCCTCGTCGGCCACGACCATGCCCCAGCCGGTGGCGGCGAGTTCGGGCGCGTGCAGGCGCATGGTGCCGTAGGTGGTGAGGACGAATCCCCCTGCTTGCCCTGCTTGCCCTGCTTGCCCAGCGTGCCCCGTGAGCCCGGCGAGGCTGCGGCCCGCGCCGTGGAAGCGGCGTACGGGGGTGCCGGGGGCGAACTTCTCGATCTCCCGCTGCCAGTTGCCCAGCAGCGAGGCCGGGCACACCACCAGGGTGGGTCCGGCGGTGGCGGGGTTCTCGGGCCGGTTGCGGTGCAGGTGGAGTGCGATGAGGGTGACGGTCTTGCCGAGGCCCATGTCGTCGGCGAGGCAGGCGCCGAGGCCGAGCGAGGTCATCCGGGCCAGCCAGCGCAGGCCGCGCAGCTGGTAGTCGCGCAGGGTGGCCCGCAGCTCCGGCGGCGCGCCGAGGGCGTCGGCCGGGGCGTCGGCGGCCTCCTGCGGCTCGTCGGCGAGGCGCGCGCGCAGCCCTTCCAGCGGACCGGTGGCCTCTACGTCGACCCGCTTGCCGTCGATCTCCGCCGACCCGGTGAGTACGGCGGCCAGCGCGTCCGCGGCCGCGATCTCACGGCCCTGGCGGGCGCGGGCCCGGCGGGCTTCGGCGGGATCGACCAGGACCCACTGGTCGCGCAGCCGGACCAGGGGGCGTTTCGCCTCGGCGAGACGGTCGAGTTCGGCGCGGGTGAGATCGCCCTGGTCGCCGAGGGCGTGGCGCCAGCTGAAGGAGAGCAGGGCGCCGGGGGAGAGCAGACCGGAGGGGCGGGCGCTCGCGGTCGTGTCGTCGGGGGAGCCGAGGACGGCCCGCGCGCTCAGGTCCCGCCGGAGCCCGCGCGGCCAGTGCACCTGGACCCCGTCGGCGGCCAGGGCGGCGGCGGCTTCGCCGAGCAGCTCCGTGACCTCCTCGTCGGCGAGTTCGACCGCGTCCGGGACGGCCGCGCCCAGCAGCGGGGTGAGCGGGGGCCACAGCCGGGAGGCGCGGCGCAGGGCGCGGAGGGCGTCCATCCGGGCCCCGGGCGGGAAGGCGCGCGCGGCGGCGCCTGATCCGGCCCAGACGTCGGCGGCATCGGCGACGAGGGCGGCGTCGGCCAGGCTGTGCATCTGAAGGACGGCCCGGAAGGCGGGGGCGGCTTCGGGGTGCTGTTCCGCGGCCGGGTCGAGAACTCGGTCGAGTTCGATCCGCAGGGAGATCCGCACTCCGGTGTCATGGCCGGCGGCCACCTCGGCGGCCCAGCCGCGCAGTTCGGGGTGGAGCTGCGGCGGGCGGTCGGCGTAGGCGGGGCCACCGGCGGCCGCCGGCGCGGCGGGGGAGCGGGGGAGGGTGTCGGCGACGGCGTCGAGGAAGGCCCGCAGCAGCGGTTCCGGCGCGGGCAGCCGGGGCGGCCCGTCGGCGTTCAGCGGCACGCAGTGGGCGGCGGGCGGCATGGCGGCGGCCAGTTCCCGGACCTCGTCGAGGTCGGCGGCCTGCAGCGGCCCGATCCGCCAGGCGTCGTGGCCGGCGGGGCTCAGCCCGGGAAGGAGCTGTCCGCGTGCGGCGAAGCGCAGGGCGAGCAGTGCGGCGGCGCCCCAGAACGCCGTGGCGGAGCCCCCGGTTCCGTCGGTCGGGTCGGCGGTTCCGGCCTCGGCTGCGGCGGCGCCCGCCTGGGCCTCGGCTGCGGCGGCGCCCGCCTGGGCCTCGGCTGCGGCGGACCGGGCGCGGGTGAGCAGGGGCAGGGCTTCATCCACGGACAGGACGCGTGCGACCACGGTGGCCCGGCGCAGGCCGGGGGTGATGACGGTGAGCTCCTCCGAGCTGCCGGTGCGGGATGAGGCGCCGGCACCGGCATGGGCGCCGGGCGTCTTGCCGTCGGTCCGCCAGAGGGCGATCCGGCCGCCGCGGGCCGGGTCGGCGGGAAGGAACACGGCGGAGTGGTGGTGGATGAGGCCGGAGATCTCGGAGAGCACGCATTCCTCAAACTTGACTACCGGGTACGGGGTGGCCGAGCGTACCCCACCGAGGGCGCCCGACGGTGTGGGCGGGGCCTTGCCCCGGGTCACTTCGAAGAACGTTCGGGTGTCGGGGAACGCCTGGTCTCGACGGCACGTTGAGCGGGTAGTAGTTGGTCGACGGCAGAAGGAGGTGTCCGCAGATGTCCACGAGCGGAAAGATCGCGGTTGCCGGAGTCGTGGCAGCCGTCGTGCTGTTCTGGACCGTGGGGTTCTGGGCGGGGCTGCTGGTCCTGATCGGCGCGCCGGTCGCCGCCTACCTCCTGCTGGACTCCTCCCAGCGGCGTCGGCTGCGGGGTATATCCAGGAAGCAGATCGGCCGCTGACCGTGGCCGCCGCGCGGTCGCCCGGCGGGGCGGCCGGGCTCCGGCATCGGTGCGGAGCCCGGCGGGCATGGCCGCGCGGCGGGACTCGGGGGCGTGCCTGTCCTGTGGCGGTGAGCCCCGAAAGGTGTGGCCCGCCCGGGCGGCGGCCGGGTCAGGCGGCACCGCTCACGACGGACAGGTCGAGGTCCGCTTCGAGCAGCATCTGGGACGCGTGGTCCACGAGGTGCCGGAGCATCGGCGAGTAGGTCTCGTCGCCGCCCAGTTCGTCCAGGATCCGGTACCCCTCGGCGCGGAACGCGTCGATCTCCGCCCGGTACCGGTCGAGGGCGGCGGGCGTCCGCAGCAGTCCCTCAAGTTCCGCTCTGGCCTGCTGCGAGCGCCCGGCAGCGGCGCGCAGGCCCAGGATGCGGGCCCGGGAATCGGGCGAGGCGTCCTCGATGACGGAGGCGAGGAGATAGGTCACCGTGCCGTTGAGCAGGTCCTCGTTGCGGCCGGACAGGATGTCTTCCTGGTCGTTGAACATTTGCCAAAGGATGCCGAAGACGTAGCCGAATTCACGCCACAGCTCCACCTTCTCGGTCGTTGTTCCCGAGAATATCGCGGCCATTGCCGTGATCATTCCGAAGGGCGCACCGGACTTTCTGCGGTACGTGTCGGCCACCGATTTCCGCGAGGCGCTGAAGATGTCCCTGCGCATGTCGTCGATCTGGCCGTCGACACTGATGATCCAGCCATTCACGATCTCGGTTATCAGCGCGCCGCGCGCCGACTCCGGGAGATCTTGCGCGAGGAGGATCTGGATGGGGAGCGAGTTCCCCGTGATGACGGATGTGAGCAGTGCCTCGTTCTCGCTGAGCTCGCCGGGGATGGAGGCGCCGTTGGCGTCCGTCAGGTCGTCGAGATAGCAGGCCGAGGTCCACCACAGCAGGTGGACGGCGGACAGTGGAATGGCCGGCCTCGGATTGCCGGTCTCCATGGCGTGTGTGAGGAGCGGCAGCACCGAGAGGGGATGTCTCAGTTTGCGGTGCTCCAAGAGCTTGGCCACTGAGTTCCTGGTCGTGCCCGCCGCCGGGCCGAGCCGCTCCAGCGCGGTGTCGATCTCCGCGTCGATGTCCTGCGAGACTTCCCGGTGCAGGTCCAGGTAGGACATGGAATTCAAGAATGGCCTCCGTCGTGAAATGGGCGCGGGTGGGAGGTGCGCACCTTCGAGCCGCTTGACTGGCCGATTCGATCATTCCGGAGGAAGGGGATCCAGAGCTATTTCCGGCCCTCTTGGCCGGTTCTTTTCGATTGCCGAGGGGTCGGAACGGTTCGCGCCCGGAGACCGGTTACCGACTAACCGCCCGGTATGGGTCGCGCATCAGGGCCGATGCCGTCGCCGCCGCTATTGGCTATCGCCGCCGCCGCCGTCGCCGCCGTCCCAGCCGTCACCGCCGGCGCCCGCTCCGGCTTGTCTTCACGACGGGCGGACCGCGATGCGGTCCAGCGCCGTCAGCAGGTCCGGCAGGTCGGGCAGGTCCGGCTGTTCCGAGTCCCCCTCGTGGGGGACCGTGAGCACCTCGCCCGGTTCCTCGTCCAGCAGGACGAAGGCCGCCTCGCCGGTGCGCGCCACGAGCGACCAGCCGGGCCCGTCCACCCGCAGGGTCCGGGCCCCCTCGCCGGCGAACGAGGACCGCACCCGGCCGGGCGGTGGCGGGGTCTTCGTGTACGCCACGGCCTCCTCCAGCGCCCGCGCGAGCCCGGGGTGCGCGGCGGCCGCCGCCCCGCCGTCCGTGGCCACGCGCTCCCGCCAGTCCGCCCACTCCCGCGCGATCTGGTCCGCGCCCATCCGCCGCTGCACCGGACCCCAGGCGTCCGCCGAGGGCGGGGCGAGCGGGACCCGCCCCGTACCGTCCGCTCCCTGCTCAGGATCGTGCGGCTCCGGGATTCCGGACGCGGCCACCGACAACTCCAGCGGCCAGCCCGCCAGCGAGACCACGATCGTCCGCTCGTCAGGGGACAGGTCGTACTCCATCCCGCAGTCCCAGGAGGCGATGGCCGTCGCGACGAGCGAGACGTCGTCCACGACGACCGTCCAGCGCGCGCCCTCCTCGTCCTGGCCGAGCACCAGCCCGTACCCCTCCCCGTTCGGCGCCACGCCCAGCAGGGAGCAGGCCTCGGGGAAGTCGTCGCCCAGAATGCCGGGGAACTGCGCCGGGGTCAGCAGCACAGCGGTCAGCACATACAGCGAGCCGCCACCCTCGTCGTCGGACACCTGGCCTCCTGGTAGCTCTCTCGTCGGCGCACCTTAACCAGCGGGTAACCCGCCCGTCGAGAGCTTGCGGGACACGATTTCCAAGGCTGCTACCTGCACGTAGAGTTGGGAACCCGCCACAGAAAGGGACACCTGGTGCAGCGTTACGATCGGCTGAGGGAGATCCTCCGTCTCGATCCCGACAAGGATTTCCTCGCCATCTACAGGCTCACCGCCACCTACGAGTTCCCCTGGGACTTCAGCCGCGCCCTGGAACTCGCCCTGTTCCGGACCTACGCCGTCCCGAGCATCGGTGGCCTGCTGGCCGAGACAGCCGAGTTCACCGACCGGACCCAGAAGCGCTACGACGACACCGCGCTGCTCCTGGACGCGGTCGTCGAGCACGGCTTCGAGAGCGACACCGCGCGCACCGCCATCCGCCGTGTCAACCAGATGCACCGCAGCTACGACATCTCGAACGAGGACATGCGGTACGTCCTGAGCACCTTCGTGGTGATTCCGGCGCGCTGGCTGGACGTCTACGGCTGGCGTCCGTTGACCCACCACGAGCGCCGGGCCTGCGCGAACTACTACGCCACCCTCGGCCGCCACCTGGGCATCACGGACATCCCGGGCTCCTACGAGGAGTTCGAAGCCGCCCTCGACGCCTACGAGGAGGCCCACTTCGACTGGGACGAAGGCGCCCGCAAGGTCGCCGACGCCACCCTCGACCTCATGGCCTCCTGGTATCCGGCGCCGGTCGCCCCCGCCGTGCGGCGCGCGAGTCTCGCCCTCCTGGACGAGTCGCTGCTGGGCGCCTTCCGGTACGAGCCCCCGCGCGCCCCGGTCCGGCGCCTCGTCCAGGGCGCCCTGTGGCTGCGCGGCCGCGCGGTCCGGCTCCTGCCCCCGCGCCGGGCCCCGCACTACGCCCGCCAGAACCCGGAGATCAAGGGCTATCCGGACGGCTACGACGTGGGTGAGCTCGGCACGTTCCCCGTGCCCGGCTCGGGTGGCTGCCCCGTTCCGCATCCCCGCCGGCCCGCCGGAGCCGAGGCCCAGCCTCCGGCCTGATCCCGGTCACCTCCGCGGACCCCGGGCATGGGGCCGACGTACGGATGTATTCAGGGGCGTCGTACGGCCAGCACGAGGAATCGGTCCTCGTCATCGGCGTACGAGGCCATGTCCCAGCCCGAACCGGTCAGCAGCGGGCCGAGGTTGTGCTCGGCCCGCATGTCCTCCGGGGTCAGCTCGCGGCCGTGGCGCGCGGCGAGGGCCGCTCGCCCGATCGGGTGGAAGAGTGCGAGCCCGCCACCGGGGCGGACCACGCGGGCGAGCTCGCGCAGGTTCGCCCCCGGGTCGGGCAGGTGGGCGATGAGCCCCGCGGCGAACACCGCGTCGAGCACCTCGTCGCCCAGCGGCAGCCGGGCCACGTCGGCGAGCAGCAGCGCGCCCTCGGCGTCCCGCCCCGCCCGCCGCGCGGCGGCCAGCATCTGCGGGGTGAGGTCCACGCCGAGCACGGTCCCGGCGGGTCCGACGGCGGCGCGCAGCGCGGTCATGGCCCGCCCGGTGCCGCAGCCCGCATCGAGCACGCGGTCTCCGGGCCGCAGTCCGCACTCGGCCACGGCGGTGGTGAACGCGGGCCCGTCCCCGGGAAACCTGCGGTCCCAGTCGGCCGCGCGCGCCCCGAAGAACTCCTGCACGTCTGTGTGGTCGTCGCTCATGTGCCCATGATCCCCCACCCGCTCAGGCTCGTGTTCCTGCGGACCGTGCGCAAGGTGGCACGTGGTGCGATCGGAGATGAACGTAGCTCTGTCATATTCCAGCAGTTCCAGCGGCTTTCGAAATGCGCCCCCTGTTCGCGCCCTCACCCGGACTAGCGTCCCGTGGCCATGGGACACCTGGGACATCTGGACCACGCCGCCTATGGGTGGCTGACACCCGCGCTGTCATATGTGATGGCATCGATCGGCGCCGCCCTCGGGCTGCGCTGCACCGTCCGCGCGCTCGCCACGACCGGAGCCTCCCGCCGCAACTGGCTCCTCACCGCGGCCTCCGCCATCGGCACCGGCATCTGGACCATGCACTTCGTCGCGATGCTCGGCTTCGAGGTCACGGGCACCGAGATCCACTACGACGTGCCGCTCACGATCCTCAGCCTGTTCGTCGCCGTGCTGGTCGTCGGCGCCGGAGTCTTCGCCGTCGGCTACGGAAAGGAGCGCGGCCGGTCCCTCGTTCTGGGGGGCCTGACCACCGGACTCGGCGTCGCCAGCATGCACTACCTGGGCATGGCGGCCCTGCGTCTGCACGGCGACGTCTCCTACGATCCGCTCACCGTCGGACTCTCCGTCGCCATCGCCGTGATCGCGGCGACCGCCGCCCTGTGGGCCGCGCTCAACATCAAGTCACCGGTGGCGGTCGCCGTCGCCTCGCTCGTCATGGGCGCCGCCGTGAGCAGCATGCACTACACGGGGATGATGGCCGTCGCCGTCAGCGTCAGCCCCTCGGACGCGGTCCTGCCCGGCGCCACGGCCATGCAGTTCATCTTCCCGCTCGCCGTCGGGCTGGGCTCCTACCTGTTCATCACCGCCGCCTTCGTCGCGCTGTCCCCGACGGTCGACGAGCGCGCCGCCTCCGCTTCGGCCCGGCACCTGGGGGAGCACACCGTGACCGTGCACTGATCGCACGCACCGCCAGTCCGTGTACCGGGCCGATCCTGCGGCACCGCACCGCTGCGTACGGGCCATGGCCGCGGCCGCATCACCCCACCCGCCGCACCCCACCCGCCGCACCCCACCCGCCGCATCAGCCCAACTGCCTCACCGCCCCACCCGCCACACCGTTTCACCTGCCCCATCGCTTCACCCGCCCCACCGCACCCGTAGGCACCGCCCGGAACGAGGAGCCCATGCGCACACCCCGCAGGAAACCGGAAGCAGCGGCGCCGCGGCTGCCCGCGCCCCCGGCACGCGGCCGCCGGGCCCACGCAGGGCCGCCGGCCGAGGAACCGGCGGAGCTCCGGGACCAGCGGCCCCACCCGCCCGCCGCGGGCACGAGCGGACCCCGGCCGCGGTTGCGGCTGCGCCCCGCCACCGTCCGCGCGAAGATCGTCTCGCTCCTGATGGTCCCGGTCGTCTCGCTCCTCGCCCTCTGGGCCTTCGCCACCGTCAACACCGCCCAGGACATGGCCCGGCTCAGCCGCGTCCACCAGGTCGACACCGAGATACGCACGCCGGTCGCCGCCGCCGTCACCGAGCTCCAGGCCGAACGGCGCGCCGCCGTCCGTCTGCTCGCCGACCCCGCCTCCGACCCGGGCGCCCTCGACCAGCAGGCCCGCCGGACCGACGCCGCCGTGCAGCGGCTGCGGCTCGGTGACCAGCACACCGTCGCCGACTCCGGCGACTACCGCTCCGACATCGTGGTCCGGCTGGAGGCGTTCGTAGCCGCCGTCGAAGGCCTGGGCCCGTCGCGCAAGGACATCACCGACCGCCGTGCCACTCCCGAGGCCGCCTACACCATCTACACCCGCGTGGTCGACTCCGCCTTCGCCGTGGGCGGCGCGCTGACCGGCGGGGAGAAGGCCGAACTCGGCCCCGACGCCCGGGTCCTGCTCGAATTCTCCCGCGCCGCGGAACTGCTGTCCCGGGAGGACGCGCTGCTCGCCACCCCCGGCCCGCGCACCGCCGAAACGCTTCGGCAGCTGACCGGCGCCGTCGAGTCCCGCCGCGCGCTCACCGACTCCGCAGCCCGTGACCTCCCCGCCGCACAGGAAGCTGTCTGGCAGTCCGCAGCCAAGAGCGCCGCCTACGCCGACCTCACCGGTGCCGAGGACCGGGCGCTGGCCGCAGGCACCTCCAAGGAGAGCCGCGGGGTGCCCGCCGGATGGGAGGCCGCCCACAACGGGATCGCCTCCTCGATGCGAGAGGTCGAGACGGCCGCACACGCCGCGGCCGCCGACCGGGCCGACCCGTTCGCCGAAGGGGCGCTCACCCCGGCCGGGGCCGCCGTGCTGCTGGGCCTGGCGGCCGTCGCCGCCTCCCTCGTCATCTCGGTCCGGATCGGCCGGGCGCTGGTCGTCGAACTCGTCTCGCTGCGCAACACCGCCCTGGAGATCGCCCACCGCAAACTCCCGCAGGCGATGGACCGGCTGCGCGCCGGCCAGGAGATCGACGTCGCTGCCGAGACCCCGCCCGGGCCACCGGCCGAGGACGAGATCACCCAGGTCGGCGAGGCGCTCCACACCGTCCACCGGGCCGCGCTCAGCGCCGCCGTCGAACGGGCGGAACTCGCCAGCGGGATCTCCGGGGTCTTCGTCAACCTCGCCCGCCGCAGCCAGGTCCTCGTACACAAGCAGCTCACCCTGCTCGACTCGATGGAGCGGCGCGCCGACGACCCGAACGAGCTCGGTGACCTCTTCCGCCTCGACCACCTGACCACCCGGATGCGCCGGCACGCGGAAAGCCTGATCATCCTGTCGGGCGCCACCCCGGGCCGGGCCTGGCGGATGCCGGTCCCCCTCACGAACGTCGTGCGGGCCGCCGTCTCCGAGATCGAGGACTACCCGCGGATCGAGGTCCGGCAGCTCGCGGAAGCCGCCGTGGTCGGGGGCGCCGTCGCCGACCTCACCCATCTGCTCGCCGAACTCATCGAGAACGCGGCCCAGTTCTCACCGCCGCACACCAAGGTCCGGGTCAGCGGTGAGCCCGTCGGCACCGGCTACGTCCTGGAGGTCGAGGACCGCGGACTCGGTATGGGCCCCGACACCCTCGGCGACGCCAACCGCCGTATCGAGCAGTCCGAATCCCTCGACCTCTTCGACAGCGACCGGCTCGGGCTCTTCGTGGTCAGCCGCCTCTCGGCCCGCCACGGAGTGAAGGTGCACCTGCGCACGTCGCCCTACGGCGGCACCACCGCGGTGGTGCTGCTGCCCAACTCCATGCTCCAGGGCGCGATCGCGGCCGGCGCCCCCGCCGGATCGCCTGCCTCTGCCTCTGCCTCCGCCCACGGCTCGATCCCGGGCTCCGCCATGACTCCAGGCTCCGCCGTGGCCGCGGAATCCGACCCGGCGCCCCGCCCGGAGCCATCGGCTCCCGCTTCGGGCCGAGCCCCGTCCCCGTCCTCGGTGCGGTCCTCCGTCCAGGCACCGAAGGCGGGCGGGAAGGCGGGCGGGAAGGCGGAACAGCCACCCGCCATGACCGTCGTACGGGAGGACGCGCTGACCCCGGCTCCGGCCCCGGCACCGCACCCCGTACGCGAGGAGCCGCGCCCGGCCCCGGTGGCTTCGCTCCGGCCGCGCGGCGGCCCCGGCGGCGCAGGCACCCGTACGCAGACGGCCGCTGTGCCCCCGGCCGCTGTGCCCCCGGCCTCGGTGACGGAACTGCCGCGCCGGGTGCGCCAGGCCAGTCTCGCCCCGCAGCTTCGGGAGGCCCCCGCCCCGAAGGCCCCGGCCGCATCCCGCCTCCCCGAGGAGCCGCCGGGCCGCAGCCCGGAGCAGGCCCGGGACCGGATGGCGGCCTACCGGGCCGGCTGGGTCCGCGGCGCCCAGGAGAACTCCCCTCACGCAGGCAGCGAAGGAGAAGTGTGATGATCGAACACCAAAGGATCGACCTCGACGGCGGCCGCAGGTCCGGCGAACTGGACTGGCTGCTCGACGACCTGGTGCTCCGGGTCCGGGAGGTCCGGCACGCCGTGGTCCTCTCCAACGACGGCCTGGCGGTCGGCGCCTCCAGCGCGCTCAGCCGGGAGGACGCCGAGCACCTGGCCGCGGTGGCCTCCGGCTTCCACAGCCTGGCCAAGGGCGCGGGCCGGCACTTCCACGCCGGGGGCGTGCGCCAGACGATGGTCGAGATGGACGAAGGCTTCCTCTTCGTCGCGGCCGCCGGCGACGGCTCCTGCCTGGCCGTGCTCAGTGCCGCCAGCGCCGACATCGGCCTGATCGCCTACGAGATGGCCCGGCTGGTGAAGCGGGTCGGCGAGCACCTCTACACCCCGCCCCGGTTCGCGGCGCGCCCGCCGGCCGCCGGCTGAGGGCGGCGGTCCGGCACATGAACGGCCAGTGGTACGACGCCGACGCGGGCCCGCTCGTCCGTCCCTACGCCATGACCGGCGGGCGTACGAAGCCGGGACCCCACGGGGTCCGCTTCGACCTGATCGCGCTGGTCGCGGTCGATCCGGCGGGTACGGACGAGGCGGCCGAGTCCCTGCTGGGCCCCGAACACCGGGCACTGCTCGGACTCTGCCGGTCCGAGACACAGTCGGTGGCCGAACTCGCCGCCGACGCGGACCTGCCCGTGGGGGTGGTGCGGGTGCTCCTCGGGGACCTGCTGGAGGGCGGGCACGTCAAGGTCAGCCGGCCCGTACCGCCCGCACAACTGCCGGACGAGCGGATTCTGCGTGAAGTCATCGAGGGATTGAGAGCACTTTGATGGGACAGCATGACGACCGATCTGCCGGACCGGCCCCGGGCGCGGATCCCGGTCCCGAGGAGGATCCCGAACTGGCCGCACTCGCACTGAAGATCCTGGTGGCGGGCGGATTCGGGGTGGGCAAGACCACGCTGGTGGGCGCGGTCAGCGAGATCCGGCCGCTGCGGACGGAGGAACAGCTGAGCGAGGCGGGTGAACTGGTCGACGACACCGGCGGCGTGGCCCAGAAGACGACCACCACGGTGGCCATGGACTTCGGGCGGATCACCATCCGGTCCGGGCTGTCCCTGTACCTGTTCGGCACGCCGGGGCAGGACCGGTTCTGGTTTCTGTGGGACGAGCTGTCGCAGGGCGCGCTGGGCGCGGTGGTACTCGCCGACACGCGGCGGCTGGAGGACTGTTTTCCGGCGGTGGACTACTTCGAGCACCGGCGCATCCCCTTCGTGGTGGCCGTCAACTGCTTCACGGACGCCCGGCGGTTCGGGGCGCACGACGTCTCGCGGGCCCTGGACCTGGAACAGGGGACGCCGGTGGTGCTGTGTGACGCACGGGACCGGGACTCGGGGAAGGAAGTGCTGATCAGGCTGGTCGAGTACGCCGGGCGGGTGCACACCGCCCGGCTGCTGGACTCGGTGGAGCCGCAGGCCGACTCCGTGTGAACCGGCCCGGTCGGCGGCATCGGGGTCAGGGATCGGGCTTCAGGGGCTGGTCATTCGGCGATACCGGCGAGGGCGATCACCTTGTCGATCCGGACCCTGACGAGGAGTTCGGTCGGGACTGCATTGCGGCGTCCGAAGGATTCGGCCTGTTCCTCGCCCATGTAGCGGGCGCCGATCCGGGTTGCCCACGTGAGCAGCTCGTCGGCGCCGTCGGTGTACCCGCTGATCTCGGCGCGGCCCTGGAGGACGACGAAGGAGAAGGGCGGCCGGTCGTCGTCCACGCAGAGCGCGACCCGGCCGTCGCGGGCGAGGTTGCGTCCCTTGACGGTGTCCTTTCCGGTGTTGAAAACGAAGGAATCGCCGTCGAGTACGAACCAAATGGGAGCGATGTGCGGACTTCCGTCCTCACGCACGGTGGAGAGCTTTCCGGTGCGGGTCGAGTGCGAGACGAACGCCCGCCATTCCTCTTGAGTCATCTTCTTCGCCATGGGGACATCCTCCTTGCCCGAAAGGCGCTGGTGGGGAAGGCTTGCGGCACAAGTACGAGGGGTGGGGCGCGGCCACGTGGCCGACGTCAACGGGGAGGGGCCGGGAATGGCACTGGACAAGCAACTGGACTGGCTGCTGGACGACCTGACGCGCAGGGTCCAGCAGGTGCGGCACGCGGTGGTGCTGTCCAACGACGGCCTGGTCACGGGGGCGAGCGCGGGGCTGGCGCGGGAGGACGCCGAACACCTGGCGGCCGTCGCGGCCGGTCTGCAGAGCCTTGCCAAGGGGTCCGGCCGCCACTTCCGGGCCGGTGAGGTGCGGCAGACGATGGTCGAGTACGACGAGGGAGCGCTCTTCGTCATGGCGGCGGGCGCGGGCAGCAGCCTGTGCGTGCTGAGCGCCGCCGAGTCCGACATCGGTCAGGTCGCGTACGAGATGACGCTGCTGGTCAACCGGGTGGGCGAGCACCTGGGTGTGGCGGAGCGGCGCATCACCGGCGGCTGAGCCGGGCCGGCTTCGGCGCCGCTCGGGAAGTTGTCCACAGGCCTCGCGGGGTGTCATTGCGCTGAGTTACGGTCTTCACACAGAGTAATCATTGCTCGTGGGGGAGGACCGTGATGACGTACATGGGGACCGCACTTCGGGATGGTGTGACCGGTGGCGATGTGACCGGCGGCGATGCGGCCTGCGGGGCTGCGGCCGGCGGCGGTGCGGCCGGCGGCGGTGCGGACGTGCTGGTGGGCGGCGCGCAGGCCGCGGAGGAACTGGGGCTGAGCCGAAGCGAGTTCGCCAGGGCCGTCCAGCTGGGGATCGTGCGGGCCGGGCCGCGCACACTCGCCGGGGCCGCGCGCTACGCACGGGCCGAGCTGGACCGGGTCAGGTCGGTGGCGGGCCCGCCGGGCGCGCTGCGCGAGCGGGTCGAGACGGTGGCCGGGGCGCAGGCCGCGGCCGAGGTGGTGGGAGTCGGCCCGAGCCGGTTCACACGGCTCGCGCGCTGCGGGCACGTGACCCCGGTCGGCTACCGGATCAACCGGTACCGGGCCGTGGTGTGGCTCTATCTGACCGCGGAGCTACGGAGCTTCGCCGCGCGGGAGCCGGGAATGCTGCGCGGGATCGCGTCCCCGGCGGACCGGGAGCTGATGGCGGCCAGGGCGGATCAGCGGCCGCGCAAGTGGCGCGGGCGGCATGTCGGGCTGCTGCTGAGACGAACCGCCGACCCGTGGGAGCGCGCCGCCGTACTGGCTTCCGTACTCCCCGAGGGTGAGCTGCTGGAGGCCGTGCCCGACCCGGCGGAGCGGATCGTCCTGGCCGCCCTCGGTCCGCCCCCGCCGTACGGGCACCCGCAGGTTCCGGCGGCGGCCGCGGTGGCGGCGGGGCTGCTGACGGCCGGCCCGCCGGACGAGGTCCGCTGGTACCGCACCAGCCTGGACTTCGCCCTGGCGGGGGCGCGGGGTCAGTCGAAGTCGACGGGGGAGAGGGGGCCGACGTAGACCCAGGCCCCGGCCTCGCGGGAGAAGCTGCTGTGCTCGTGCAGCGAGCCGGTGTGCCGGCCCTCGCGGTAGTGGGCGCGGAACTCCACCGAGCCCTCCGTCTCGAACATCCCGCCGCGCTCGGTGGCGAGGATCTCCAGCCGCTCCCAGCGCTGTTCGGGATCCAGGTCGAGGCGGTCCGGACGGGTGGCGGGGTGCCAGGAGCGCAGCAGGTAGGCGGTGTCGCCGACCGCGAAGGCGCTGAACCGGGAGCGCATCAGCCGCTCGGCGGTGGGTGCCGGGCGAGCACCGGAGTGGAAGGGGCCGCAGCACTCCGGGTAGCTGGCGGGCAGCCCGCAGGGGCAGGGGACGGCAGGGGTGGGCATGGGTGTGCTCAGTTCTCCGGGGCGGGCTCGGACGGCTTGGCGTGGTAGGGACGGAAGAGGCCCTCCTGGACCACGGAGACCAGGAGCCTGCCCTCCACGTCGTAGATGCGGCCCCGGGCCAGGCCCCGGCCACCGTGCGCGATGGGCGACTCCTGGTCGTACAGGAACCACTCGTCCGCCCGGAAGGGCCGGTGGAACCACATGGCGTGGTCCAGCGAGGCCATGTCGAAACCGCGCATGCCCCACAGGGGTTCCACCGGGATGCGCACGGCGTCGAGGAGGGTCATGTCGCTCGCGTAGGTGAGGGCGCAGGTGTGGATGAGAGGGTCGTCGCCCAGCGGACCGACCGCGCGCATCCACACCGCGCTGCGGGGATCGGATCCCTTGAGCTCCTCGGGAGTCCAGCGGAGCCGGTTGACGTACCGGATGTCGAAGGGCTGGCGGCGGGCCATCCGCTCCAGCGCCTCCGGCAGCGCCCCCAGGTGCTCGCGGATCTCGTCCGCGAGCTTGGGGAGCGTGTCCGGATGAGGAACGTGGTGAGGAGGCAGCTGGTGCTCGATGCCGCCCTCCTCCGGTTGATGGAAGGAGGCGGTGAGATTGAAGATCGTCTTGCCCTGCTGGACAGCGGTGACCCGGCGCGTGGTGAAGGACCGCCCGTCGCGCACCCGCTCCACCTGGTACACGATCGGCACCCCGGGGATGCCGGGGCGCAGGAAGTACGCGTGCAGCGAGTGGACCGGGCGGTCGCTCTCCACGGTGCGCCCCGCGGCCACCAGCGCCTGGCCGGCGACCTGCCCGCCGAAGACCCTCTGGAGGGACTCCTGCGGGCTGGCGCCGCGGAAGATGTTGACCTCGATCTGCTCCAGATCGAGCAGATCGACCAGTCTCTCGGCGGGGTTCGTCATCAGAGGATCTCCACGGTCGGGTCCGGCGGGTCCGGTGGGTCGGGCGGGTACGGCGGGATACGGCGGACGGTCAGAGCGCTCCGAGCTCACCGACCGAGGTGACCCGGATCACGGCCCGGCCCTCCTCGTCGGAGGCGGCCAGGTCGACCTCGGCGCTGATGCCCCAGCCATGGTCCCCGTTGGGGTCCGCGAAGGTCTGGCGGACGCGCCACAGGCCGTGCGCCGGGTCCTCCTCGATCTGCAGGAGCTTCGGGCCGCGGGCGTCGGGTCCGGTGCCCAGGTCGTCGTACTCGTCCCAGTACCCGTCCAGGGCCTCGCCCCAGGCATCCGCGTCCCAGCCGGAATCGGAGTCCAGCTCGCCCAGCACGTTGACGTGGTCGAGGGCGGCCAGCTCCACCCGGCGGAACATGGCGTTGCGGACCAGGACGCGGAAGGCGCGCGAGTTCGCGGTGACCGGCTTGACCTGGTCGGCCTTCTCCTGGGCCTGCTCCGCCGTCTCCACCTCCGGGTTCGCCAGCTGCTCCCACTCGTCCAGCAGGCTGGAGTCGACCTGGCGGACCAGCTCGCCGAGCCAGGCGATCAGGTCCTGGAGGTCCTCGGACTTGAGGTCGTCGGGGATGGTGTGGTCCAGCGCCTTGAACGCGCTCGCCAGGTAGCGCAGCACGATGCCCTCGGTGCGGGCCAGCTCGTAGAAGGAGGTGAACTCGGTGAAGGTCATCGCGCGCTCGTACATGTCGCGGATGATCGACTTGGGGGAGACCGGGTGGTCGCGCACCCACGGGTGGCTCTTGGCGTACACGTCGTAGGCGTGCGAGAGCAGCTCTTCGAGCGGCTTGGGATAGGTGACGTCCTGGAGCCGCTCCATCCGCTCCTCGTACTCGATCCCGTCGGCCTTCATCTGGCCGACCTGGATGCCGCGTTCCTTGTTCTGCTGGGCGGCGAGGATCTGCCGCGGGTCGTCCAGCGTGGACTCCACGACGGAGACCATGTCCAGCGCGTAGGAGGGGGACTCCGGGTCCAGCAGGTCGAAGGAGGCCAGGGCGAAGGTGGACAGCGGCTGGTTGAGCGCGAAGTCCTGCTGGAGATCGACGGTGAGCCGGATGGTGCGGCCCTCCGCGTCCGGGGTGTCGAGCTTCTCGACCACACCGCCGTCCAGCAGCGAGCGGTAGATCGCGATGGCCCGGCGGATGTGCCGCAGCTGGGCCTTGCGGGGCTCGTGGTTGTCCTCCAGCAGGTGGCGCATCGCCTGGAAGGCGTCGCCCGGCCGGGCGATGACCGACAGCAGCATGATGTTGGTGACCTTGAAGCGCGAGGTCAGCGCCTCCGGGTCGGCGGCGATCAGCTTCTCGAACGTCGTGTCCGACCAGGCGACGAAGCCCTCGGGAGCCTTCTTGCGCACCACCTTGCGGCGCTTCTTCGGATCGTCGCCCGCCTTCGCGAGCGCCTTCTCGTTCTCGATGACGTGCTCGGGGGCCTGCGCGACCACATAGCCCGCGGTGTCGAAGCCGGCCCGGCCGGCGCGCCCCGCGATCTGGTGGAACTCCCGGGCGCGCAGGGTGCGGACGCGGTTGCCGTCGTACTTGGTGAGCGCGGTGAACAGCACCGTGCGGATCGGGACGTTGACGCCGACGCCGAGGGTGTCCGTACCGCAGATGACCTTCAGCAGACCGGCCTGCGCGAGCTTCTCCACGAGGCGGCGGTACTTGGGCAGCATGCCGGCGTGGTGCACACCGATGCCGTGCCGGACGTAGCGGGAGAGGTTCTGGCCGAACTTGGTGGTGAAGCGGAAGTTGCCGATGAGCTCGGCGATCTTGTCCTTCTCCTCGCGCGTGCACATGTTGATGCTCATGAGCGACTGCGCCCGCTCGACCGCCTGGGCCTGGGTGAAGTGCACGATGTAGACCGGGGCCTGGCGGGTCTCCAGCAGCTCGGTGATCGTGTCGGTGATCGGGGTGGTGACGTACTCGTACGAGAGCGGGACTGGCCGGGTCGCGGAACGGACCACCGAAGTGGGCCGGCCGGTGCGCCGGGTCAGGTCCTCCTCGAACCGCTTCATGTCGCCGAGCGTCGCCGACATCAGGATGAACTGCGCCTGCGGCAGCTCCAGCAGCGGGATCTGCCAGGCCCAGCCGCGGTCCGGCTCGGCATAGAAGTGGAACTCGTCCATCACGACCTGGCCGATGTCCGCGTGCTTGCCGTCGCGCAGGGCGATGGAGGCCAGCACCTCGGCGGTGCAGCAGATCACCGGGGCGTCCGCGTTCACGGAGGCGTCGCCGGTGAGCATGCCGACGTTCTCGGTGCCGAAGAGCTTGCACAGGTCGAAGAACTTCTCCGACACCAGCGCCTTGATCGGGGCGGTGTAGAAGGTCACCTTGTCCTGGGCGAGGGCGGTGAAGTGCGCGCCGGCCGCGACCAGACTCTTGCCGGAGCCGGTGGGGGTGGACAGGATCACGTTCGCCCCGGAGACGACCTCGATCAGCGCCTCCTCCTGAGCCGGGTACAGGGTGATGCCCTGGTTCTCCGCCCACGAGGAGAAAGCCTCGAAGAGGGCATCGGGGTCGGCGTTCGGCGGGAGCTGATCAATGAGGGTCACACCCCCCATCTTGCCTGGCTTCCCCCCGGATCAGGGAACCGGCGGACGGAACGAAGATCGCCGACGGTACGCTGTGCCGTCGATGAGGCCCGGACGAAACAGTCGACCGGGCCCGACCACACACCAGCGGGGCGGGAAACGACCATGATGGGTCCGGCGCACTCACTGTCCGGGGCAGCGGCCTGGCTGGGGGTGGGCGCGGCCACCGCGGCCGCCGGACACCCCATGCCCTGGCCGGTCCTCGTCGTCGGCGCACTGATCTGCGCCGGGGCGGCCCTCGCCCCCGACCTCGATCACAAGTCGGCGACGATCTCGCGCGCCTTCGGCCCGCTCTCCAAAGGCGTGTGCGAGGTGGTCGACAAGATCTCCTACGCCGTCTACAAAGGCACCCGCTCCAAGAAGGACGCCCGCCGCACCGGCGGCCACCGCACCCTGACGCACACCTGGCTCTGGGCCGTCCTCATCGGCGGCGGTGCCTCCCTGCTCGCCGTCACCGCCGACCGCTGGGGTGTGCTCGCCCTGCTCTTCGTGCACCTGGTGCTGGCGGTCGAAGGCCTGCTGTGGCGGGCCGCCCGGATGTCCAGCGACGTCCTGGTCTGGCTGCTCGGCGCGACCAGCGCGTGGATCCTGGCCGGGGTGCTCGACCAGCCCGGCAACGGCGCGAACTGGCTCTTCGCCGAACCGGGCCAGGAGTACCTCTGGCTCGGCCTGCCGATCGTGCTCGGGGCCCTGGTCCACGACATCGGCGACGCGCTCACCGTCTCCGGCTGCCCGGTCCTGTGGCCGCTGCCGATCGCCGGCAAGCGCTGGTACCCGATCGGTCCGCCGAAGGCGATCCGATTCCGGGCCGGCAGCTGGGTGGAGCTGAAGGTCCTCATGCCGGTCTTCATCCTGCTCGGCGGCTTCGGCGGCGCCTCGGCCCTCGGTTTCATCTGACACACGGCCGGTCCGCCGCCCCTCGGGGGGTGTCTCGTCGGCCAGGCCAGGCCAGGCCAGGCCAGGCCGGGCTCGCGGCGCCCGGCCTGCGCCGTCCATCCGGATTCTGGAGACCGAGGGACCGGACGGCGAAGGGCGGCAGGCGGGACCAGGTCCCACCCGCCGCCCTTCGTCCGGCGCTCCCGGACACGCGCCGCCCGGATCAGCCGTGCCAGGACCGCCACAGGGCCGCGTACGCCCCGTCGGCCGCGACCAGCTCGTCGTGCGAGCCGAGTTCGCTGATCCGGCCGCCCTCGACCACCGCGATCACATCCGCGTCGTGCGCGGTGTGCAGCCGGTGGGCGATGGCGATGACCGTACGGCCGTCCAGCACCCGGGCCAGCGAGCGCTCCAAGTGCCGTGCCGCGCGCGGGTCCAGCAGCGACGTCGCCTCGTCCAGCACCAGGGTGTGCGGGTCGGCCAGCACCAGCCGGGCGAGCGCGATCTGCTGCGCCTGCGCCGGGGTCAGCGCCGTGCTGCCGGAACCGACCTCGGTGTCCAGGCCGGCCTCCATGGCCCGCGCCCAGCCGTCGGCGTCCACGGCCGCCAGCGCCGCCCACAACTCGGTGTCACCGGCGCCCGTCCGCGCGAGGAGGAGATTGTCCCGCAGCGTGCCCACGAACACGTGGTGCTCCTGGTTGACCAGGGCCACGTGCTCGCGCACCCGCTCCGCGGGCATCCGCGACAGCCGCGCCCCGCCGAGGGTGACCTCGCCGGTCCGGGGCGCGTAGATGCCCGCGAGCAGCCGTCCCAGGGTGGACTTGCCCGCCCCCGAGGGGCCGACCAGCGCCATCCGGGTGCCCGGCGGCACGGACATCGACACCTGGTGCAGGACGTCCACGCCCTCCCGGTAGCCGAAGTGGACCTCCCGGGCCCGCACGTCCCTGCCCTCGGGCGCGACCTTCGCGTCCCCTGCGTCCGGTTCGATCTCCCGTACCCCCACCAGGCGGCCGAGCGAGACCTGGGCGACCTGCAACTCGTCGTACCAGCGCAGGATCAGACCGATCGGATCGACCAGCATCTGGGCCAGGAGCGCGCCCGTGGTCAGCTGCCCGACCGACATCCAGCCCCGCATCACGCAGAAGCCGCCGATCAGCAGTACCGAGCCGAGGATCGTCACGAAGGTGACATTGATGACCGGGAAGAGGACCGTCCGCAGGAAGAGCGTGTACCGCTCCCACGCGACCCACTGCGAGATCCGCCGCTCCGACAGCGCGATCCGCTCCGGCCCGAGGCGGTGCGCCTCGACCGTGCGGCCCGCGTCCACCGTCTCGGTGAGCACGGCCGAGACCGCCGCGTAGCCGGCCGCCTCCGAGCGGTACGCCGACGGCGCCCGCCTGAAGTACCAGCGGCAGCCGATCACCAGCACCGGCAGCGCCACCAGCGCGGCCAGCGCCAGCGGCGGCGCGGTCACCGCGAGCGCTCCGAACAGCAGCCCCGCCCACACCACACCGATGGCCAGCTGCGGCACCGCCTCGCGCATGGCGTTCGCGAGCCGGTCGATGTCGGTGGTGATCCGTGACAGCAGATCGCCGGTACCGGCCCGCTCCAGCACGCCCGGCGGCAGACCCACCGACCGCACCAGGAAGTCCTCGCGCAGATCGGCCAGCATCTCCTCGCCGAGCATCGCCCCGCGCAGCCGGACCAGCCGGGTGAAGAACGTCTGGACCGCGAGCGCCAGCGCGAACAGCAGCGCCACACGCTCCAGATGCAGCTCGCGCGCCCCCGCCGAGAGGTCGTCCACGATCCGGCCCAGCAGGTACGGGCCGACCATGGAGGCGATCACCGCGGCCGCGTTGACGCCCACCAGCGCCACGAAGGCCCGCCGGTGGCGCCGGAACAGGCCGCGCACATAGCCCCGTACGGTCGCCGACGTGCCCACGGGCAGGGTCGCGGCCGACTCGGGGGCCGCCGGGTCGTACTCCGGCGGCGCCACGCCGATCATGCGGATTCCTCGATCTCTGTGAGTGCTTCTTCCAGCTCTGTCAGTTCCAGCCCGCCGAGCCGCTGCTCCTCGTCGGTCTCGCGGGTGACGACCGCCCGGTAGCGCGGCTCGCGCTGCAGCAGCTCGCGGTGGGTACCGACGGCGGCCACCGTGTCGCCGTCGATGAGCACGACCCGGTCCGCGCGGTCCAGCAGCAGCGGCGAGGACGCCAGTACCACCGTGGTCCGGCCGGCGCGCAGGGCCGCGATCCCGTCCGCGATCCGCGCCTCGGTGTGCGAGTCGACCGCGGAGGTCGGCTCGTCGAGCACGAGCACCTCCGGGTCGGTGGCCAGGGAGCGCGCCAGGGCGAGCCGCTGGCGCTGGCCGCCCGACAGGGACCGGCCGCGCTCGGTGATCCGGGCGTCCATCGGGTCCTCGACCCCGTCCGGCGCCGACTGCAGCAGCGCGTCCAGGACGTCGGCGCACTGGGCCGCGCCCAGAGCCGCACCGGACTCGACCGCTCCGGAGGCCGGTACGTCGAACAGCTCCCGCAGGGTCCCGGACAGCAGCACCGGATCCTTGTCCTGTACGAGGACCAGGGTGCGCGCGGTGTCCAGTTCGAGCTCGTCCAGCGCGACTCCGCCGAGGAGCACGGACGGCGCCCCGGCCGCGTCGGCCCTGGAACCGGCCCCCTCGTCGGCCCCCGCACCAGCCCCCTCGGCGGCCCCCGAACCGGCCCCGGCGTCCGACGCCGGATCCCCGTCCATCGGATGACCGCCGAGGCGTTCGGCGAGCCGCCCGGCCAGGTCCGGGTCCCCGCACACCACGGCCGTGAACCGCCCCGCGGGGGCCAGCAGTCCGGTCCGCGGGTCGTACAGGTCCCCGCCCGCGGCCGGTGCCTCCACCGGCTCGGTGCGCGCGGGACGCGCGGCGGCGGCGTCCGTCCGGGTCAGTGACAGCACCCGGGCGGCCCGCTGGGCGGAGGGACGCGAGAAGGAGTACGCCATGGCGATCTCCTGGAAGTGCCGCAGCGGGTAGAGCAGGGTCGCCACCGCGCTGAACGCCGCGACGAGCTCACCCACCGCGATGCGCCCGTCCGAGACGAGCGTGGCGCCGTACCAGACCACCGTGATCATCAGCGCGCCCGGGAGCACCACCTGGATCGCGGAGATCAGCGCCCACATCCGGGCGCTGCGCACGGCTGCCTTGCGGACCTCCTGCGAGGCCTCGCGGTAGCGGCCGAGGAAGAGCTCCTCACCGCCGATGCCGCGCAGCACGCGCAGGCCCGCGACGGTGTCGGAAGCCAGCTCGGTGGCCTTGCCCGCCTTCTCCCGCTGGATGTCGGCGCGCTTGGTGGCGCGCGGCAGCAGCGGCAGCGAGGCCAGGGCGATCAGCGGCACGCCGATGGCCACGACCACGCCGAGCTCGGGGGAGTAGAACAGCAGCCCGATGCAGACGAGGACGACGGAGAAGACGGCCGCGAGGAAACGCGAGACCGCCTCGACGAACCATCCGATCTTCTCCACGTCGCCCGTGGACACCGAGACCACTTCACCTGCGGCGACCCGCCGGGTGAGGGCGGAGCCCAGCTCGGCCGTCTTGCGCGCCAGGAGCTGCTGCACCCGTGCCGCGGCGGTGATCCAGTTGGTGACGGCCGTGCGGTGGAGCATGGCGTCGCCGACCGAGATGGCGATGCCGATGACCAGGAGGAGCACGCCGACGAGCAGCAGTCCGTTCGGCTCACGGCCGACGACCGCGTCGACGCCGAAGCCGACGGCGTACGGCAGCGCGGCGACACCGGTGAAGTGCAGCATTCCCCAGCACAGGCTCTTGAGCTGGCCGCCGAGCTGACCGCGCCCCAGCCACAGCAGGAACCGGGGGCCGGAACGAGCGTCGGGTACCCCTGGATCCGGATACGGAAGATCGCTGATCTGCATGACGCCCCATGACTGGTCGAGTGGTTCAAACCGTGCAAGGTTCGCCTTCAGGACCGGCGCCGGGCAATCGATTTTACGTGGGACGCACGCTGCGGCCAGCAGGTTTACGGCTGCGGGGGAGGACGTGACGCCTGGTCACGGGGGTCGCACGCCCCGGCGCTCACGGGCGGGTGGCGTGCTCCAGTTCGAGCAGCGCCGAATAGTAGCTCCGCCCCGTCGCCCGGTCCATGCCCACCTCGCACATCCGGTTCGCCGACAGGTGCGCGTCGAAGGCCCGCGCGGTCACCTCCGCCGCCTCGCGCGCCGTAGCGGAGGCCGTCAGTTCCGGGTGCAGCATCCCCCGGTCGCCCGCGAAGGCGCAGCAGCCCGCGTCGTCGGGGACCACCACCTCCTCGGCGCACGCCTCGGCGACCGCCCGCAGCCGGTCCTCGTCGCCCAAGTGCCGCATCGAGCAGGTGGGGTGGAGCACGGCCGAGCCCACCCTGCGCCGGACCTCCAGACGCGGCAGCAGCTCCTCGGCGGCCCACACGACCGAGTCGAGGATCCGCAGCTCCGTGTGGAGGGCCCGGTTCTCCGGCGTCAGGTACGGGACCACCTCGCGTGCGATGCCCAGCGTGCAGGAGGAGGCGTCCACGACCAGCGGCAGCAGTCCGCCGGCCGTCCAGCCCCACGCCGCCTCGACGATCCGGTTGGCCATCACCCGGGCGCCGGCCTCGTAGCCCTTGGAGTGCCAGATCGTCGCGCAGCAGGTGCCGCCGACGTCGCCGGGGATCCAGACGGGCCGTCCGGCCCGCTCCGACACGGCCACCACGGCCTGGGGCAGGGAGGGTCCGGGCCGGCCTTCCGGGCCGCCGAAGATCCGGTTGACGCAGGCCGGGTAGTACACGGCCGCGGCGCCCGCCCGCCGGGTCGGCGGCAGGTGACGAGCGGCGGCGCCGGGGATCTGCGGTAGCCACCGCGGAACCAGGTCCGGACGTACGGCCTTGCGCGCGCCCTCGGTGACCGCTTCCAGCAGCCGGTCGCGGGCCCCGGAGGGGATCCGGTCGGCGGCGGCCACCGTCAGCCGGGCGGCGGACTCGGCGGCCCCGAACCGCTGAGCGGCCAGCGCGGCGGCGGCCTCCTCGCGCGGGCCGTGCCGGCGGTGGCGGAAGTCCTTCATCAGCGCCCCGGTGTCGATGCCCACCGGGCAGGCGAGCTTGCAGGTGGAGTCGCCCGCGCAGGTGTCCACCGCGTCGTAGCCGTAGGCGCCGAGCAGGCCGTCCAGCACGGGGGAGCCGGGCTGCTGGCGCATCATCTCGCGGCGCAGCACGATCCGCTGGCGCGGAGTGGTCGTCAGGTCCCCGCTCGGGCAGGTCGGTTCGCAGAATCCGCACTCGATGCAGGGGTCGGCCACCGCCTCCACCTGCGGAATGGTCTTCAGACCGCGCAGATGGGCCCGCGGGTCGCGGTCGAGGAGGATGCGCGGGGCGAGCACCCCCTCCGGGTCGACGAGCCGCTTGGTGCGCCACATCAGGGCGGCGGCCGCGGGGCCCCATTCCAGCTCCAGGAAGGGGGCCATGTTGCGGCCCGTGGAGTGCTCGGCCTTCAGGGAACCGTCGAACCGCTCCACGGTGAGCCGGCAGAAGGCCTCCATGAAGGCCGCGTACCGCTCGACGTCGGCGGGGTCGGCGGCGTCGAAGGCGAGCATGAAGTGCAGGTTGCCGTGGGCCGCGTGACCGGCGACGGCCGCGTCGAAACCGTGCTCGGCCTGGAGCGCGAGGAGCGCCTCGCAGGCCTCGGCCAGCCGGGACGGCGGCACCGCGAAGTCCTCGGTGATCAAGGTGGTGCCCCGGGCGCGGGCTCCGCCGACGGCGGTGACGAAGGCCCTGCGGGCCTGCCAGTAGCCGCCCACGGTCTTCGGGTCGCCGGTGAAGGCATTCGTGACCGAAGCCGCCGGGGCGACCAGATCGAGGCCGTCGAGGATGCGGGCGGCCCGCTGCGCGCAGGCGTCCCGGCCGGCCTTGTCCGGAGCCCGGAACTCCACGAGCAGGGCCGTGGTCTCCCGGGGCAGGTCCGCCCAGTCGGCGGGCACGCCCGGGACGCTGACGCAGGCGCGCAGGGTGTTGCCGTCCATCAGCTCGACGGCGACGGCGCCCGCCTCGTTGAAGGGCGGCACGGCCGCGGCCGCCGCGGGCAGCGAGGGGAAGAACAGCAGGGCGGAGCAGACTTCGCGCTCCAGCGGGAGGGTGTCGAAGACGACCTCGGAGATGAAGCCGAGGGTGCCCTCCGAGCCGACCATGAGCCCCCGCAGGATCTCGACGGGGGTGGTGCCGTCCAGGTAGGCGTCGAGGCGGTAGCCGGTGGTGTTCTTGATCTCGTACTTGGCACGGATCCGGGCGACGAGCGCGGGATCGGCCTCGATCTCCCGCTTGATCTCCATCAGCCCGTGGCACAGGTCCGGTTCGGCGCGTGACAGCTCCTCGTCGGCCAGCGGGTCGGCGGTGTCCACGACGGTGCCGCCGGGCAGGACGAAGGTGAGGGAGGAGAGCGTGCGGTAGGAGTTGCGGGTGGTGCCCGCCGTCATGCCGGACGCGTTGTTGGCCACGACCCCGCCGAGGGTGCAGGCGACGGCGCTGGCCGGGTCGGGGCCGAGGATCCGGCCGTGCCGGGCGAGGGCCGCGTTGGCCCGGGCCACGGTGGTGCCGGGCCGGATCCGGGCCCGCCGGCCCTCCTCCAGCACCTCGATCCCGGCCCAGTGGCGGCGTACGTCGACCAGGATGTCCTCCCCTTGGGCCTGGCCGTTGAGCGAGGTCCCGGCGGCGCGGAAGACGACCTCGCGCTGGCGGCCGTGCGCGTACGAGAGCACCGCCGAGACGTCGTCGATGTCCTCGGCGATCACCACGACCTGGGGCACGAAGCGGTAGGGGGAGGCGTCGGAGGCGTAGCGGATCAGGTCGGAGACCTTCCACAGCACCTTCTCGGGGCCGAGCAGCTCGGTCAGCTCGGTGCGCAGCGGCTCGGGCGTGCCGCCGGCCCGGTGCCCGGGGAGCCGGTCGGGGGCGGGGCCGCTGACGCTGCGGGGGCGCAGGGCCCCCGGCTTCGGTTCCAGCAGCGGCATCTGCGACCCCTCGCGTCGTCGAGGCCACGGGTGGCCTAGTCAGCAGGTGCGCTCCGCCGGGGCGTCCGACAGGGCGTTCAGCAGACCGCCGAGCACTTCGCGCTGGTCGGCGGTCAACGGAGCCAGGATCTCCTCCGCCGCGTCGGTTCGCGCGTTGCGCAGACGGCGCAGCGTGGCGCGGCCGGTGTCGGTGAGCTCGATCCGGATGACGCGGCGGTTCGCGGGGTCGGGTGCGCGCCGTACGCACTCGGCCGCCTCCAGGCCGTCCACGAGGGTGGTCACCGCGCGCGGCACGACTTCCAGGCGGGCGGCAAGATCCGCCATCCGGGGTGCCTGCTCGCCCTCGTAGTGCGAGACGAGGCGCAGCAAACGACTCTGGGCGGGAGTGATCCCGAGCGGCACCATGTGGCGCTTCTGGATCCGGTGCAGCCTGCGCGTCAGGCGCAGGAGCTGTTCGGCGAGGAGGCGATCGGTGTCAGAGGCCGAAGCGGAGGCGGAGGCGGAGGCGGAGGCGGAGCTCATGCGGGAACGATATCAGGATGCCGTTCATTGTGAGTATAGGTAACAATGACCTATGCTCCAATGGCTCCGACTTCGCCGAAGGGGACGCCGCGAAGACCCTGACCCTGACTCCTGACCCCCGAGAGGGTGCCCATGCCGCACGACGAACCGAAGTGGATCCCATCGAAAGACCCCATCGACCCCGCCCGACCCGCCCCGGGGGAGCAGCCGCGTGAGCTGCGCCGCATCGTGGGGCTGTTCCGGCCCTACCGCGGCCGGCTCGCCGTCGTCGGCCTGCTGGTCGGCGCCTCCTCGCTGGTCGGCGTCGCCTCGCCGTTCATGCTCCGGGAGATACTCGACGTCGCGATCCCGCAGGGCCGCACCGGGCTGCTCAGCCTGCTCGCGCTCGGCATGATCCTCACCGCCGTCGTCACCAGCGTCTTCGGCGTGCTCCAGACCCTGATCTCCACCACCGTCGGCCAGCGGGTCATGCACGACCTGCGCACCGCCGTCTACGCGCAGCTCCAGCGGATGCCGCTGGCCTTCTTCACCCGGACCCGCACCGGAGAGGTGCAGTCCCGGATCGCCAACGACATCGGCGGGATGCAGGCCACCGTCACCTCCACCGCGACCTCGCTCGTCTCGAACCTGACGGCCGTGATCGCCTCCGTGGTCGCCATGCTCGCGCTCGACTGGCGGCTCACCCTCGTCTCGCTCCTCCTGCTCCCCGTCTTCGTGTGGATCAGCCGACGGGTCGGCCGGGAGCGCAAGAAGATCACGATGAAGCGGCAGAAGCAGATGGCCGCCATGGCCGCGACGGTCACCGAGTCGCTCTCGGTGAGCGGCATCCTGCTCGGCCGCACCATGGGCCGCTCCGAGTCCCTCACCTCGGCCTTCTCCGCCGAGTCCGAGGAGCTCGTCGGCCTGGAGGTGCGCTCCAGCATGGCCGGGCGCTGGCGGATGTCCACCATCGGCATCGTCATGGCCGCGATGCCCGCCCTCATCTACTGGGCGGCCGGCATAGCCCTCCAGACGGGCTCCCCCTCGCTGTCCGTCGGCACCCTCGTCGCTTTCGTCACGCTCCAGCAGGGCCTGTTCCGGCCCGCCGTGAGCCTGCTGTCGACCGGCGTGCAGATACAGACCTCACTCGCGCTGTTCGCCCGCATCTTCGAGTACCTCGACCTGCCGGTGGACATCACCGAGCGCGCGGACGCGGTGCGGCTGGACCGGGCCAAGGGCGAGGTCACCCTGGAGGACGTGCACTTCACGTACGACACCAAGAACGGTCCGACCCTCTCGGGGATCGACATCACCGTTCCGGCCGGCGGCTCCCTCGCCGTCGTCGGCCCGACCGGCTCCGGCAAGAGCACGCTCAGCTACCTGGTGCCCCGGCTCTACGACGTCACCGGCGGCCGGGTGGCCCTCGACGGGGTGGACGTGCGCGACCTCGACTTCGACTCGCTGGCCCGCTCGATCGGCGTGGTCTCCCAGGAGACCTACCTCTTCCACGCCTCGGTCGCCGACAACCTGCGCTTCGCCAAGCCGGACGCCACCGACGAGGAGATCGCCGAGGCGGCCCGCGCGGCTCAGATCCACGACCACATCGCCTCCCTGCCCGACGGGTACGACACCCTGGTCGGCGAGCGCGGCTACCGGTTCTCCGGAGGCGAGAAGCAGCGTCTGGCCATCGCCCGCACCATCCTGCGGGACCCGCCGGTGCTGATCCTCGACGAGGCCACCAGTGCCCTGGACACCCGCACCGAGCACGCCGTCCAACGGGCCATCGACAACCTCTCCGCGGGCCGCACGACCATCACCATCGCGCACCGCCTCTCCACCGTCCGCGACGCCGACCAGATCGTCGTCCTGGACTCCGGGCGCATCGCCGAGCGCGGCACCCACGAGGAGCTGCTGAAGGCGGACGGCCGGTACGCGGCCCTGGTCCGCCGGGACCGGGACGCCGCGCTGGCGCCCGAACCGCCCGAGGGCGTCCAGCTGGCTCCGGTAAATGTGTGACCGTACGACCGGCACACGGGGCGGGTGCCGGAAATACTATGAATCGCGGGTTAGCGTTCCCGCATGCGCCATGAGTACCGGCCGCCGCAGCGCCGTTCCCGGCTGACCCGCCGGGGCCGGCTGGCGCTCTTCGTCGGCACGCTGTTCGCCCTCGGTGCGGCCCTCCTGATCCCGATACTGCGCGGTGGCGACGTGCCGGAGACGCCACGCCGGCTGCTCATCCCCGAGGGCTGGCGGGCCCCGCAGGTGTACGCCGCGGTCGACCGCGAGCTGAAGCTCCCGCCGGGCTCCACGAAGGCGGCGGTGGCCACCGCCGGGCTGGCTCTGCCCGCGGAGGCCAAGGGCAATCCGGAGGGCTACCTCTTCCCGGCGACGTACCCGGTGACCTCGAAGTCCACCCCGGCCACCCTCCTCACGCACATGGTGCGGACGGCGAACCGGAAGCTCGCCACCCAAGCCGTCGCCGACGGCGGCAAGGCCCACGGGATGACCCCGTACCAGACGGCCACCCTGGCCAGCATCATCGAAGCGGAGGCCGAGGGCCGCGCCGACATGGGCAAGGTCGCACGGGTGGTGCACAACCGGCTGGCGAAGTCGATGCCGCTCCAGATGGACTCCACCATCAACTACGCGCTGAACCGCAGCACCGTGGACACCAAACTGAGCGACACCCGGATCGACAGCCCCTTCAACACCTACGCACGCCAGGGACTGCCACCCACTCCGATCGACAGCCCGGGACTGGAGGCGTTGGCGGCCGCCGTCGCCCCGACGCCCGGCGACTGGCTGTTCTTCGTCACCGTCAAGCCGGGGGACACCCGCTTCTCGGCTACGTACGAGGAACACAGCAAGCACGTAGCGGAGTTCAACCGGATCCGCGCGGGCGCCGGCTCCCGCACAGGTCAGGCCGGTCCCGCCGGGAAATGAAGGGCGCCGACCCCGGCAGCGGTCCTACGATCGGCGGCCTGCCGAGTGTGGACCGAGGGGGCGAACCGTGAAATGGCCATGGAGAGCGAAAACGAAGGCTGAAGCGAAGGCCGACGAGAGTGCGGAAGCGATCGACGGGCCGGCATTCGACGAGGAGTCCATCACCAAGCACATCCAGGCGCGCAGGGAGGCGGACGCGAAGGCCGCCGCGGCCGCCGAGCGGGCAGGGAACGAGCGGATGGTCGAACGCTGGGGCACCAGAGTGGTCGACTGGCGCGGCTGGCTGGCCCGTTCCCCCGTCGGGGTGGACCTGCTCCACTGGTGGTTCGACGAGGCCGAACTGACCGCCCTGGTCGGCGAGGAACGGTACGTGGAACGCCTGGGAGAACTGCTCTCGCAGGCGTCGGCGCGCGACATCGCGGCGATGGGGCTCGGCTGCAACCGGCGTGTCGACCGGGCCTGCCGCTTCGCCGAGGTCTGCAGTCAGGATCCCGTCGTACCGCCGGGCGGGAAACTCGCGAGCTATCGGCACGGGGAGATACCCGGCGCGTGCAGCGGCTTCATCGACTGCTGGTCCAAGCACGAGATCGACGTGACCTTCGCCGACGGCGACGACCACCGGTCGGTGCTCCTGTTCCGCGACCATCCGGGCGAGGCCCGGCTCTGGGTGGACGGCGTGCGCGTGGGGGAGGGCGAATGGCTGGACAAGGGCGGCTTCTGGGAGGACGAGCGCTACTTCACCATCCGGATCGAGGGCCCGGAGGACCACCCGGAGCAGGGGCTCGGCGAGATGGGCCGCCAGCTCTACAACATCGTCTCGCTCCTGATCCACGACGCGGAGCGGGGCACCACGCGCATCCTCGTCCCGGAAGCCACCGAGAGCTGGACCGATCCCGTTCTGGCCGTGCGGGACGGGTCGGGCTGGGTGTACCCGACCCGTGAGGCCCGAGCGGCCGGCGGCACCCCGGACCGGATCATTGCCCTCCAGGAACCGGAGGCCCGGGCCGGCTGAGGGCCGCCGACGGGCTCACGCCGCGGGGGCCGGGACCAGGACCGGGGCGCCGGCCCGGTCGCGGGTCAGGAGCCGGCGGATCTCGCGGACCGCGGCACCACCCGCGCGGTTGGCGCCGATGGTCGACGCCGACGGGCCGTAGCCCACCAGGTGGATCCGCTCGTCGCGGACGGCACGGGTCCCCTCGACCCGGATGCCTCCGCCCGGCTCGCGCAGGCGCAGCGGGGCGAGGTGATCGACGGCCGCCCGGAATCCGGTGGCCCACAGGATGACGTCCGCGTCCACGTGGCTCCCGTCGGCCCAGACGGCGCCCGTGGCGGTGATCCGGTCGAAGACGGGCCGCCGGGCCAGCACGCCCGAGGCCAGACCGGCCCGGACGGCGTCGTTCAGCGGGAGTCCCGTCACGCTGACCACGCTCTGCGGCGGCAGTCCCCGGCGCACGCGCTCGTCCACCAGGGCCACCGCGGCCCGGCCCTCGGCCTCGCCGAAGCTCCCGTCGCGGAAGACCGGGGGCCGCCGGGTCACCCAGGTGGTCCCCGCCGCCACCTCGGCGATCTCCAGCAGGTGCTGCACCGCCGAGGTGCCGCCGCCGACGACGATCACCCGCGCCCCCGCGAACTCCTGCGGCCCCGGATAGTTCGCGGTGTGCAGCTGCCGGCCGCGGAAGGCCTCCTGGCCCGGGTAGCGCGGCCAGAACGGCCGGTCCCAGGTTCCGGTGGCGTTGACCAGGGCCCGGGCCGACCAGATGCCGGCCGAGGTCTCCACGCGCAGCCGCCCGGCGTCCCCCTCGCGTACGGCGGACACGTCCACGGGTCGGCGTACGCGCAGGTCGAAGCGGTCCTCGTAAGCGGCGAAGTACTCCCCGATGACCTGCGACGACGGCCGCAGCGGGTCGGCGCCCGTCAGCTCCATGCCGGGAAGGGCGTGCATGCCGTGGACCTTGCCGTAGGTGAGCGAGGGCCAGCGGAACTGCCAGGCGCCGCCCGCGCGGGGCGCATGGTCGAGGACCACGTGGTCGATCCCCGCCCGGGTGAGGTGATAGGCGCTGGACAGGCCGGCCTGCCCGGCGCCGATGACCACCACGTCCACGTCGGCCACCACGTCCACGTCGGCCACCACGTCCACGTCGACCGGCCCGTGCACCGGTACGTCCACGCCCCGCGTCATGTCGTTCACGGTTCTACCAACTCGCGGTGGGCGCCGGATCTTCCCGGGCTACGGCGCCAGCAGGCCGCGCGAGGCCAGCTCCGGGGTCACCCCCTCGCCGAACCAGTACGCCTCCTCCAGATGCGGGTAGCCCGACAGGACGAAGTTCTCGATCCCGAGCGCGTGGTACTCCTCGATCCGGTCCGCCACGTCGCCGTGACTGCCGACCAGGGCCGTACCCGCGCCGCCGCGGACCAGCCCGACCCCCGCCCACAGGTTCGGCGAGATCTCCAGCCCGTCCCGGGAGCCGCCGTGCAGGGCCAGCATCCGCTGCTGACCCACCGACTCGCTCACGCCGAGCAGGGACTGCGCGCGGGCGATGTCCGCGTCCGACAGCTCCCCGAGCAGCCGGTCCGCCGCGCCCCATGCCTCCTTCGCCGAGTCGCGCGAGATGGTGTGCAGCCGGATGCCGAACCGCACCGTCCGCCCCCGCTCCTCCGCCAGCGAGCGGATCCAGTCGATCTTCTCCTTCACCTGCTGCGGCGGCTCGCCCCAGGTCAGGTACACGTCCGCGTGGTCGGCCGCGACCGGCCCGGCCGCCGCCGAGGACCCGCCGAAGAAGATCTCCGGCAGCGGGTCCGGCGGCAGCGCGGTGAGCCCGCCGTCGATCCGGTAGTGCTCGCCCTGGAAGTCGTACGGCTCCCCGCGCCAGGCGCCCCGTACGACGGACAGGAACTCGGCGGTGCGTTCGTAGCGGCGGTCGTGGTCGAGGTGGTCGCCGAACCGCCGCTGCTCGGCCGAGTCGCCGCCCGTCACCACGTTGAGCAGCAGCCGGCCGCGGGTGATCCGCTGGTAGGTCGCGGCCATCTGGGCGGCGAGGGTCGGCGAGATCACCCCGGGCCGGAAGGCCACCAGGAACTTCAGCCGCTCGGTGTGCTGCGAGAGCGCCACCGTGGTCAGCCAGGCGTCCTCGCACCAGGTGCCGGTCGGGGTCAGCACCGCCTCGAAGCCGAGCCGTTCGGCGGCCTTGGCGATCTGGGCGAGGTACTCGATGTCGGGCTCGCGCACCCCGGGCGCGGAGGTGTTGTGCGCGTAGGCGTGCCGGTCGACCAGGGTGCGGCCGTCGCCGCCGGTCGGCAGGAACCAGTGCAGGCGGACGGTCATCAGGAGTCCTTCCCGTACGCACGCGGGGCGGTGGTGGACGGCGGCAGGTCGCCGTTGAAACGGGTGTCGGCGAAGTCCTTGAAGACGACCTTGCCCGGGATCAGCTTCAGCTCGGTGAAGGTGTCGGCGATCTTCTGCTCGGAGACCACGGCCGCGTCGTCGACGGCGACCGGCACACGGGTGCCGTTGCTGCGCCGGACCGCGTCGAGGGCGACCTCGTACGGCAGCCCCGTCTCCTTCGCCCAGACCTTCGCCCACTCCTCCGGGTGCTTGAACACCCAGTCCTGGGCGCGCTGCAGCCGCTTCAGGTAGTCGCCGATCGCCTTGCTCTTGCCCGCGTCCTCCAGGGCGGCCGGCGCCGCGACCTGGAAGCCGAGCCCGTTGACGAGCCCCTCGCCGGAGGTCAGGACCCGGGCGCCGGTGCGCAGCACCTGGGAGGTGTACGGGTCCCAGACCGCCCACGCGTCGACCGAGCCGCTGTTGAAGGCGGCCAGCGCGTCGGCGGGCTGGAGGAAGCTGATCGTCACGTCGGTGGGCGCCAGGCCGGCCTGTTCCAGGCTCGCGATGAGCTGGAAGTGGGCCGAACTGCCCTGCGCCACCGCGATCTTCTTGCCGCGCAGGTCGCCGGCGGACTGGAGAGCGGACCCCTTCGGCACGAGGATCGCCTCGCCCGCCGAGGAGCCGTGCGTGGCGGCCACCACGGTGATCTTCGACTTGGCGGCCGCGGCGAACACGGGCGGGGTGTTGCCCACGCCGCCGATGTCCACGGCCTTGGCGTTGACGGCCGCCAGCAGCGGCGGACCGGAGGTGAAGGTGGACCACTTGATGGTGTAGTCGAGGTTCTCCAGCTCACCGGCGGCCTTCAGCAGCGACTCGTTGCCGCCCTTCTGGTCCCCGACGCTGAGGGTGACCTTGGCACCGCTCCCGGCGCCGCCCTCGGCGGTCGCCGCGCCGCTGTCGGCGGCGGAGCCGCCGCCGCAGGCCGACAGGGCCAGGGACAGCGGGATCAGGGTGGCGAGCAGGGGCAGGGAATGGCGTCTCATGTCGTATCTCTTCGTTCTCTTCGTGGGGTGGAAGGTCTTCAGAAGACGCCGAGTTCGGCGAGCAGCCGGGTGCGGAGCGCCGCGAATCCCGGGTCGCCGACCGTGCGCGGCCGCTCCAGTGGCACCTGGGTGTCGTGGGCGATCCGCCCCTCGCTCATCACCAGGATCCGGTCGGCCAGCAGCACCGCCTCGTCGACGTCGTGCGTCACCAGCAGCACCGCGCAGCCGCGCCGCTGCCACAGCCGGGCCACCAGCTCCTGGGCCTTGATCCGGGTCAGCGCGTCCAGGGCGCCGAACGGCTCGTCCAGCAACAGCAGATCCGGTTCGCGTACCAGCGCCCGGGCCAGCGAGGCCCGCTGGGCCTCACCGCCGGACAGGGTCTTGGGCCAGGCGTCCGTACGGTGCTCCAGCCCGACCTCGGCCAGTGCCCGCTCGGCCCGCTCACGCTCGGGCCGGCCCGGCAGCCCGAGCAGGACGTTGCGCCAGACCCGCTTCCAGGGCATCAGCCGCGGCGCCTGGAAGGCCACCGCCCGCCGCTCCGGTACGAGTACCTCGCCCTCGATCTCCCGGTCCAGGCCGGCCAGGATCCGCAGCAGGGTGGACTTGCCGCAGCCGCTGCGCCCGAGGAGGACGGTGAACTCCCCGGCGCGCAGGGTCAGATCGAGCCCGTCGATGACGGCCCGCCCGTCGAAGGACCGGGTCAGCCCGGTGACCTCGACGGCAGCGGCGGTGGTGGCTACTGCCCCGTGAACGTCGGTCGCCATTGCAGCAGCAGCCTTTCGAGAGTACGGACGACGAGGTCGGCGGTCAGGCCGAGGAAGGCGTAGACGACGAGGCAGACGACGATCACGTCGGTACGGAAGAACTCGCGCGCCTGGTTCATCAGGAAGCCGATCCCGGCGTCGGCGTTGATGGACTCCCCGAAGACCAGGGCCAGCCAGGCGGTCGCGAGCGAGTACCGCAGACCGGTCATGAAGCCGGGGAGCGCGCCGGGCAGTACGACGTGCCGCACCAGACCCCACCGTCCGAGCCCCAGTGCCCCGCCGGCCTCGATCAGTTGCTCGTCCACCCCGCGGATCCCCGCGTAGACGTTCAAGTACAGGTGGAAGGCGGTCCCGAGCGCGATCAGGGCGACCTTCGGCGCCTCGCCGATGCCCATCCAGATGATGAACAGCGGGATGAGACCCACCCAGGGCACCGTGCGGAGCATCTGCACGCTCGCGTCGATCAGGTCCTCGCCGAGCCGCGACAGCCCGGACAGCAGCGCGAGCACCGTGCCCGCCGTACCGCCGATCACCAGCCCGATCGCGACGCGCTGCAGGGACACGGCCATTGCTCCGGGCAGCGTGCCGTCCCCGATCAGGTCCGCCCCGGCGGCGGCGATGGTCGACGGCGGCGCGAGCGTGTCGGCCGGCAACCACCCCAGTGTGCTGGCCAGTTGCCACAGCGCGAGCAGCAGCAGCGGGCCCGCGGTCCGGCGGATCCAGCGGGGTACGGGACGACGCCGCGCGGAGGTCGCCACGACGGCCACGAGCTCGGGGGCGGCGGGCCGTGCGGAGGTCGGCGCGGGTGACAGGTCCGGCGGGGCATGGCTGATGCTGGTGCTCATGGAGGCTCCACGAAAGGAGGACGGCGAGGCAGGCGGCAGCGCGCACACCGACCGCCCTCGCACCCGGCGCACCCGGCGAGGCCGGACGGGGGGAGGGGTTCAGAGGTGTGCGGGCACGCCGGGGAAGAGCGCGGAGCGCTCGTGACAGATCAGGAAAAGGGCGTCAGCAGCCGCGGCGACACGCGGCGGAGGCCACCCGCAGCAGGTCGATGTGACCGCGCGTGGTGAGCATGGCTGAACGCAACATGCGGCGAAACCTAGCCACCTGGCCGGGGCGGGGTCAATGGCGTCTCGCCCACTGGACCTGCCGTCTCGAAAACATGGTTCAGCCCCTCCGGCGTTCGAGGAGCGGGGTCCGGGGCGGAGCCCCAGGGAACCCGGTGACTCAACGGGCCTTCGCCTCGTCCGTGCCGCTCCCCGTGCCGCTCCCCGTGCCGCTCCCCGTGCCGGTGCCGCTGCCGGCACGGCGCAGGGTCGCCAGGACCGGTCCGGCCGGCTGCAGGGTGAGCCCCGGGAAGACCCCGGCCCGTTCGCTCCCGCTGTCCAGGTGGAACCGCTGTGCCAGCACGGCGAGTACGAGCGCCGCCTCCACCAGTGCGAACCGTGCTCCCAGGCAGGCCCGTGGACCGCCGCCGAACGGGAACCAGGCGTGTTCGGGCACCGGATGCGGGGCGTCCGCGTCCCACCGCTCGGGGCGGAAGGCCTCCGGGTCCGGGAACCACCGGGCATCGCGGTGCATCGACCACGGGCTGGTCCATACCGAGGTCCCGGCCGGTACCGCGCGCCCGCCCAGCGTCGCCCCCTCCGTGGCCACCGCCGAGATCAGCCAGATCGGCGGATAGATGCGCAGGGCCTCCTTGACCACCTGCCGGGTCCAGGGCAGCCGCGCGTAGTCGTCGTAGGTCGGCAGCCGTCCGCCGAGCACCCGGTCCAGCTCCTCCGTCAGCCGGGCCCGCGCCGACGGCGCCCCCGACAGGAGCTGCCAGGCCCAGGTCAGGGTGGTCGAGGTGGTCTCGTGACCGCCGATGTAGAGGGTGATCGACTCGTCCCGCAACTCCTTGCGGGAGAGCGGGCCCCCGGTTTCGTCGCGGGCCGCGAGCAGTCGGCTCAGCAGGTCGTCCCGTTCCGCACCGGCGCTCGATGCCGCCTCGTGCTCCCGTATGACGTGCTCGATCTCCCGGTCGAGCACCGCCACGGCCTCCCTCATCCGGCGCCGTCCGGGAGTGCGGACCCAGGGCGGCAGGAACAGCGTCAGCCCGCGGAACTCCGCCCCCAGTTCCCGCTGCGCGGTGACCATGGCCGCACTGATGGGCGCCTCCCGGCCGGCGGCGTCGCTCCCGAACAGCGTGCGCACGGCGATCCGCTGGGTGAGCCCGGCCATCTCCCGGTGCACGTCGATCCGTTGGCCCGCGCGCCAGCCGCCCGCCAGGGCGTCCGCGCACTCCACCATCGTGGCGGCGTACGAGCGCACCTGGCGCGGCCGGACGGAGGGCTGCACCAGCGCCCGTTTGCGGCGCCAGTCGTCCCCGGTGGCGACGACCACCCCGTTGCCCAGCAACTGACGGAAGGCCCAGCCCAGTTCCGTCGGCCGGAAGGTGGACTCGACGGCCCCGAGCAGTTCGCCGACGTGCTCGGGCCGGGAGACCAGGATGTTGCGCTGCGGGCCGAGCGCCCAGGGCACCCAGTCCCCGTAGCCGTCGCGCAGGGACTCGAAGAAGGCCAGGGGATCGCGGGCGAAGGCGGGCAGATTGCCGAGCAGCGGCCATCGGCGCGGTCCGCCGCTCCGGGTGCCCGGGGTCAGGGTCGCGGTCACGCAGGCATGGTGACAGCCGCCCCCGCAGCCCGCCAGAGAGCGGACAGGGTCTCCTCGGCCGGGCGGTCTCCTCGGCCGGGTCCGGCCCCGCGTCGTTGAGGCCGTCGAAGGCGAACGGTTCGTCGACGAGGCGCGCTTCGGCGACCTGCTGCCGCAAACCGTCCGCCGGATCCACCCGATCGGCCAGGACCGGATCCGGGTGGTGTACCGGATGGAGATCACCGGTGGCGGCGCCGAGCCGGCCCCACGGGCGATCGCCGCCGTCGAGCAGGCCGACGCGCGGTTCTTCCGGCCGGTGCCCATCGCCGACGCGGTGGCCCTGCCCGGCCGCCTGGCCCGTCCCGAAACCTGAGATCCGCCCGCCGGGCCCGTGCGCACCACCCGCGAGCGGATGCACCCACCCGGAGGAGCTACGCGGTCCGGCGTGCGGCCAGCCAGTCGTACGCCGCGTCCGCGCTGAACTGCGGATGGCCGCCCGGGAAGAGGAGCCCGGCGGAGGTGAAGGCCGGGTCCCCCGCGATGTCCGGGGTGTACGGGACCGCCACGCAGGCCATGCCCGCGGCGTGCGCGGCCCGCGCCCCGGGCGCGGCGTCCTCGACGACCACGCAGTCGGCGGGCTCGGCGCCCAGCCGGCGGGCCGCCTCCAGGAACACGTCCGGAGCGGGCTTGCCGTGCGCGACCTCCTCGGCGGAGACCACCGTCGTCAGCAGCGCGTCCAGCCCGGTGCCCGACAGCACCGCGTCGATCGCCTGGAGCGAGGAGCCGGAGGCCACCGCCATCGCCGCGCCCTCGGTGCGCAGCCGCTCGACCAGCTTCCGCATCTGCGGGAAGACCTCGGTCCCGGTGCGGGCCAGCTCCAGGTAGGCGGCGTTCTGCTCGGCGAGCAGCTGCTCGACCGGCGCCCGGATCCCGTACCGCTCCCGCAGGATCTCCAGGGTCTCCAGCGTGCCGATGCCGATGAAGCGGGAGTGCTGCTCCCACGTGAAATCGGGGACCCCGTGCCGCTCCAGGGTGCGCCGCCCCGACTCGTAGTAGTTCGGCTCGCTGTCCACGAGGGTGCCGTCGAGATCGAATATGACGGTGATCATGCGAGGGGCCCGTCCTGCCGATCGTGTCCTGTCTCGGTAATCCTGTCAGGTTTTGTTGGCATTTCTGCCCACGGATTCGACCAGCGGCAGCAGCCGGTGCGGCACCCGTTCGCGCAACGCCACCTCCGTACGCGTGCGGACCACGCCCGGGAGCTGGATCAGCCGCTGGATCACGTCCTCCAGGTGCCCGTTGTCGCGGGCCGCCACACGGGTCAGCAGGTCCCCGCCACCGGTGATCGAGAAGGCCTCGATGATCTCGGGCACGGCGGCCAGCGCGTCACCCACGTCGTCCAGATGCCCCTGGGTGACCTCGATGTGCACGAAGGCCAGCACCGGATGGCCCAGCGCGGCGGGGGAGAGCACCGGCCCGGTTCCGGTGATCACGCCCGTGCGCTCCAGCCGGTCCAGCCGTGCCTGCAGGGTGCCGCGCGCCACGCCGAGGATCCGGGCGTACTCGCGGACACTGGTGCGCGGCTGCTCGATCAGCAGACGCAGGATTCTGGTGTCGAGCTCGTCCACCGCCACGCCACGACTGTACCAATGGCCCCGTTCACCCCGATCGTTCCCGGCCAGGGGCCTGGTCGGTGTGCAGCCCGGGCTGGCTCCGGTAGAGCAGGCCCACGACCAGCACCGTCGCGGCGGCCGGCAGCAGCAGCCAGCCGACGGTCCAGCCGGCCCGCAGCAGCAGCGCCCCGAGGAACCCGCCGGCGAACATGGCCAGGACGGATACGCCGCGCAGCCTCCAGCCGGCCGTCCCGAACCCGTACGCGTTCTCCCGCCCCATGGCCGAAGCACCCAGGAAGGCCGTCATGGACCGGGTGACCAGCGTCGTCGGTACGCCCGGCACGTTCGCCCGCATGATCGTGGTGTTGCGCAGCCCCATCGCCAGGGCCAGCACCGCCGTCGCCGCCAGATGCCGCGGGGCCGGGGACCCGTACTGCGGAGCCAGCCCCCAGCCGATCCCCGCGGCGGTCAGGATGAGCCCCGCCTCGGCGATGAGGCCGATGACGAACCAGCGCCTGCCGCGGATCTCGCTCACGGACTCCAGATGCGACCCGCAGACCACCCCGACGACGAACGCGGCCAGGGAGATCCCGGGAGCGAGCGTCTCCAGTCGCCCCGCCCCGGCCGCGCCGAAGGCCAGGAACAGCACGTTGCCCGTCTGCATCGCCGTGAAGGCCGGCCCGAGCGCCAGCAGGCTGGCCGCCTCCACGATCCCGGTCACCCAGGTCAGTACGACCATCAGCGCGGGCATGCGCGGCGGGAGCAGCGGCGAACCGGCCGCCCGCCCGGCCGCCCGCCCGGCCTCCCGGTTCTCGTTCATGACGCCCGACAGTGACACGCCCGCCCGGGTGCTCCGGCGCCGACATGCCGGAGGCATAGGGTCCGAAGGATGAGCGACCTGTTGCTGGTGAGGCACGGCGAGACCGCCTGGAGCGCGAACGGGCGCCACACGGGACGCACCGACCTGCCGCTGACCGCGCGCGGGGTCGAGGAGGCCATCTCGCTGGCCCCCTTCTTCCGGGACCGGCAGCCGGCCCTGGTACTGACCAGCCCGCTGCGCCGGGCGGTCGCCACCGCCGAGCTCGCCGGGCTCACCGGCGGGCAGCCCGACCCCGACCTGTACGAATGGGACTACGGCGGCTACGAGGGAATCACCACCGCGGAGATCCAGAAGGCCACCCCGGACTGGTCCTTGTGGACCCACGGCGTTCCGCCCGGCGACGCCGAGCACCCCGGCGAGAGCGCCGCCCAGGTCGGCGCCCGCGCCGACCGGGCCCTGGCCCGCGTCGCCCCCGTGCTCGGCGCGGACGGCGGCAACGTGGTGCTCGTCGCCCACGGCCACTTCCTGCGCGTCCTCACCGCCCGCTACCTGCGGCTGGAGCCCGAGCACGGCCGACTGTTCCTGCTGCGCACCGGCACCGTCAGCGTGCTCTCCACGGAGCACGGCCTCCCGGTGATCGCCGGATGGAACACCCGCCCCTGACCGGAGCTCCGACCGAGGCCCGGCAGAGGCCCCGACCCCCGCCCCGACCGCGGCCGCCTCGCCTCGCGCGGCGGTGCCGTCTGCGTGACCATTCGTACATGGGTCACGACTCCTACACGGACGACGGCAGTGCGGGCGCCGGACCGGAGGGCCTGGACGCGAGGCTCAAGGCCAACGCGATCGGATTCCTCGACGCGCTCGTCATCGGCCTGAACTCCACCTCGCCCGCCTACTCCCTGGCCGCCGTCCTCGGGCCGATCGTGGCGTTGGTCGGGATCTACGCACCGGGCGTGATGCTGGCCTCCTTCGTCCCGATGCTGCTCATCGCCGCCGCGTTCTACTACCTCAACAAGGTCGACCAGGACTGCGGGACGACCTTCTCGTGGGTCACCCGGGCCATGGGCCCGTGGGCCGGCTGGCTCGGCGGCTGGGCCATCGCCATGACCGGCGTCCTCGTCATCGGCTCACTCGCGGACGTCGCCGTGCACTTCGGCCTGCTCGCCTTCGGACTCGACAGCTGGGCCGCCAACGCATGGATCCGGCAGATCCTCACCGTCGTGGTGATCCTGGTCATGACCGGCATCTGCGTCATCGGCACCGAACTCTCGGCCCACCTCCAGGACATCCTCATCCTCGCCCAGGTCTTCTTCCTGCTGGCCTTCGCCGTGGTCGCCATCTACCGCGTCTACGCCGACACCAGCACCCTGGACTCGATCGAGCCGTCCCTCGCCTGGCTCAACCCCTTCGGCGCGGGCGGCGCCGCCCTCACCGGCGGGCTGCTGCTCGGCGTGTTCATGTACTGGGGCTGGGAGTCCGCGGTCAACCTCACCGAAGAGGTGGAGAACTCCGCCACCGCACCCGGCCGGGCGGGCATCTGGTCGACCGTGATCCTCCTGGTCACCTACCTGTCCGTGGGCTTCGCGGTCGTCGCCTACGCGGGCACCGTCTACCTCGCCGAGAACGCGGGGGAGGAGGAGGCCATCTTCGCGGTCCTCGCCCACGAGGTCATGGGCGGCTGGGACTGGGTGGTGCTCCTCGCCGTCTGCACCTCGGCGCTCGCCTCCACCCAGACCACGATCATTCCCGCCTCCCGCACCGCCCTGTCCATGGCCCGCCGGCACGCGCTGCCCCACCGGCTCGCCCACATCCACCCGAGGTTCCGCACCCCGGACGTGAGCACGTGGTGGGTGGCCGGCATCGCCATCGGCTGGTACCTCGTCGTCAACCAGATCAGCGAGAACGCGCTCCTGGACTCGCTCACCGCGCTTTCCCTGCTCATCGCCTTCTACTACGCGCTCACCGGCCTGGCCTGCGCCATCTACTACCGCCGCCACCTCTTCGAGAACCTGCACAACTTCCTGCTGATCGGACTCGGCCCGGTGGTCGGAGCCGGCCTGCTGACCTGGCTGCTGGTGGAGTCGATCGGCGACATGTCCAACCCGGAGAACTCCGCCAGCGGAGTCTCCTGGTTCGGGCTCGGCCCGCCGCTGGTCATCGGCATCGGCATCGCGCTCGTGGGCGTGGCCGTCATGTGCTACTGGCGGGTCCGGGACGGCAGGTTCTGGCAGGAGCGCCGCGGCGTCGTCGACCCGGAACTCGTCCATGCCGGGAAGCACCGGTCCACCCCCTAGGGAGCCCCCGATGTCCGTGGTCCTCGGATACGACGAATCGCCCGGCGCGGAACGGGCGCTGGAGGTGGCGCTGGAGGTGGCCACGGCCTTCGGCGAGCCCCTCGTCCTCGTCTACGGCGCGGCCGCCCCGGGCGCCACCGGCGAGGAGTCCCGCGCCCACCGCGAAGCCGTCCGCCAGGCGGGCCGCAGCGCGCTGGCGCACGCCGTCGAGGAGGCCGACGCGGCCGGGGTGCCCTCCACGGTCGAGGTGGCCGACGAGAAACCCGCGCAGGCCCTGCTGGACGCCGCCGAGCGCCACCGGGCCCGCGTCATCATCGTCGGCAGCTGGGGCGACAGCCCGATGCGCGGAGCGCTGCTCGGCTCCACCCCGCACAAGCTCCTGCACCTGTCGCCGATCCCGGTGCTGTGCGTACCGACCGGGCCGGAGGGCGCCTGAACAGCCGTGGTGCGACTGGGGCGGACACCCTCCGGTCCCGGCGGCCCGACCGTCAGGGACCGGAGAGGGCGTTCTCGGGCTCGGCCTGCGCCGGGGCCCGGCCGCCCACCTCCTTCCCGGCGCGCAGCCGGGTCAGGGCCGGGCTGGTGATCGCCGTCGTCACCAGGGCCATCAGCACCAGCATGGTGAACAACTGCGGCCCGATCACGCCGAGTTCCAGACCGACATTGAGCACCACCAGCTCCGTCAGCCCCCGGCAGTTCATCAGGGCGCCGATCGACAGGGCCTCCCGCCACGGTCTTCCGCACGCGCGCGCCGCGCCCGTCGCGCCGCCCCACTTGCCGAGGAAGGCGACGAAGAGGATCGCGGCCGTCCAGAGCCACAGTCCGGGCGAGGCCGTCAGGCCCCCGATGTCCGTACGCAGCCCCGTGTGCACGAAGAACAGCGGCAGCAGCACGGGCACCGTGAACGCGCGCAGCCGGGCCGCCGAGGCCTCGATGCGCTGCCCGGTGCGCGGGGTGACCACCCCGAACAGGAACGCCCCGAACAGCGCGTGCACGCCGATCAGGTCGGTTGCCAGCGCGGACAGGCTCAGCCCGCTGAAGAGCGCCACCAGCACCGCCGCGTCGCCGGCCCGGTCGGCGCGGGCCGACCAGCGGGCCAGCAACGGCCGCACGGCGTACAGCATCACCAGTGTGAAGGCCACGGCGAGTGCGGCCGTGGTGGCCGCCTCCATCGGGGACCCGGCCGTGGAGAGGGCCACCACCAGGGCCAGCAGGCACCACGCGACGACGTCGTCCACGGCCGCGCAGGCCATGGCGAGGGCGCCGAGCGGAGTCCCGTACAGGCCCCGGTCGATGAGGATCCGGGCGAGGACCGGGAAGGCGGTGATGGCCATGGCCACCGCCATGAACAGGGTGAACGGCATCCGGCCCACCCCCTCGGGGGCGAACCCGCCGTACATCGCGAGGGCGAGCAGGGCGCCCAGGGCCAGCGGCAGCAGCATGCCCGCCTGGCTCACCGCCACCGCGACGCGGGTGTGACCGCGCAGGCTCTTGAGGTCCAGCTCCAGTCCGACCAGGAACATGAAGGCGAGCAGCCCGAGCTGCCCGAGCACCGAGGTGTACGGGAGCACGGACGGCGGAAAGAGCGCGTGCTGAGCCTGTGGCCAGAGCCAGCCCAGCAGCGAGGGGCCCAGCAGGATGCCGGTGGCGATCTCGCCCACCACCGGGGGCTGGCCGAACCGGCGGCAGACGGCGGCCCCCACCTGACTGGCCAGGATCACCACCGGAACGGCGACCAGCAGGGCGGGCAGCGGGTCAACGGACGACACGGGTACCTCCTTCGGGCGCGGCAGGGCGCAGGGCTGCGGGCAGATCGCGGTGCGGGGCCGGCTGTGCGGCCGGCTGTGGAGCCGCGGCCGCCGCGGACCAGGGGGCGTAGCGGCGCAGCCCGTAGAGCAGCGGCTGCCGGTCGTCGCGTACGGTCACCCGCCGGACTTCGGCGAAGACGGCCGTGTGGTCCCCGAAGCCGACGGTTCTGACCACGGCGCAGTCCGCGACGGCGTGGGCGTCCGCCGTCAGGTGCGGCCCGCCCGCCCCCAGCGGCAGCCGCCACTCGACGCGGTCGAAGCGGTCGGGCGCCCCGGAGGCGAACAGGTCCGAGGTGCCGCGGGCCCGCTCGTGCAGCAGGTTGAGGGCGAAGTGGCCCTCGGCGAGCAGCACCGCGAGGGTCGGGCTCGCCGCCCGTATGCACACCACGAGCGTCGCCGGTTCGAGCGCGACGCTCGCGAGGGAGGTGCACGTCAGGCCGTGCGGCACGGAATCGGAATCCAGGGTGGTGACGACGGACACCCCGGTCGGGAAGGCGGCCATGAAGGGACGGAGGTCCGCCGGCTGGACCCCGGCCGACTCGTCCGGTGCGGCGGGATGGGGCACGGAGCGGTGGGGCATGTCTGACTCCTGAGGTGGCTGAAGCAACTGCGGCCCGGCAGCCGGCGGGAGAGCCGTACTGCCGGGCCGTGGGAGCGGTGGGCCTTACGCGCCGTGCAGCTGGCGCAGGTAGTCGTAGGCACTGGGGAGCGTCTCCAGCAGGTTCTGCTGCTGGCGCTTGACCGCGTCGAAGAGGGGTTCGGCGCTGGCCACCGAGTCCGGCCGGTGTGCCAGGGAGGGCAGCGGGGCGTCCGGCTCCAGGCCGAGGCCCGCGAAGATGCAGTAGTAGCTGCCGTTGGTCCAGAAGTTGCGGAACTCGGCCTCGAAGTTGCCGTAGTACGTCGACTCGTCGGTGATCGGCGAGTTGATGGGCAGACCGGCCTTGTAGGCGGAGATCTTCTGCTGGATGTTGTCGGGGAGGGTCAGCTTCTTGTTGGCCTGCCAGAACGGCGTGTCGTTGCGCGGCGCGTAGAAGAAGTGCGCCTGGATGAAGTCGCGGGTGTCGTCGAACATCACCTCGATCTCGTGGTTGAAGCTGTTGATCAGACCGTCGTTGAAGGTCTTGTCCGGGAAGTGCTTGGCCAGCTGGTAGATCGCGGCGGTGATGAAGTAGATGCCCGTCGACTCCAGCGGCTCCAGGAAGCAGGAGGACAGGCCGATGCTGACGACATTCTTCACCCACGCCCGACGGTTGCGGCCGACGCGGAAACGGATGTGGTTGAACTTCGTCACCTCGGGGTCCAGGCCCCACATGTCCGCGAACTCGCGGGTGGCGGTGTCCTGGTCGGTGAACTTGCTGGAGTACACGTAGCCGGTGCCGAAGCGCCCCAGCATGGGGATCTTCCAGGCCCAGCCGGACGACATGGCGATCGCCGAGGTGTACGGCTCCACACCGTTCGCCTCGTCGTCGTGCGCGACGGCCGTCGCCACCGCGCTGTCGCACAGCAGGTGGTCGCTCATGTCGATGAAGGGCTCCTCCATCGCCTGGTTGATCAGCAGGCCGCGGAAGCCCGAGCAGTCCACGAACAGGTCGGCGTCCAGGGCCAGTCCGCCCTTGGTGTGCAGCGTGGTCACGTAGCCGCGCTCGTCCTGCTCGACCCGCACCATCTCGTCCTGCACGTGGTTCACGCCCTGCTTCTCGGTGCTGAACCGGCGCAGGAAGTCGGCCACCAGCTGGGCGTCGAAGTGCCAGGCGTACCGGGTGGCCGGCCGGCCGTCGAGCCAGCGCGGGGCCTTCATCGCGTCCATCACCGGGGGCTCGCGGAAGCAGGCGTAGTCGAACGGCTCGGTGGTGCGGCCCTCGTACTTGCGCTTGAACCAGTAGTGCGACAGCGGGGTCTGGTCGTAGTCGGGGAGCAGCCCGAACGGGTGGTAGAAGTGGTCCGGACCGCCGCCCGGCAGCTCGCGGGCCGCCGACTCGCCCTGCCCGTCGGTCCGCCAGTTGACGAAGCGCACGGCCATCTTGAAGCTCGCGTTGCACTCCCGCATCCACTCGTCCTCGGCGATGCCCAGGTAGTCGAAGAAGGAGCGCTGCAGGTTGGGCACGGTGGCCTCGCCGACACCGATGCGGGGGATCGTCGGCGCTTCGAGCACGGTGATGTCGACCGTTCCCTGCAGCGCCTTTCCGAGGTATGCGGCCGTCATCCAGCCGGCCGTGCCGCCGCCCAGGATGACGACCTTCTGAAGCCGGGTGTCGCTGCTGGTCATGAAACAGCCCTCATTTCGGATTCGGCGGTTCGGGTGGTCGTGCTCATCAGTGTCGAAAAGCGCCCTATCACCGCTCTACACAGCTCGGATCCGGCCGTTGTAGGGCCTTTGTAGACCCCCCGGACACACTCCTCGCAGGCAGAGCGGCAGGCTGAATACCACCGGGAGGACGCGATGACCACCGCAGCGGACGGGACGGCGGGACCGGCGGTACGGGTCCGCTTCCTGGGCGACTTCGAGCTGACCGTCAACGGCACCCCCGTCCAGCGCTGGCGGGCCGGCAAGGCCCGTGGCCTGTTCCAGTACCTCGTGGTCCACCGCGGCCAGATGCTCACCCGCGACCGGCTCTACGCCTCTCTGTGGCCCGGCGCCGACGCCGCCGCGGGCAGCTCCCTGAAGGTCGCCGCCCACGCACTGCGCCGGGTGCTCGACGCCCACCCCGACCGCCCCGGCGACTCCGGGATCCGGCTGGTCTACCGGGACTTCGGCTACGTCCTGCACATCACCGGGCTGTGGTCCGACCTCGACCGCTTCCAGGAACTGGTGCACACCGGCCTGCGCGCCGCAGCGGCCGGCGACACCCCGCTCGCCCGCACCCGGCTGCGGGCGGCGACCGGTCTCTACGGCGGCGAGTTCCTGCGCGGCGAGAGCGCCGACTGGGTCGTCGAACAGCGCGAGTACCTCAGGGCGCTCGCGCTGCGGGCCCTGGGAGTGCTGCGCGCCGACGCCGAGTCCCGCGAGGACTTCGTGGAGCTGATCGAGGTGTGCAAGCGCACCCTGGAGATCGACCGCCATCACGAGGAGACCTACCGCGCGCTGATGGCCGCACACGGCCGGCGCGGTGAACTCGCCTGCGTCCGGCGCTGGTACGAGCTGTGCGCCCGCCGGATGCGCGACGAGCTGGCCGTGGCACCCGGCCACGAGACCCAGCGGCTGCTGGGCACCCTGATCCCGGCCGCGGCGCGCGCCCGGGCCGCCTCCGCCCCCGTCTCCGCCGTGACCGGAGCCCCGCCCGCCACCGTCCGCGCGCTGCGGCCGGCGGCCCGCCGGGCCGGGACTCCCGCCGGGACCCCCGCCTGGAGCCCGGACGCCCGTACGACCGCCCTGGCCCGCCCCGTGCGGCGGGCCAGGCCCGACAACCGGGCCGCGGCCGCCCTGGCCCGCGCGGCCGACCAGGCGACCGCGTGACACCGACCCAGCTGTTCAGCGAGCCCGTGATCCCGTGACCGAGTGAGGACCCCACCGTGACCGTGCTGACCGTGCCGACCGAGCCACAGGACTCCAGACCCGCCGGGGCCGAGAGCGACGCGGCCCCCCTGCCGCCCCGTTACACCGACCAGTGGATCGGCGGCGCCTGGGTCGCCTCCGACGCCGACGGCCGCCTGGTCGTCACCGACCCCGCCACCGAGCGCGCCCTGGCCACCGTGCCCGCGGGCACCGCCCGGGACGCCGACCTCGCCGCGCGCGCCGCGGCGGCCGCCTTCCCGCGCTGGGCCGCCTCCCCGGTGCGTGAACGCACGACCCTGCTCCGCCGGGTCGTCGCGGCCATGGAGGCCCGGGCCGACCGCTTCGCCGAGACCATCACCGCCGAGGTCGGGGCGCCCGCCCGGATGGCCCGCCAGACCCATGTCGGGCTCTCCCTCGGCATGGCGGCCCACTGCGTCGAGACCGCCGCCTCCTACGCCTTCGAGGAGCGCGTCGGCCATTCGCTCGTCGTGCGCGAGGCCGCCGGGGTCGCCGCGTGCATCACCCCGTGGAACACCCCGCTGCTGCTCACCGTGCAGAAGATCCTCCCCGCGCTCGCGGCCGGCTGCACGGTCGTGCACAAGCCGAGCGAGATCACCCCGCTGCACGCCCGGCTGCTCGCCGAGGCCATCGCCGAGGCCGATCTGCCGCCCGGCGTCTTCAACATGGTCGTCGGCACCGGCGCCGCCGTCGGCACCGCGCTCGTCACCCACCCGCTGATCGACGTGGTCTCCCTGACCGGTTCCACCCGGGCCGGCCGCGAGGTCTCCGCACTCGGCGCCGACACCGTCAAGCGCGTCCACCTCGAACTCGGCGGGAAGAACGCGAGCCTCGTCCTCGACGACGCCGACCTGGCCGCGTCCGTGGCCGCCACCGTCGACCAGATGCTCTTCAACACGGGCCAGACCTGCCTGCAGTGGAGCCGGCTGCTCGTACCGAGGGACCGCCAGGACGAGGCCGTACAGCTCGCCGGCGAGGCCATGGCCGGGTACGTGACCGGCGACCCGCGCGACCCCGCGACCGACCTCGGCCCCCTGGTCTCCGCCGCCGCGCACGCCCGCGTCACCGGCCACATCCGCCGCGGCATCGACGAGGGCGCCGGCCGGCTGGTCCGCGGCGGCCCCGACCGGCCCGCCGGCCTGGACACCGGCTACTACGTCCAGCCGACGGTCTTCGCCGACGTGGACCCGCTGAGCACGATCGGCCAGGAGGAGATCTTCGGGCCGGTGCTCTCGGTCATCCCCTACGACGACGAGGACCAGGCGGTCCGGATCGTCAACGGGACCCGCTACGGGCTGCACGGCGCCGTCTGGTCCGGCGACGGCGCCCGCGCCGAACGGATCGCCCGGCGCTTCCGCTCCGGCCTGGTCGACGTGAACGGCGGCCAGTTCAACCCGGCCGCCCCGTTCGGCGGGTTCAAGCAGTCCGGGATCGGGCGCGAATGCGGCACCGCCGGACTGGAGGCCTTCCTGGAGACCAAGTCGATGCAGCTCCCGCAGGGCACGGGAGGCCAGGTGGTCGGCCCGCGCCTGCGGGCCACCGCGGCCGCCCGCCCGGCGGACACCGAGAGGAACGACGGATGACCGACCGGCACGCCGAGTCCGCCGGGGCCACCGCCCCGGGCGTACCGGCCGACGACGCACCGCCCCGGGCGGCACGGGCCGAACCGGGCTCTGCCGGATCGGGCTCCGCCGGACCGGGCTCCGCCGGACGGGCCGACGGCGCACTCCCGCCGCTCTTCGCCCGCCTGGAGCGGTGGACCCGCGAACAGCCGAACGAGACCGCCGTCAAGGCCTTCGACGGCACCCTCACCTACGCGGCGCTCGCCGCCCGCACCGCCCGGTACGCCACCGCGCTCGCCGGGGCCGGAGTCGGCCCGGAGACCTCCGTCGGGCTGCTGCTCGGCCGGTCCCGGGAGAGCGTGCCCGCCCTGCTCGCTGTCTGGAGCCTCGGCGGGACCGCCGTCCCCCTGGACCCCGCGCACCCCGTCGAGCGCCTCGGCCGCGTCCTGCGCGACGCCGGGGCGGCCGTCCTGGTCGCCCCCGGGGTACCCACCGGCCTGGAGCCCGGCGGGATCGCCCTGCTCGCCCCCGCCGACGTCCGCCGCAGCGCCCCCGGCGCGCTCGCCGTGTCCGTACCCGCCCCCGACAGCTGCGCGTACCTCATCTACACCTCCGGAACCACCGGCCGCCCCAAGGGGGTCGAGGTCACCTACCGGGGCCTGGACACCTTCGTCGACGCCCTCGGCACCCTCGGCCTGCCCCCCGGCGGCCTCGGCCTCAACGCCGTCTCACCCGCCTTCGACGGCTGGCTCTGGTGCACCCTGCTCTATCTGACGCACGGCCAGGGGGTCGCCCTCACCGACCTCTCCCTGGACGGCCTGCGCCAGGCCGCCGCCGAGGGCCGCGAGCCCCTGCCCGCCGGCCTGCGCACCGTCTCCCTCACCCCGTCGCTGCTCGCCGCCCACGGCGCCGGGATCGACACCGCCGAGGTGGTCGTGGTCGCCGGGGAGGCCTGCCCGGCCGCCCTGGCCGAGCGGTTCTCCCGCGGCCGCCGGCTGCTCAACGTGTACGGGCCGACGGAGGTGACCATCGCCGCGACCTGGGCCGACAGCCGACGAGGGGACGACGTGACCACCATCGGACGACCGCTGCCCGGCTACCGGGCGTACGTCCTGGACGAGGAGCTCCGCCCGGTGCCCGCCGGCACCGAGGGCGAGCTCTACCTCGGCGGCCCCGCCGTGGCGCGCGGCTACCGGGGCCGCCCCGGACTCACCGCGAGCCGCTTCCTGCCCGATCCCTTCCAGGGCGGAGGCACCCGCATGTACCGCACCGGCGACGTGGTGATCCGCCGGGCCGGCGGCGAACTGGAGTACCGGGGCCGCCGCGACGACCAGGTGAAGATCCGCGGCCACCGCATCGAACTGGGCGAGGTGGAGCGGATCGCCGCCGAACTCCCCGAGGTCGTCGCCGCCGCCTGCTGCCCGCTCGCCTCGGGGCAGACCCTCGGCCTCGCCGTGGTCGCGGCCCCCGGCGCCGACCCGGCGGGCCTCGCCGACCTGGTCGTGGAACGCTGCCGCAAGCAGCTGCCCGCGGCCGCGGTGCCCGCCGCCGTACGGGTGCTCGACCGGATCCCGACCCTCAGCACCGGAAAGGCCGACCGTGAGGCACTGGCCACGGCCCTGACGGCGCCGGAACGGACGTCCGACGCACCGGTGGTGACCCCGGGCGCCGGTCCGACCACGAGCGAGCGCATCGTGATGGCCGTCTGGGCCGACGTGCTCGCCACCGAGATCCCCGGCCCCGACGCGGACTTCTTCGAGCTGGGCGGCCACTCCCTGGCCGCCGCCCGCGCGGTGTCGGAACTGCGCCGCGTCACCGGACTGCGCGTCGGCCTCGGCGCGCTGCTGGCCGAGCCGACGGCCCGGCACTTCGCCGCCGAACTCGACCGGCTCTCCGCCGAGCGGGAGGTCTCCGCCGCCCTGGCCGACGATCCCGCCGCAGACCCCGCCGAAGGGGCCTGAGCCATGGGCGCCTGGATCTCCACCTGGACGGACGACCCCGCCGACCAGGCCCTGCCCGTGCTGCTGTGCCTGCCCCCCGCCGGGGCCGGCTGCCAGCAGTTCCGCTCGTGGCAGCCCGAACTGGCCGGCACCGCCCAGGTGTACGGAGTACAACTGCCGGGCCGGGAGAACCGCTGGCGGGACCCGATGCCGGACACCTTCGACGAGGCCGTCGAAGCCATCGCCGCGGAACTGCGGGACATCCTTGCCACCGGCCGGCCGCTGATCGTCTTCGGCCACAGCTTCGGCGGCCTCCTCGGCTACGAGGTCTCCCGCCGGGTCGCCCCGCGGGCCCTGGTGGTCAGCGGCTGCCGGGCCCCCGGCCACTGGGACGGCGCAGGCCGCGGCATCGTCGACGACGGCGAGGAGCTGGACAAGCTCTTCGACACGGCCGGCCTCGACCCCGAACTGCTCGACGAGGACACCCGCGCCCTGATGGTCGCCATGCTCCGCAAGGACGCCCAGCTGTCCCTGAGCTACGTCCACAAGCCGGGCGTCCGCCTCGGCACGCCCGTCCACGCCTGGGGGGCCGACGGTGACGAGACCGTCAGCTCCGCCGACCTGGACGGCTGGGCCGCCATCACCACCGCCGCCTTCACCCGGCACACCACCACGGGCGGCCACCACGCCGTACTGCGCCGCCCGCGGCCGGTACTGGACCACCTGACCACCCTGCTGCGGGCCGGGGGCGCCGATGCGCCGGCCCCCGCCCCGGCCCCCGCCCCCACCGCGACCGCGACCGGCGCCTGAGCGCCCGGCCGTCCCACCCGCCCGAGTCCGGAGGACACCGTGCCCACCACCCACCAGGTCCTCGTGAACCACGAGGGGCAGTACGCGCTGTACCCCGCCACACGCGAGACCCCCGACGGCTGGACGCCGGCCGGGTTCGACGGCACCGAGGACGAATGCGCCGGCTTCGTGGACGCCCAATGGCCCGACACCCGCCCGCTCAGCCTGCGAGGAGCCTGAGATGGAGATCGACCTGCTCGACCCGGGCCCCTTCGGCCGCAACGACTTCTGGCCCGCCTTCACCTGGCTGCGCGCCCACTCGCCCGTCCACTGGCACCCCGAACCCGGCAGCGACGACGGAGGCTTCTGGGCGCTGACCCGCCACCGCGACATCATGAAGGTCTACGCCGACAGCGACACCTTCAGCTCGGCCCGCGGGATGCGGCTGGGCAGCGACCCGGCCGCCGTCGCCGCCGTCGCCCAGCGCATGCTCATCGTCTCCGACGTCCCCCACCACACCCGCCTCAAGCGAGCCCTGCACCAGGCCTTCGGACCGCAGCAGATGCCGCGCCTGGAGGCGATGGTCGAGAAGGTGGTCGGCGAGCTGGTGGCCGAGGCCGCCGAACGCGACGAACTGGACTTCATCGACCTCGCCAAGCAACTGCCCAACCGGGTCGTGTGCGCCATGATGGGCATCCCGCGCGCCGACTGGGCCTGGATCGGGGCCCTGACCACCGACGCCTTCGACTCCCCGGACGACGAGGTGCGCACCAACGCGCACTCGGAGATCTTCCTCTACTTCATCGAACTGCTCGCCGAACGCCGGGCCCGCCCCGGCGACGACCTGGTCAGCCAGATCGCCCACGACACCCTCGTGGACGAGGGCGACGGCACCGAACGGCCGCTCAGCGACCACGAGATCGTCTTCAACCTCAACGGAGTCCTCTCCGGGGCCAACGAGACCACCCGCTACTCGGCGGCCGGCGCGGTCCACATGTTCGCCGAACACCCCGACCAGTGGCGGCTGCTGCGCGGCCTCGGCCAGGGCGGCATCGCCCCGGCCGTCGAGGAGATCCTGCGCTGGACCACCCCCGGGGTGCACGCCCTGCGCACCGCGGTCCGCGACACCGAGATCAACGGGATCCCGGTGGCCGAGGGCGCCCGGGTGACGCTGTGGAACGTCTCGGCCAACCGCGACGAGGACGTCTTCGCCGACCCCCACGCCTTCCGCGTCGACCGCCGCCCCAACCGGCACGTCGCCTTCGGGCACGGCCGTCACCTCTGCCTCGGCGCGCGGCTCGCCCGCTTCGAACTCGGCGCCCTGCTCACCGAGATGCTCGGCGTGCTGGACGGATTCGAACTGGCCGGACCCGTCACCTTCAACTCCTCCAACTTCACCTGGGGGATCAACAGTCTCCCCGTGCGGCTGCTGCGCAGCCGAGCCTTCGCGAAGTAAGAAAGGGCCCGCACTGTGACCACCGCACTCGTCGACTTCAACCGTTCGGACGCCGCCTTCCCCGCCACGGGGTATCCGCAGCTCCTCGCCGAACAGGCCGCCCGCACCCCCCGGGCCACCGCCCTCGCGCAGGGCGACCGCAGCTGGACCTACACCGAACTGGAGGCCGCCACCAACCGGCTGGCGCACGCGCTGATCGCCCGCGGAGCCGCCGCCGGGACCCGGATCGGCCTCTGCTACCCCCGTAGCGCCGAGTACGTCATCGGCTCCCTCGCCATCCTCAAGACGGGCGCCGCGATCGTCGCCCTCGACCCGGTCAACCCCGACGACCGGCTCGCGGCGATGATCGCCGACGCCGCCCCGCTGCTCGTCCTCACCCCGGACGGCCTCGGCCGCCGGATACCGCAGGACGTGCCACAGGCCGAGGTCGCCACCGCCGGACAGGACCTCCCGGACACCGCGCCCGCCGTCGTGACCGGCCCCGACACCGTCAGCCACCTCATCTACACCTCCGGCTCCACCGGCACCCCCAAGGCCGTCCTGGAGCGGCACGGTGCGCTCACCAACCTCGTGCACTGGACCACCCGCGCCTACGGGGTCCGGCCCGGCGACCGCGCCTCCTGGATGTCCACCCCCGGCTTCGCCGTCCAGATCATGGAATGGCTCGCCTACCTGCCCGCCGGGGCGGCCATCCACATCCCCGAGGCCGGACAGGCACAGACCCCCGAGCAGATCCGCGACTGGCTCGTCGGCGAGGGCATCACCCACACGATGCTGGTGGCCGCCCTGGCCGAGCCCGCCTGGGGCCTGGACTGGCCCGCCGACACCGCGCTGCGGATCCTGGTGACGACCGCCGAGCGCGTCCACAGCTGGCCGCCCGCCGCCACCCCCTTCCGGGTCGTGATGACCTACGGCACCACCGAGACCACCAACGTCCTGTCCTGCCTCGACCTCGGGGCCGGCGTCGACTTCACCAGCCAGGCCACCTCCGACGAGGTCCGCGCCACCCGCCAGGTCCCGGTCGGCGTGCCCATCGCCAATCTCCGCGTGCACCTCCTGGACGAGGACGGCAGCCCGGTGCCCGAGGGCGAGGTCGGCCGTCTGCACGTCTCCGGCGCCGGGGTCGCGGCCGGCTACCACGGCCGCCCCGAGCTCACCGCCGCGAAGTTCCACCCCAACTTCCTCCCCGGCGACCCGCACCCGGTGCTCTACGACACCGGCGACCTCGCCCGCCGCCGCGAGGACGGCGCCGTGGAACTCCTCGGCCGCTCCGACTCCCAGGTGAAGATCCGCGGCTTCCGCGTGGAGCTCGGCGAGGTCGAGACGCACATCGCCCGACTCGACGACATCGCCGAGGCCGTCGTCGTCACCCAGGAGCGAGGTCCCGGAGACAAGCGGCTCATCGCCTACGTGTCCCCGGCCGGCCCGGCCGACCCGGACTCCGCCGCCGTGCGCGCCGATGTCGCCCGCACCCTGCCCTACTACATGGTCCCCGCCACCGTCGTCGTGCTGCCCGCCCTCCCGCGCCTGCCCAACGGCAAGGTCGACCGGCGCAGCCTGCCCGAGCCCCCGGAGGGCCGCGACGCGGTCGGCGCCGGCTACGAGGCCCCCCGCAACGAGGTCGAGGACGGGCTCAGCCGGCTGTGGGCCGAGGCGTTCCGCACCGACGGCGTCGGCATCCACGACAACTTCTTCGAGCTGGGCGGGCATTCGCTGCTCGCCTTCCAGCTGATCGACGAGATCCGCCGCCGCTACAGCGTCGAGCTCAGCCTCTCCGACCTCTCCACCTGCCCCACCGTCGCCGAGCTCGCCACCCTCGTCACCACCGAACGCACGGGCGGCCGCGGCTCCTTCGGCGGACTCCCCGCGATCGTCCCGGACCCCGGCGCCCGCTTCGAGCCCTTCCCGCTCACCGAGAGCCAGCAGGCCCTGTGGATCGGCCGCGGCGGGCTCGTGGAACTGGGCAACGTCGGCTGCCACGGCTACTTCGAGTGGGAGAGCGAGCAGCTCGACGTCGCCCGCTTCGAGGGCGCCTGGCGCCGGCTCGTCGAACGCCACGACGCCCTGCGCACCCGCGTCCTGCCCGACGGCACCCAGCAGGTCTTCGAGGAGATCCCGGCGTACGAGATCCCCGTCACCGACTTCGGCGGCCTCGACGAGGAGTCCCGCCGGGCCGAGCTGGCCGAGCTGCGCGAGCGCCTCTCCCACCAGGTCCTCGACGCCGACGCCTGGCCGCTGTTCGACGTACGGATCAGCCTGCTCGGCGGCGGCCGGGCCCGGATCCACCTCTGCCTGGACTTCCTCGTCGCCGACGCCTGGAGCTACTTCCAGGTCCTCATCCCGGACCTGGTCACCTACTACGTGGAACCCGGCGCGGAACTCGCCCCGCTGGAGCTGACCTTCCGCGACTACGTCCTGGCCGTCGGGAACTCGCTGCGCGACAGCGAGCTCTACCGCCGCTCCGAGTGGTACTGGCGCGACCGCCTCGCCACCCTTCCGCCCGCCCCCGAACTGCCCGGGCGCCCGGCCGACGCCCCCGAGCTGCCGGTCCGCTTCGAGCGCCGCAGCCACGTCGTCACCCCGGAGCGGTGGAGCCGGATCCAGGAGCGCGCGCACGCCCGCGAGGTGACCCCCTCCGGGGTACTGGCCGCCGCCTACGCCGAGATCCTCGGCAGGGCCGCCGGCCAGGCCCGGTTCACCATCAACTTCCCGCTGTTCAACCGTCTTCCGCTGCACCCGCAGGTCAACTCGCTGCTCGCGGACACCACGACGACCCTGCTGCTGGCCGTCGAGCAGACGGAGACCACCTTCGCCGGACGGGCCCAGGCCGTCCAGCGCCGGCTCTGGGCCGACCTGGAGCACCGCTACTTCAGCGGGGTGCAGGTGCTGCGCGAGCTGACCAAGCTGCGCGGCTCCCTCGCCCCGGCCATGCCCGTGGTGATGACCAGCCTGGCCGGCCACCCGCCGCAGTACGAGGAGACCGAGCTGGGCGCCCCGGTCTACGGCATCTCCCAGACCCCGCAGGTCTCCCTCGACTTCCAGGTCTTCGAGAAGCCCGACGGCCTGACCTTCAACTGGGACTTCCTGCCCGCCGTCTACCCGGACGGACTCGTCGACGCCATGTTCGAGGAGTTCACCTCCCTGCTGGACGCCCTCGCCGAGGACGAGATCTGGGAGCGCCACTCCCTGCCGCCCGGCGAGGACGGCGCCGCCCCCGGCAAGACCGAGGAGCGTGACACCGGCGACGCCTGGGAGCGGTACTGGGCGGGGATCCGGCGCACCGGACGCGGCGGCGACGTCATCTGGGACGCCGACAGCGGCGAGGAGTTCCAGTGGCTGCTGGACCAGGCGCAACGCCACTTCCGCAGCGACCTGCCGGTCATCGACCTGGGCTGCGGCAACGGCCGCTACAGCCGCGAACTCGCCCCGCACCACCCTTCCGTCATCGGCGTCGACGTATCGGTCAGCGCCATCGACCACGCCAAGCGCGAGGCCGAGGGCGTGCCCAACGTCGACTACCTGGCGATCGACATGACCGACGCCGAGCAGGCCGCCGTCCTGGGGGAGGGGCCGTACAACATCTTCGTCCGCGGCGTCTTCCACGTCCTGGACAGCGAGGCCCGGGCCCGGCTCGCCGCCGTCGCCGGCCGGCTGCTGGGCGACGAGGGCACGCTGATCGTGCACGAGCCCGACTACTCCAGCAACTCCTTCGGCTACCTCGGCTTCGTCGGCGGCAAGCGCGGCCGCGCCGAGGACCTGGTCGGCCCGCTGGAGGCGGCCGGTGTCCGGCACTCGCACCGCTTCACCCGGCCCGAACTGGCCGAGGCGTTCGGCGCGGACGCGTGGGAGGTCGTCGAGGACGAGGCGATGGAACTGCACGCGATCGACCCCCGGTCGGACTCCGACGCGCTGCGGCTGCCCGGCTACTACGCGGTGCTGCGCCGCAAGCACTGACGGCCGCACGCTCCGGTCCGGCTCTGCGCCGGGCGGCTCCTCGGCCGCCCGGCGCAGGGCCTCGGCGTCGTTCGGAGCTGCGGTGGTCCTCCCCGCGAGGAAGAAGATGCGGCCACGGCCGCTCGGCTGAAAGACTGGACACGTGGAACGACGTACGACCGACCGGCTGCTCAGGGCGCGCGCACAGGCGATCGGGGGCGAGGTCCGGGAGGAATCGGTGGCCGCCGTCCTCGACCGGGTGCTCGCCGTGCAGGCGCAGGACCTGCCCGCGGCGGAGCTCGGGCTCCGGGTGCGGGCCCGCGGGGTGACCCAGGACGCGGTGCGCCGGGCCACCGACACCGAACGCAGCGCCGTCCGCGGCTGGTTCATGCGCGGCACCCTCCAGCTGGTGCCGGCCGCCGACGCCCGCTGGCTGCTGGCCCTCTTCGGACCGGTCTACCTCGCGCTCGCCGCCCGGCGGCTGCGCGAACTGGGCCTCGACGAGTCCCTGTGCACCCGCTCGGAACGCCTCATCACCGAAGCGATCGACGGCGAGGGGCCGTTGACCCGCGCCCAGCTCACCGACCGGCTCACCACCCTCGGGGTGGAGCCGAAGGGGCAGTCCGCCTTCCACCTGATCCGCCGGGCCGCCCTGAACGGCCGCATCTGCCACGGACCGCAGCAGGGCGGCGAGGCCACCTTCGTCCTCCTCGACGACTGGCTGCCCGCCACCGGACCCCTGCCCTTCACCGGAGCCGCCGCCGAACGCGAACTCGCGCGCCGCTACCGCACGGCGTACGGCCCCTGCGACGCCCTGGACTTCGTCCACTGGTCGGGGCTCAAGGCCACCACGGGCAAGAGCGCGTGGGCCGCCGTACGGGAGACCGGGCCCGAGCCGGCGCCCACCCCGGGCGAGCCCGACGTACGCCTGCTGCCGGCCTACGACAACTACCTCGTCGGCTACCGCAGCCGGGACCTGTCCGTGCCCGCCGCACACGAACGCCGGGTGTGGCCCGGCGGCGGGCAGATCCGCGCCACCGTGCTGGTCGACGGCCTGGCCGTCGGCACCTGGTCCGGAGGCCGCCGCGGGGCGCCGGTGACGGTTGATCCCTTCCCCGGGGCCGAGCCCCACACCCCCGCCGTGGCGGCCGGAATCGCCCGCGAGAGCGCCGACATCGCACGGTTCTCCAGCTGAACTCATCGCATGTCTACAAGCGTTCTATAGTCCCGGAATTCATAACCGGGGCCTAACTTCCGGACCATAGCGTCAGTGCCGTCCGACAATTCCGTACCCAATCAGAAAAGGGCGTCGACATGGCACTCGGTCGGCATTCCGATTTCAATCGCCTGTGGTTCGGGCAGACCGTCAGCAACTTCGGCGACAAGATCTCCCTCCTGGCACTTCCGACCCTCGCGGTCGTGGTCCTGGACGGCGGGGCCCTGGAGGTCGGCGTGCTGGGCGCGCTGCGCTTCCTCCCCTTCCTGCTGCTCGCCCCGATCGCCGGGCTGGTGGCCGACCGGGTCTCGCGGCGCACGGTGATGATCGTCGCCGACCTGGGCCGTTTCCTGGCCCTCGGCACGATTCCGCTCGCATTCGCCCTCGACTCCGTCAGCATGACGCATATCTACATCGTGGCCGCCGTCACCGGCTGCCTCACCACCTTCTTCGAGGTCTCGTACCAGTCCTGGCTGCCCCAGCTCATCGGTACCGAGAACCTCATCGAGGGCAATACCAAACTCCAGATCAGCCGGAGCGTCGCGGAAGCGGTCGGGGCCGGCGCCGGCGGCGCCCTCATCCAGCTGCTCGGCGCCGCACGCGCCATCACCGCCGACGCGTTCACCTTCCTCGTCTCGCTGATCGCCCTCCTCGTCATCCGCCACCGGGACACCCGCGAGCGGACCGAGGAGCGCAAGGCCTCCGCGAAGGCGGAGATGAAGGAGGGCATGAAGACCCTCTTCGGCAACCCGGTCCTGCGCGGCCTGTTCACCGCCAACGTCGTGGTCAACCTCGGTGCCGCGATGGGCGACGCCCTGCTGATCGTCTACGCGTACAAGGTCCTGGACCTGAGCCCCGGCCAGGTCGGTGTCGCCTTCGCCGTCATGTCGGTCTTCGTCATCGTCGGCGCGGTGCTCTCCGAGGTGGTCTCCAAGAGCCTCTCGGTGGGCCGCCTCCTGGTCATCACCGCGGTCGTGCTCGGCGCCGGCTACATCCTGGTTCCGACGGGCGGCGCGATCGGCGGCTTCGTCGGCCTGATCGTGGTCCAGGCCGTCATCGGCTTCGTCTCCCCGATGTTCGACATCCACGTCCTCAGCCTCGTGCAGGGTGTCACCCCGAACGAGCAGATGGGCCGCGTCAGCGGCACCGCCCTCTCCGCGGTCTACGGCGCCCTGTCGCTGGGCTACTTCGCGGGCGGCGCCCTCGGCGAAGGGGTCGGCCTCACCGCGGGCCTCGCGGTGGCCGGTGCCGTGACCATCGTCGGAGGCCTGACCCTGCTGACCGGTCCGGTGGCCAAGATCAAGGAAATGCCCACCGGCGACAACGCCGAGTCGCCTGCCGGCGAGGCCGCGGAGGCCTCACGGATCACCGCCTGACCGGTGCGGGCCAACGGGAGCGGGTGCCATGCCGATCGGCATCCGCTCCCACCGGGCTCCGCCCCGAACCCGCGCCACCGGACGGTACGCGGGTGCGGCGCCGTTGCCGGGGCTCCGCGCCTGGGCCCCGCGCCTCGAACCCCCCCGGCCACCGCGGGGAGGTGCCCCCCTGGCGGGGCTGAAATTCACGCACCCGCACCTGCGGAACCCGCACGTCCGCGCCGCGTTCCTGCGGCGCGCCCTGCCGTACTCCCTCTCCCGAAGACGCACGGAGGCTCAAGGTGAGCGAGTCCCTCGCCGAACGCATAGCCGCACTGCCGAAGTCCCGCCGGGCACTGTTCCAGGCCCTGACCGGCCGAGGCGGCGGGCGCGCCGCCGTACGTGAGGACCCCGAGCCGGCACCCCGCGACCCCGCCGAAGCGGCCGTGCTCTCCTTCGCGCAGCGCCGCCTCTGGTTCATCGACCAGCTGCAGCCCGGCAGCCCCGCCTACAACGTGCCGGTCGCCACCCGCATCCGAGGCCCGCTCGACGTCCACGCCCTGCACGCGGCGCTCCAGGACATCGTGGACCGCCACGAGGTGCTGCGGACCGTCTACACCTACCAGGAGGGTGCCACCGAGGCCGTACCCCGCGTGGTGGACGGCTACCGGCTGCCCCTGCCGCTGACCGAACTGCCCGACGAGGAGGCGGCCCGGCCGTTCTACGACGCCGACGCGGGCGCCCCCTTCGACCTGGCCGGCGCCGTGCCGCTGCGGGCCCGGCTCGGCCGGATCAGCCCCGAGGACCACGTCCTCGTCCTCAACCTGCACCACATCGTCACCGACGGCTGGTCCATGCGGGTCCTCTACACCGAACTGGAGCGCGCCTACGCCTCCCGCACCGGGGCGCCCGCCGAGGCGGCGGCCCCGCTCGCCCTGCAGTACGCCGACTTCGCCACCTGGCAGCGCCGCCGCGTCAGCGGGGACCGGCTGGAGAGCCTCACCTCCTTCTGGCGCGAGGAGCTGGGCGGCGCCACCCCGGTGGACCTGCCCACCGACCGGCCCAGACCGCCCGTCTTCGGCCACGCCGGCGCCTCCCGCTACATCGACCTCCCGCCCCGGCTCATCGCCCGGCTGCGGGAGTTCGGCAAGTCCGAGGGCGCCACCCTCTACATGACGATGCTGGCCGGCTTCGCCGCCACCCTGCGCCGCTGGACCGGCCAGGAGGACATCGTCGTCGGCACCTCGGTCTCCGGCCGCGACCACCCGGCCTTCAGCGAGCTCATCGGCTTCTTCGTCAACACCCTGCCGCTGCGCATCAGAACCGGCGGCGACCCCGGCTTCGCCGAACTGGTCCGCGCCACCCGCCACACCACCCTCCAGGCGTACGCGCACCAGGAACTGCCCTTCGACCTGATCGTCGACGCCCTCGGACTGCCCCGCGACCCCAGCCGGCCGCCGCTCACCTCCGTGATGTTCCTCCTCGACGAGACCCCGGACACCGCCCCGGGCCTCACGGGCGTCACCACCGAGCCCATCGACTTCTCCTCGCACGCCACCAAGTACGACCTCATGATCAGCGTCCACGACACCGGCACCGCCGTCCGCGCCCTCGTGGAGTACCCCACCGCCCTGTTCGACGCCGGGACCGTGGACCGGCTGCTCGGCCACTTCCTCACCACCCTCGAAGGGGCCGTCGACCGCCCCGACGCCCCGCTCTCCGCCCTGCCGCTGCTCACCGACGCCGAGCGCCGGGCCGCCCTGGACGACTGGAACGCCACCCGCGCCCCCTTCCCCCAGGACGCCTGCCTGCACGAGCTCTTCGAGCAGCACGCCGACCGGCGGCCCGACGCACCCGCCGTGATCCTCGGCGGACTCGGCGGCTGGAACGTCACCTACCGGGAGCTGGAGGAGCGCGCCAACCGGCTCGCGCACCGGCTCGCCCTGGCCGGCGCGGGCCCCGACCGGACCGTGGCCCTGTGCCTGCGGCGCGGCCCGGGACTGGTCACCGCGATCCTCGCCGTCCTCAAGGCCGGCGGGGCCTACGTCCCCCTCGACCCGGACTACCCGGCCGAGCGCCTGGCCCTGCTGCTGCGGGACTCCGCGCCGCCCATCGTCGTCTCCGACGCGGAGCTGATCGGCCGGCTGCCCCTCCCCGACGGCACCGCGCAGGTGCTCCTCGACACCGACCGGGCCGCGCTCGCCGAGCTGCCCGCGACCCGCCCGGCCGTCCCGGTCACCGCCCGGGACCTGGCCTACGTCATCTTCACCTCGGGCTCCACCGGTACCCCCAAGGGCATCGCCCTGGAACACCGGGGCGTCGTCAACAACATCCTCGACCTCAACCGCTCGTACGGCATCGGGCCCGGCGACTCGGTCCTCGCCCTGTCCTCGCCCAGCTTCGACATGAGCGTCTACGAGACCCTCGGCATCCTGGCCGCGGGCGGCACACTCGTCCTGCCCGACCCGGCCGCCGCCAAGGACCCGGCGCACTGGGCCGACCTCGTCGAGCGGCACGGCGTCACCGTCTGGAACTCCGCCCCCGCCCTCCTCGGCCTCCTCACCGACCAGCTCGAACACGCCGGCGGGCCCCGACTGCCGAAGCTGCGCACCGCGTTCCTCGGCGGCGACTGGATCCCCGTCACCCAGCCCGACCGGATCCGCGCCTTCGCCCCCGGCCTGTCCTTCGTGGCGCTCGGCGGGGCGACCGAAGCCTCCATCCATTCGGTGGAGTTCCCCGTCGGCCGGGTCGATCCGCAGTGGACGAAGCTCCCGTACGGGCGGCCCATGGCCAACCAGCTCACCTACATCCTCGACCCGAAGGACCGCCTCGTCCCCGTCGGCGTCCCCGGCGAACTCCACCTCGGCGGCGTCGGACTGGCCCGCGGCTACCTGAACCGGCCCGAGCTCACCGAGGAGAAGTTCGTCCGGGTCGAACTGGAGCCCGGCCGCACCGAACGCCTCTACCGGACCGGCGACCTGGCCCGCTACGGCGCCGACGGCACCATCGAACTCCTCGGCCGCACCGACTTCCGGATCAAGCTCAACGGGCTCCGCATCGAGCCCGGCGAGGTCGAGAGCGCGCTGCGCGAGCGCCCCGGCGTCCGCGAGGCCGTCGTCGCCGCCCGCCGCACCGCCGGCTCCGACCGCCTCGTCGGCTACGTGGTGCCCGAGGAGGGCGCCGACCTGGACACCGCCGCGCTGCGCACCGCCCTCGCCGCCGTCCTGCCCCCGCACTGCGTCCCCGCCGAACTGGTCCTGCTGGAGCGGCTGCCGCTGAGCCCCAACGGCAAGGTCGACCGGGGCGCCCTGCCCGACCCGCGCCCCACCGCCGCCCCGGACCGGCCCGCCGCCGCACCCGTCGACGGTGACCCCGTCGCGCTGCGGATCGCCGCTGTCTGGGCCGAGGTGCTCGGCATGGCCGAAGTAGCGCCCGGTGACGACTTCTTCGCCCTCGGCGGGGACTCCTTCGCCGCCGTGCGCGCGGTCCGCGCCGTCGCCACGGCCCTGCCGGACGGCGGAGCCGCCGCCCTGCGCGTCGTGGACCTCTTCAGCAACCCGACCCCGGCCGGACTCGCCGCCAGGGCCGCCGAACTCGCGGGAACCGGAACGAGCGCCAGTGCCCGGCACCACCGGCTGCTGCACCGGCTCACCCCCGAACGCCCCGCCGGCACCACCACACTGACCCTCGTCTGCTTCCCGCACGGCGGCGGCGACGCCATCGCCTACCAGCCGCTCGCCGCCCAGCTCCCGCCGCACATCGAACTCCTGGCCGTGTCCCCGCCCGGACACGACCCGCTGCGCCCCGGCCCGATGCTCCCGGTCCCCGAGTTCGCGGAACTCGCCGCCGAGGAGATCGCCCGCACCGTGCGGGAACCGTACGCCGTCTACGGCCACTGCGCCGGAGTCGTCACCGCGCTGGAGACCACCCACGTACTGGAACGGCTGGGGCAGCGCCCGATCGCGCTGGACCTCGCCGCCGCCCTCCCCGAGGAGGACCCCGAGTACGCCCTGGAGATGGAACGCGTCTCCGGCGACGAGGACCTCGTCGCGTACCTGACCACCATGGACGGCTTCGACGGCGTCCTCGACGACAGCGACCTCACCGCGGTCCTGCGGATGGTCCGCCACGACATGACCGAGGCCGCCCGCTTCTTCGCCCGCACCCCAGGAGGCTACGACCGCCCCCTGGCCACCCCGCTCACCTGCATCATCGGCGACGCCGACGACGCCACCGAGGGCTACGAGAACGGCTACCGCGCCTGGGGCCGGTACGCGGCCGACGTACGCCTCGCCGTGATCCCCGGGGGCCGCCACTACTTCGCCAAGCACCTGCCCGACCGGCTCGCCGCTCTCCTCGCCGACCTGCACCGCAACGGAGGAACCCATGTCTGATCTCGCCGAACGGCTCGGCCGTCTGCCCCAGGGACAGCGCTCCCGGCTGCTGGGACGGATGCGCAACCAGATGACGGCCGGCGTGGGCCGCCGCATCGAACTGGGGCGCGCCGACCACGGGCCCCGGTCCCGCTCCTCCTTCCAGCAGGAGCAGATGTGGTTCGTCGACAAGCTCGGCGCCGGCAAGGCCCGCAACAACATAGCCCTGGCCATAGGCCTGGGCGGACCCCTCGACCGGGCCGCCCTGCACGAGGCGCTCAACGCCGTCGTCGCCCGCCACCAGGTGCTGCACAGCAAACTCGTCGAGATCGACGGAGTCCCCTGGCAGGAACCCGTCCCCTCCTTCGTGCTCGGCGTCCAGAGCACCGACCTGTCGGGCAGCGAGGACGCGGACCGCGAACTCGCCGAGCTCACCGCGAGCTGCGCCGCCGCCCCCTTCGACCTGGCTGCCGGCCCGCCCGTCCGCGCCCACCTCGTACGCATCGCCGCGGAGCGCCACGTCCTGCTCTGGGTCGTCCACCACATCGCCTGGGACCCGGGCTCGACCCGGATCTTCACCGAGGAACTGACCTCCAGCTACGCGGCGGCCGCCGCGGGCAAGCGCCCCGAGGCTCCCCGGCTCGCCGTCGAGTACGCCGACTTCGCGGCCTGGCAGCGGGCCAAGCTGGAGAACGACGAGCACGGCCGGGCGCTCGCGGGCAAGTGGCGCCAGATCCTGGCCGGCGCCGTCGCCACCGAGGTCCTGCCCGACCACCCGCGCGGCCCCGAGACCCGCGGCGACGGCCGCGGTCTGAAGCTGACCCTGGACCAGAAGCTGCTGGACCGCCTCACCGAACTCGCCGACGACAACAGCACCACCGTCTTCACCACCCTGCTCGCCGCCTTCAACGCGCTGCTGCGGCACTGGACCCGCACCGAGGACGTCGTCGTCGGCACGGCGAGCGCCTCCCGGCCGCACCCCGACCTGGAGCAGGTCATCGGCTGCTTCGTCCAGATGATCACCCTGCGGACCGAGGTCACCGACCAGCTCACCTTCCGCGAGCTGGTCACCCGCACCGCGTCCTCCGTCATGGACTCCTTCACCAACAGCGAGCTGCCCTTCGAGCAGGTCGTCGAGGCCGTCCGCCCCGTGCGCGACCCGCTGCGCCACCCGCTCTTCCAGATCGAGTTCACCTCGCTGGGCCGCTGGGGCACGCACCGGGCGCAGGCCGCGGACGTCGAGTTCACCATGGACCAACTGCACGACGGCGCCGCCAAGTTCGACATGAGCTTCCTGGTCGGCGAGAACGACGGCCTGGAACTCTCCCTCGAATACAACACCTCCCTCTACCGGCACGGCACGGCGAGCGCCCTGCTCGCCGCCTTCCGCCAGGTCCTGGAGCAGGTCGCCGAGAACCCCGACCTCCAGGTGGGCGACATCAGCCTGGTCGAGGAGCCGGCCGCCTCCCGGCACGCCCGTGAGCTCTCCCGCGGCGGCCCCGTCGACGAGGCCGCCTGGACCACCACCCTGGACCGCGCGTTCCGCGAGCGGGCCACCATCCACCCCGACGCCGTCGCCGTCCGCCACGGCTCCACCCGGCTCGACTACGCCGCCCTCGACCGCTGGTCCGAGGCCATCGCCCACCGGCTGCGCGACCGCGGCGTCCGCCACGGCGACCCCGTCGCGGTGTGCGTGTCCCGCGGCCCGGCCGCCGTCGCCGGAGTCCTCGGCGTGCTCAAGGCGGGCGCCCACTACATCCCGGTCGACCCGGCCGCCCCGGCCGAGCGGACCCGTACGGTCCTCGCCGACGCCAAGGTCCGCCACGCCCTCGTCGACGAGGCCGCGCAGCTGCCCGTACTGCTGGAGCTGGTGACCACCGGGACGGCGGCCCCCGTCCGGGAGGTCCCCTCCCTCGCGCCGACCGCCACCCCCGCCGACCTCGCCTACGTGCTCTACACCTCGGGCAGCAGCGGAACCCCCAAGGGGGTCATGATCGAGCACCGCTCGGTCACCCACTTCTCCCGCACCATCGCCAAGGCCTACGAGATCCGGGCCGAGGACCGGGTCCTGCAGTTCGCCCCGCTCACCTTCGACGTCTCCGTCTTCGAGATCTTCACCACCCTGCTGGCGGGCGGCTCGCTCGTCATCGCCACCGACGACGAGCGCCGCGACCCGGCCCTGCTCCAGACCCGGATGCGCGAGGACGCGGTCACCGTCGCGGAACTCCCGCCCGCCCTCCTGCCGTTGCTCGACCAGGCCGGCCTGCCCGACCTGCGTCTGGTCTCGGTGGGCGGCGAGGCCTTCCCCGGCCGGCTGGTCGCCGAATGGACCGCGGGGGAGCGCAGGTTCGTCAACGGCTACGGCCCCACCGAGGCGACCGTCGCCGTCACCCTCATGGACTGCACCGGCAGCTACGACCGCAACCCGCCGATCGGCCGCCCCATGCCGGGCCACCAGGCGTTCGTCCTCGACGAGCGGCTGCGCCCCGTCCCGCCCGGCGTACCCGGTGAACTCTGCGTCGCCGGACCCGGCGTGGCCCGCGGCTACCTGGGCCGCCCCGAGCTCACCGCCGACCGCTTCGCCGACAACCCCTACGCGGACGGCCCCGAGACGGCCCGCCTCTACCGCACCGGCGACCTGGTCCGCTGGCTGCCCGGCGGCAACCTGGACTTCCTCGGACGCACCGACCGCCAGCTCAAGGTGCGCGGCCACCGCATCGAGCCCGGCGAGGTCGAGGCCGTGCTCACCGGGCACCCCTCCGTGCAGCAGGCCGTCGTGGTGGCCCAGCCCGCCGCGGGCGGCGAGCGCATGCTGGCCGCCTACGTCACCGTCGAACAGGTGGGCTCGTACGCCTCCGAGGTCGCCGACGCCGAGGGCCTGCGCGCCTACGCGGCCGGCCGGCTGCCCGGCTACATGGTGCCGGTCGTCGTCGTCCTGGACGAACTGCCCCTCACCCCGCACGGCAAGGTCGACACCGCCGCCCTGCCCCAGCCCACCGAGCAGTCGGGCGAGGGCGGCACCCCGCCGCGCGACGCCGTCGAGGAGCAGATCTGCCGGGACATCCTCACCCCGCTGCTCGAATGGCAGAACCCGGACGTGGAAGGCGACTTCTTCGCCCTGGGCGGCAGCTCCCTGCAGGCCACCATCGTGGTCTCCCGGGTCCGCGCCCTCTTCGGCATCGACATCGCCCTCGCCGACTTCTTCGGCCGCCCGACCGTCGCGGGACTGGCCGAACTGGTCCGCGCCGCCAAGGCCGAGGCGGCCGGCGAACAGGACCGGCTGCTCGCGGTCTTCGAGCAGATCGAGAACATGAGCGACGACGAGGCCGCCGCCCTCCTCGGCTCCCTCCAGCACCCGGACGGTCCCTGATGGCCGACCCGGCCGGGCTCGAAGGAGCGCTCGCCGCGCTCCCCGAGGCGAAGCGCGAGCTCGCCCGCCTGATGCTGGCCGCCCGGCAGCCCGTACCCGCCCACCCGGCCTCGCGCTCCGGCGCGGGGCCGGTCCCGCCCACCGCCCTCCAGTCCCGGCTCTGGCGCCGCGAGCGCACGCATCCGGCCGTCGCCACCGGCTCGCACGCGCTCCGGCTGACCGGCCCGCTCGACCCGCGGCGGCTCACCGAGGCCCTCACCGGGGTCCTGCGCCGCCACGAGGCGCTGCGCACCCGGCTCACCGTCTCCACCACCGGCCAGCCGAGGCTGCACGTGGACGAGGAACCGGTGCTGCGGCTCACCCGGGCCGACCTTTCCGGCTTCACCCCGCAGGCCGCGGCCGAACGCGTGGCCCTGCAGAGCGCCGAGAGCGCCTCCATCGTCCTCGACCTGGAGAGCGGCCGCACCAGCGCGTTCCGGCTGCTGCGGCTCGCCCCCGACGAGCACGTCCTGATCCTCGCCTCCCACCTCGCGGTCTTCGACGGCTGGTCCTCCGGGATCTTCCTCGCGGACCTGGCCGCCGGCTACCGCGACGGCGAGGGCCCGGGCAGGCCGGTCCCGCCCGAGCTCCAGTTCCCCGACTACGCCGACTGGCAGCACCGGTGGCTCGCCGGACCCGACGGCTCCGCCGAACTCGCCCGCCGCCGGGCGGTGTTCGCCGCCGACCCGCCCGCACCCCGGGCGCCCGGCGGATTCGAACGCGGCCACCTGCCCGTACGGCTCGCCCGCGGGCCGGTCGACGCCGGGCTGGAGCGGGGCGCGGCCGAGGGAGCCACCCCGTTCATGACCCTGCTCGCCGCGCTGGCCGTCGTACTGGCCCGCCGGGACGGCCGTACCTCCGTGGTGATCGGCACCCCGGCGGCCGGCCGCTTCGCCGCACCGCTCGAAGGCGCCGTCGGGCAGTTCACCACCGTGGTGCCGATCCGGCTCGACCTCGCGGGCGGCCCCACCTTCCGGGAACTGCTGCACCGCACCCGGGCCGCGGTGGCCGAAGCCCTCGCCCACCAACGCCTCCCCGTGGACGTCCTGTTCGGCGACGGAACGCCCCCGCCGTACAACGTCCTGTTCGCCCTCCACAACTACCCGTCGGTCCCCCTGGACCTCCCGGGCATCGAGGTCGGCCAGCTGCCCGGGCCCCCCGCCCGGCACCTGGAGCTCTACAGCCCCGACCCGGCCGCCGCCCTCGCCTGCATCGGCCTCGTGGAACGGGACGGCGCGATCGGCGGCACCGCCGAGTACAACCGCCACGCGGCCACGCCCGAGGACGTGCGAGGGCTGCTCGCCGGAATCGAGGACGTGCTGGACCGGGCCGTCGCCGCGCCCGCATCCCCGCTCACCACCTAGGGAGTTGCCCGTGCTCACCACCGAGTTCTACCGCGCGCCCGCGGACTGCGGGCTCGTACGGAGCGGAGCCGACGTGCCCCGCACCCCCATGCGGGCCCTGCGCGAGGACATCCACGACATCCTGGTCTCGGCCCCCGTGGCCGAGGCCCGGCGCACCCGCGACCCCCGGCCCATCCACCGGGCCCTGGGCGAGCGGGGCCTCCTCGCGCCCCAGTGGCCCGAGGAGTACGGCGGCCGCGGCATCAGCCAGGTCGCGGCCGCCGTCCTGGTCGAGGAACTGGCCATGCACGACGTCCCCGACCTGCTGCACACCCTCACCGTGCAGATCGTCGGATCCACCCTGCTCAATGTCGCGAGCCCGGCGATGAAGGCCCGCCACCTGCCCGGCTTCGCCGCCGGCACCGCCTTCGGCTGCGTGCTGTTCAGCGAACCCCAGGCCGGCTCCGACCTCAACATCCTCTCCACCCGCGCCGTTTCCGACGGCAAGGGCGGCTACAAGCTGTACGGCACCAAGGTCCACTCGCTCTTCGCCCGGCTCGCCGACTACGGGCTGTGCCTGGCCCGCGGCGAGGACGACGCCTTCAGCCTGTTCCTCGTCCCGCTGGCCCAGCCCGGGGTCACCATCCGGCAGATCCCCGGCATGGGCGACGACGCCTTCCACGAGGTCACCCTCGACGGCGTGGCCGTGACCGCCGACGACGTGGTCGGCGAGACCGGCCAGGGCTGGGCGATCGTCGTCAAGACGCTCGCCTTCGAACGCACCGGACTCGACTACTACGTCAAGGCGCTGCGCTGGTACCGGGCCGCCGTGGAACGGCTGGAGGTCCACACCGACCGGCTGGAGGCCGGCCAGCACGACCAGATCGGCCTGGCCAAACTCAACGCCCGGCTGCTCGCGGCCGGCACACTGGTCCGCCGCGTCCTCACCCGCCTCGACCGGGGCGAACTCAACGAGGACGAGGCCGCCGCCGCCAAGTGGTACACCACCGAGCTCGCCGCCGAGGTGGCCTGGTGGGCCGCGGAACTCGACGGCGACCGCAGCATGACCCTCGACGACCCCGAGGTCGACGGGGTGGCACACCCACTCGATGCGGCGTTGCGCGAAGCCCCGGGGATGCGGATATCGGGCGGCACCGCCGAAATGATGCTGGAGACGCTGGCCCGGCTGCGTCTCGACTCAGGGGCGGAGGTACGGCCGTGACATCACAGGCGGTAGGCGGGAACGGCATGGGCGGCCAGGGCCCGGCGGCGGCGCCCGAGCGCTGGCGGGAGCGGGAGGACGAGGACTCGCTCTTCCGCCAGCTCCGGCTCACCGTGCGCCAGGGCCTGGAGGTCGACGGGGACACCCCGGCCGGCGCCTGGGAGGCGCTGACCCAGGTCGGCGCGTGGGAGTTCGCCCTGCCCATCGGCCACGACGGGCTCGACCTCGGCCAGGCGGTCATCGCCATGGTGTGCGAGGAGGCGGGCAACGCGATGCAGCCCGTCCCGCTGACCGACACCCTCCTCGCCCTGGACCTGATCTCCGGCCTCGGCCCGCTGGCCCCCGAAGCCGCCGACAGCCTCCTGGACCAGGTACGCACCGGGGAACTGGAACTCGCCGTGCCGGGCCGGCTGCCCGATCCGCGCGGCACCGTACCGCCGGGCATCACCTGGAAGCCGGACCCGGACACCGGTGCCGTCGTCCTCACCGGAACCGGTGGCCCCTTCGCCGCCGGAGTCGGCCCGGGCGCCCTGCTGGTCCTGGCTGGCGGCCCCGACGGCCCGTGCGTGGCACTCGTACCCCTGCCCACCGAGGGCGTCCGGGTCCGCCCGCTGCGCGACCACGGCGGGGGAGCCGTCGCCAGTGCCGTCTTCGACGAGGTACGGCTGCCTGCCGGGGCGGTGCTGCTGAGCGGCCTCGCCGCCGAACAGGCCCTCGCCCGCGTGGGGCTGCGCGCCGCCGTCCACCAGGCCTCGCTCCTGGCCGGGATCACGGCGGCCGCCCTGACCGCGGTCGTCTCCCGGATCCGCGGCCGGCAGCAGTTCGGCCAGGCCCTGGTCAAACACCAGGGCCCCCGGCTGCGCGTGGCAGGCCTGCTGGCCCGCCTCGACGCCGTGCGCTGGGCCGTGGGCGACGCGGCCCGGGACCTCGACGAGGACCGGCTCACCGCGGGGGAGGCCGCCGGACTGATCGCCCTCACGGCGGAGACCACCCTCGACGTGACCCGTGACGCGGTCCATCTGCACGGCGCCTCGGGCCTGGTACGGGACGGCCTGGTGGCGGGCTGCTACCGGCGCGCGGCCTGGGAGGCCATGCGCTGCGGGCGCCCCGCCCACCTCTGGGACATCGCGGCGCACACGCCCTGACCGGCGCCCACGAGGGAAGGGGCCCCCGCACCGCGGGAGCCCCTTCCCTCGTACGACCAGGACGGTCAGACCAGGTCGCGCCGCATGACCCAGCGGTGCCGCTTGTCGCTCTTGGCCTCGGTGCGGTGGACGCGGCGGAAGCCCGCCCGCTCGAACATGTCCATCGTCCCGACATAGGCGAGGGTCGGATTGACCCGGCCGCCCTCCGGATCGACCGGATACCCCTCGACGGCGGGCGCGCCGTGGGCGCGGGCGTGCTCGACGGCCCCCTCCAGCAGGCCCGAGGCGACCCCCTTGCCACGGAAGTCCTTGCGCACGACGAAGCAGGTCACCGACCACACGGGCAGATCGTCCACCGGTGTGATCGTCTTCGAGGAGGTCAGCCGGTCGAGCTGCCGGCGCGGGGCCACGTTGCACCAGCCGGCCACCTCGCCGTCCAGGAACCCGAGGACCCCGGGCGGCGGATCGGCCTTCTCCATCAGGCCGCGCAGGTGCTCGCCCCGCTCGTCCGCCGTGAGCCGCCCGTAGTCGCCGGTGGACAGCCGCCACGCCATGCACCAGCACGTGTGCGCGCTCTTCTTCGGCTGGAGCACCTGGCGGATGTCGTCCCACAGATCCGCCGTGGCGGGCCGTACTTCTAAACTCATGCTGCTACTTCGCTCTCTTCCGCTTCTTACGAGCGTCCCGCGGCCGCGGTGTCCCGCGCCCCGGCGACGACATCGGTCATCACGGCGACCAGCACCCCGAGGGCCCGCCGGCACGCCTTGTGTCCTGCGTCCAGATGAGTGACCAGCCGGACCGTCTCCGGGCCGGGCGCGGTCACCAGTACTCCTTCCTGCGCGGCCCGTGCGACGACCTCGTCGGCGCCGGGAACCTCGATGAGGACGATGTTGGTCTCCGGCGGGCGCACGGTGAACCCCGCGTCCCGCACCCCCGCCGCCAGCAGCGCGGCGTTGGCGTGGTCCTCGGCGATCCGCTCCACGTGGTGGTCCAGGGCGTACAGTCCCGCAGCCGCCAGGATGCCCGACTGGCGCATGCCGCCGCCCAGACCGTGCCGCAACTTCCGGGCCCGCGGGAGCCTTTCGGCCGACAGCAGGAGCACCGACCCGACCGGGGCGCCCAGGCCCTTCGACAGGCACACGGACAGCGAGTCGGCCGTCCGCCCGTACTCGCGCGCCGAAGTGCCCGTCGCGGCCATCGCGTTCCAGATCCGGGCCCCGTCCATGTGGACCGCCAGGCCCGCGCCGGACGTCAGTTCCCGTACGGCGCGCAGCGTCTCCAGCGGGTGGACCGTACCGCCGGCCCGGGTGTGGGTCTGCTCCACCTCCACCGCACGGGTGCCGAGCGTGTACGGGTTCCCCCGCCGGACCACCCCGGCCAGCAGCTCCGCGGTGATCACCCCCCGCTCCGCCGACACCGTGCGCGTCTGGATCCCGCCGTAGCGGGCCGGGGAGGCCTCCTCGTGCGCCAGGACGTGCGCCTCGGCGTCGCACACCAGCTCCTCGCCGGGCCCGACGAGGAGCTGGAGGGCGATCTGGTTGGCCATCACCCCGGACGGGGTGAACAGGGCCCCGGAGAAGCCGAAGAGCCCGGCGAGCCGGTCCTCCAGCGCGCGGACGGTCGGATCCTCCCCGAACAGGTCGTCCCCGACCTCGGCCGCGGCCATCGCGGCCCGCATCCCGGGACCCGGCCTGGTCACCGTGTCGCTGCGCAGATCGACAGTGTCGAAACTCCCGATGGTCATGACGGTACGTCAACTCCTCGCTCGCGGGGCTGTGGGGTGAGTTCGCGGGCCGCCACCCAGTCCAGCAGCGGGCGCACCAGCTGCCAGGTCTCCCGCACCAGCTCCCCGGCACGCGCCGTGTGCAGCCCGGCGTCCGGACCGTGGCGGCGCCCCGCGTCGATCTTGCGGTGGCGCAGCAGCCCCAGCCGCGGGTGGTCCGCCGGGACCCCCCGCGGCCGGGACTTGAGCCGGTCACCGCCCAGAGTGAACCCCTGGTATTCCAGCCGGCCCGCGATCGCGGCCAGCTCCGCGCCGCCGTCCTCCTCCTCGACGGCGGCGCGGTACCGGGCGACCTCGGCCCCGGCGTAGGGGTACCAGCGGCCGGAGGCGTAGAGGCCGTGCCGGTCCAGGTGCACCCAGAGGCCCAGACAGGGCAGCAGATCCAGATAGGCGCCCTGGTAGGTCTTGTACGGGGACTTGTCGTGCGACATCCGGGTGTCCCGGACCGGGCCGAGCACCCGCACCTCGCCCGATCCGGTCGACTCCTCGAAATACGTGCCCAGTTCAGCGGCCAGCTCGTCCATCGGCGCACGTACGTCACGCTCGTACCGCTCGCGGTGGCGCAGCCGCCACGCCTCCTTGCTGTTGTCGGCCGCGAGGTCCTCGTACAGGCGCAGTGCCGAGGGCGGGAAGCCGCTGAAGGTCACGGCAGATACCCCGGCAGGGGGTGGGCGGCGCACAGCTCGGACACCCGGGTCCGCACCCGGTCGCGCAGCGCGTCCGGCAGTACGCCGCCCTGCGCGCGCAGCGCCGTGAGGACGTCGGCGACCAGGTCGGCGCACTCGGCGGCCACCGCGTGGTCCATCCCGCGCGCGGCCAGCGTGTTGGTGCCGAGCCGCAGCCCGCCGGTCACCCGGACCGGTGTGGTGTCGCCGGGGACCCGGTTGCGGTTGACGACGATCCCGCAGGACTCCAGGGCCTGCTCGGCGACGTCCCCGGTGACCCCGGTGCCCCGCAGGTCGAGCAGCACCATGTGCGTGTCCGTACCGCCGGTGACCAGCCGGAACCCCCGGTCCAGGAGCCGTTCCGCGATCGCCTGCGCACCGTCGGCCAGCCGCTTGGCGACCTCGGCGAAGTCCGGGCTCGCCACGAAGTCCAGGGCGCGCGCCTTGGCCGCCACCGACGCCAGGTCGGGAGTGCCCTGGGTGAAGGGGAACACGGCGCGGCGCAGGGTCGCGGCCAGGGTGCCGCGCTCCGGTCCGGCCTTGCGGGCCTCCCGGCCGAGGAGGATCAGCCCCCCGCGCGGGCCGTACAGCTGCTTGTAGGTGCTGGTGGTGGTCACGTGGGCGTGGTCGACGGGGCTCTGGTGGAGGCCGGCCGCGACCAGTCCCGCGATGTGCGAGATGTCGGCCAGCAGATAGGCGTTGGCCTCGTCCGCGATCTCCCGGAAACGGGCGAAGTCGATGCTGCGGGGGTACGCGCTCGCCCCGCAGACGATCAGCTTCGGGCGGTGCTCCAGGGCCAGTTCGCGGATCTGGTCGTAGTCGAGCAGCCCCTCCGGTGTCACCCGGTAGCCGCGGGCGCGGTAGTAGCGGCCGGTCACCGAGGCGGGGGAGCCGTGGGTGAGATGGCCCCCGCAGTCCAGGTCCAGCCCGAGCAGGCTGTCGCCCGGGCTCAGCAGCGCCGTGATCACGGCGAGGTTGGCGGAGGAACCGGAGTGCGGCTGCACGATCGCATCCTGCGCCCCGAACGCCGCGCACGCCCGGTCGATCGCGAGGCGCTCGATCTCGTCGGCGACCCCGCAGCCGGCGTGGTAGCGGTTCCCGGGGAAGCCCTCGGCGGTCAGGTTGCCGAGCGCGCTGCCCTCGCAGGCCAGGACGGAGGGATCGGCGACGCTGGACGCGGCGACCATCATCAGGGTGTCGCGCTGGCGCGCCGACTCCCGGGCCAGCAGGCCGTACAGGACGGAATCGCGCTCTCTCAGCCGGGTGTTGGCGTGCGCGGCGAAATCGACCAGGTCGGGATCGGGCTCGGACCCGTGGCCGGATGCCGCGGGCAGCTCCGGCTCGGTGACGGGCGCGGGCAGGGTGAGACTCATGACTGTCCCCTCTCGGAATCGTCCGTGATGGCCGTGCTGAACCGGCTCGTGTCCTCAACCGTCCGCATCGGCGGTGTCCGTCTCGTCGGCCTCCAGCTCGCCGAAGGCCTCGGCGGCCGCGACCGCCTCCGCGCCGTGCTGCTCGTCCGCGGCGATCTTCCCGGCCAGCTCGGAGATCAGCGGGTTCTGGAACACGGTCTTCACCGGCACCGGCACCCCCAGCAGCTCCTTGAGCAGACCGGCCAGCCGGGTACCGCTGAGCGAATCGCCCCCCAGGCTGAAGAAGTTGTCACCGGGCGCCACCCCGTCGAGGCCGAGGATGTCGGCGACCGCCGCGCACAGCACGAGCTCCAGCGCGCTGCCCGGCCCGTCCCCGGCATCCCGTACGGCCGCCTCGTCGGCGGACTGCTGCTGCCGCCCGGCGGAGGAGGCCAGCAGCAGCCGGTCGACCTTGCCGTTGCGGGTCAGCGGCAGCTCCTCCAGCACGGTCAGCGCGGCCGGCACCATGTAGCCGGGAAGCTGCGCGGCGAGCCGCTCCAGCACCGGCCCGGCCGCCTCGGCTCCGGCCACGGCGAAGGCGTGCAGCCGCCGCACCCCGTGCGCGCTGGCCGGGGCCACCACCACGGCAGCCTCGACCTCGGCGTCCTGGCGCAGCACGGCCTCGATCTCGCCGAGCTCGATCCGGTGGCCCTGGATCTTCACCTGGAAGTCGTCCCGGCCGAGGATCTCGATGCTGCCGTCCGGCAGGTACCGGCCCAGGTCACCGGTCAGGTAGGCGCGTTCGCCGCTCTCCGGAAGGTGCACGAAGCGGTTCGCGGTGCGCTCCGCGTCGTTCCAGTAGCCGAGCGCAAGGCCGACGTCGCTCGCCACGGCCATCTCGCCGACCACCCCGAGCGGGCGCTCGTAGGCGGCCCGGTCGACGATGTAGTACCGCTGGTTGGTGATCGGCTTGCCGTACGGGATGCTCGTCCAGGAGGGGTCGACCTCGTCGATCGGCTGGAACAGCGACCAGCAGATCGTCTCGGTCGGACCGCCCGAACCCACCACCTGGATCCGGGGGCTCTGCGCCCGCAGCCGGTCCGGCAGCGTCAGCGGGATCCAGTCGCCGGAGAGCACGGACAGCCGCAGGGACTCCAGTGGCCGGCCGCCGCCGCGCCGCTCGCGCACCTCGGCCTCGCCGACCAGCAGTTCCATCAGCACGGGCACGGAGTTCCACAGGGTGACCTGCTCGGCCTGGACCAGATCGGCCCAGACGTCGGGCTCGGCGTGCTCGAACGGCGGCGGCAGCACCACGGTCCCGCCCTGCGTCAGCACCCCGAACACGTCGTAGATCGAGGCGTCGAAGTGCAGCCCGGAGATGGCCAGCAGCCGGTCCCGCGCACCGACCTCGAAGCGTGTCGCCACGTCGCGGATCAGGTTGACCACGCCGATGTGGTCGACCATCACGCCCTTCGGCTCGCCGGTCGAGCCCGAAGTGAAGATCGTGTACGCGAGGTCCGCCGGCGTCTGCGCCGTGTCGGGCCGGGCGTCGGTCCCGGACTCGAAGTCCTTGTCCACCCGGTAGCGGCGGGCCGTGGGGGGCCAGCTGATCCGGGAGTCCAGCCAGGACTGGGTGAGGATCCGGTCCACCTTGGCCTCGGTGAGCAGGCGGCGCAGCCGCTCCGGCGGCACGGACGGGTCCAGCGGCAGATAGGCGGCGCCGGAGGCGAGGATCCCGTACACGGCGGCGTACTGCTCCCAGCCCTTCTCCATCACCACGGCGACCAGCTCGCCCGGGGCCGCCCCGTGGTCCCGCAGCGTGTGCCCGATCCGCCAGGCGTACGAGGCCAGCTCGGCGTAGCTCAGCCGCCGCCCGGAGGCGTCCACCACGGCCTCGGCGCCGGGGGTGCGCTCCACCTGCTGGGCGAACAGCTCGTGCAAGGTGGTGTACGGGATCTGCCCGGCGGTGTCGTTGACCTGGCGGCGCAGCGTCCGCTCGGCCGCCGGGACCAGGTCGAAGCGCCGGGTGTGCAGGGACTCCGGGTCCCGCGTGAGCCGCTCCAGGAGGTCCACGTACACGCCGAAGGCGGCGTCGACGAAGCCGGGCGCGAACGCCCCGTCGACGAAGTCCCAGATGACGCGCAGCTCACCGGCCAGTTCGCGCAGCTGTACGTCGAGCGAGACCTGCGGGGTCTGCGAGATCGAGTACACCTCCCGGCCCAGGTCCGTGACGGGCCTGCGCACCGGGTAGTCGAGCAGGCTGGTCACGACCACCGGCATGCCGGCCTGCGCGCCCACCCCGTGCAGCCGGGTCAGCTCGCGCAGTACGCGGACGCCGTTGAAGGCGCCGTGCTCCGCGTCGCGGGCGAGCTGGTCGCGCAGGGCGTGCGCCCGGTCCAGGAAGGTCGCGCCCGAACCGTCGGCGGCGAGCATCACGGCGTTGGTGAAGTCACCGAGGACGCCGGTGATGTCCGGGTGCACCGCCGGGCGCTGGAAGATCGGGTAGTTGATGGTGAAGTCGCACTCCTCCGCCCAGCACCGGACCACCTCGGCGAAGGCGGCGGTGAGCAGGACCGACGGCGTCAGCCCGGCTTCGCGCGCCCGTGCCGAGAAGCGCTGCCAGTCCGCGGGGGAGAGGCGGTGCTCGCGCCGGTCGAAGCGCACCTCGTGCCCGCCGCCGGCGGAGCCGCCCGTGGGCAGCGAGGGGGCCGGCGGCAGGGTGGGGACGCGCTCCACCCAGTAGTCGCGGGCGGCGCGGAAGGCCTCGGTGTGCGGCAGGGCGTCGGCGCGCCAGCGGGCGTACTCCGCGAAACTGATGCCGGGCTCCGGGAGTTCGGCGTCCGGGTTCTCGTACAGGTCGACCAGCTCGGGGAAGAGCACCTGGAAGGCGCTGGAGGCGTCCAGCACCTGCAGGTCGATCCCGAGGTGGACCCGGCTCAGGTTCCCCGGACCGCCCAGCCGGATGATCCGCAGGTCGAACAGCGGCCAGCTGCCCACCGGGAAGACCACGTGGCTCATCTCGTCCCGCAGCGCGGCGAGCCGCTCCCGCGAGGCGTCGGCGGACAGCCCGCTCAGGTCCACGACCGGTATCTCGAAGGGCAGCGGGTCGGCCGGCACCCACTGGGTGCCGTCCGTGCGGCCGATCGCGCGGAGCATGTCGTGGCGGGCGACCACCTTGCGCCAGGCGGCGGCGAAACGCTCGGGATCGAGGTCCGCACGCTCCCATTCGAAGTATCCGTAGCAGCCGATACCGCCCAGCTCGACCGCTTCACCTCGCCCGATCATCAGTGCCTGCTGCGTCTCGGTCATCGGGAAGGACGCGGCACTGTCCGCGCGAGCGGGCAGGAGCTCGGTCATGGTCCAACTCCATTCGGTGTTACGGGCCGTTGGCTGGTGCTTGCCTGGGGTGGTGACGGGCCGGAGCGCCCTGCTGCGGGGCAGGGCGAGGCTAGGGGCGGTGAGTTAGCCGCCGGTTATGTTCCGTCCGGGCGGCGGCGGTGGCGGCGGCGGTGGCGGCGGGCCCGTGATCGGGCGCGGCCCCCTCGCCCAGGGAGAGCGCGAAGAGCCGTACGAGCGGATGGAACAGGTAGCAGGGCTGGCCCCACTCGTCCGCGCCGCTGACCTCCAGCAGGGCCGCGTCGGCGAGCGCCTCCAGCAGCCGCTCGGCCTCGGTCTCCGGCAGACTCAGCGACATCGCCGCAGCCGCGGCCGGGAACGGCTGCGGGCCGAGCGCGGCCAGCGCCGGGAACACCGCCCGCACCTCCGGGTCCAGCGCCCGCCAGGACGGCAGCAGCGAGCCGTGCACGTCCAGATCGCCCGAGTGCAGCTCCCGAAGCCGGGTGACGGGATCCGCCAGCCGGCGGGCCAGCCGGTCCGGGGTGGAGTGCGGCCGGGCGGCGATCCGGGTCCCGACGATCCGCAGGGCCAGCGGCAGACCGGCGCAGTGCTCGACGATCGCGGACGCCGCACCGGGTGCCGAGGCCACCCGGGCGGGACCGGCCGCGGCCGAGAGCAGCTCCAGCGAGTCCCGGGGCGCCAGGGGAGCGAGGGCCACGGTGTGCGCCCCCGCCACGGTGGGCAGCGCGGTCCGCCCGGTGACCAGGACCGCCGGCTCCGGGGTGTTGGGCAGCAGCGGCCCCAACTGGGCCGCCCCGGAGGCGTTGTCCAGCACGATCAGCAGCTGCCGGCCCCGGGTCCGCTCCCGGTAGAGCCGGACCAGCTGGTCCTGGTCCTCGGTGGCCGGTACGTCGTCCATCGGCCCCAGCGCGCGCAGCAGCGCGCGCAGCACCCGGGTGGGGTGCCGGGGAGTGCCGTCGGGCGCGCGCAGGTCGGCGTACAACTGCCCGTCGGGGAAGTGCCGCTGGCAGCGGTGGGCCGCGTGGACGGCCAGGGCGGTCTTGCCGAGCCCGGCCATACCGGTGACCAGGACCCGGCGGGGCCGCCCGGAACCCTGCGCATCGGGGGCCAGCGCACGGCACAGCAGCTCCAGTTCGGGCTCCCGGCCGGTGAAGTCGACGGTGTCGGGGGGCAGCATGGCCGGTGCGCCGTCCGGGCGGCCGGACGCGTCCCGCCGGGGGCCGGCCAGGACGGCGGGGGCGGAGCGCGGCTGCCGGTCCAGCGTGCCCTCCAGCAGCGCCCGGTAGGTGGCCTGGAGCTCCTCGCCGGGGTTCACTCCCAGCTCGTCGGCGAGCACCGCGCGGCCGTGGTGGTAGAGGTGGATGGCGTCCGCCTGCCGCCCCGACCGGCACAGGGCGGTCATCAGCTGGCACCGGATGCGCTCGCGCAGCGGGAACTCGGCGACCAGGCCGGTGAGCTCGCCGGTGATCTGCTCGTGCCGGCCCAGCGCGAGATCGGCCGCGATGCGGTGCTCCAGAGTGACCGCCCGGGCCTCGGTGAGCCGCGGCGCCTCGGCGTCGGCGAGGTATTCCGTGGCGTTGGCGAAGGGCAGGCCGTTCCACCGGGCCAGGGCGCCGCGCAGCAGCTCACCGGCCTTTTCGAAGTCCTCGGCGATCAGCGCCTCGCGGCCGCCGAGCGCCAGCTTCTCGAATTCGCTCAGGTCAAGGGTCGCATTACCGATGCTCATGGCATATCCGGGTGGTCGACGATCGATCAGAACATCGTCGCCGAGAATCTTGCGCAAGCGGGAAACATAGGTGTAGAGCTGTGCGCTGACGGTGGCCGGCGGCGCCCAGCCCCACAGCAGCCGGCACAGCCGTTCGTCGGAGATCACCTCTTCACGGGCCACGAGGAGCGCCGCGAGCACGGTGTGCAGCTTCGCCCCGGAGAACGCGACCCGGCGGCCGTCCCGCCGTACCTCGACTGGCCCGAGCACTCGGAATTCCATGTACCGCCCCGTCCGTGATTCATGGAGAAGAATCTCTGAACGAAGCTAGTGGAGTGCGTTGTCTCCTCGATATCGTGGCGATTTCGAGGGCGGCCCGGGTCACGAAATCGATGGAACACAGAAGAAAAAGGAGGCGTCCCTACTGTTCCATTCGTGCCGCAGCGAGCGGCAGTGATGCTCCACCGAGAGGGGATTCCCAGATGCGCAGCACGCGGACGGTGAAGACGGCGAACACGACGGCGGCGGCCTGCCTGCTCGTTCTTGCGGGGGTGTTCGTCGGCGCGGGGGGAGCGTCGGCCGTCCTGGCGGACACGCACACCACCACGCAGGCCGACGACGACATGCCCTGGGGCGTCGTCAAGCCGCTGGTCCCCCCGCACCCCGGCTCCGCCGGCAAGCACGGCGACATGCCCTGGGGCTGACCCGCCCCGCCCCGCCCGGCCCGGCCCGGCCGCCGACGGTACGCGGCCTGCCCGCTCCCACCGGGTCAGTCGCGGATGCCGTCGATGTCGACCAGGACGTGCCGCGGTCCGCGGAAGATCTGGGTGCGCCGGTACGGCGGCGGGTCCTCGACGAGCCGGGGGTTCTCCACCCGGCGGACGAACGCGCCGACCGCGTTCTGGACTTCGAGCCGCGCGAGCGGAGCGCCGAAGCAGAAGTGGATGCCCTGGCCGAATCCGAGGTGCTGGTTGTCGCGGCGCTCCAGGTCGAGCTCGTCGGGGTCGGTGAACTGTTCCGGGTCGCGGTTCGCCGAGCCGTACGCCAGGAAGATCGGTGCCCCCTTCGGGATGGTGATGCCGGCGATGTCGATGTCTTCCACGGCGGAGCGGGTGGGCCAGAACTGCACCGACGCCTCGAAGCGCAGCAGCTCCTCCACCCCGGGCACGATCAGCTCGGGCCGGCGGCGCAGCTTCTCGAGCGCGTCGGGGTGCCGCAGCAGGGTGAGCACGCTGTGGGCGATGAGATTGACCGTGGTCTCATGCCCGGCGAAGATCAGGAGCAGGGCATTGCTCGTGAGCAGGCCCTTGGACATCCGTCCCTCCGGGCCGCCCTCGTTCACCATCGCCGAGAGCATGCCCGGGCCGGGCTGCCGGGCGTACCGGTCGTACAGCTCGGCCGCGAACCGTCCGAACTCCTGCACGGCCTGATTGCCCCCGGCCAGCCGAGCCTGGAACTCCGCGGAGGCGGTCTCGGGGCCGTACTCCCAGGCGTCCAGGGCGGTCTCGATCCAGCGGTGGAAGCGTGGCTCGCCCTCCAGCGGCACGCCCAGCACCTTGCAGATCACCGTCACCGGCAGGGGATAGGCGAACTCGTCGACGGCATCGATCCGGGTCTCGCCCCGCATGTGGTCCAGGAGGCCGTCCACGATGCGGCGGATCTCGGGCTCCAGGTCGGAGATCAGGTCGGGCGCATGGGGCGGGCCCTCCGCCCGGGCCGAGGCCGGGGCGGGACCCTTCCGCGGATCCGAACTGACCCGGGGGTCATGCAGCAGCGTGACGATCTCCCGGTAGGTGCTGACGACATAGGTTCCGTCCGGCTGCCGCGCCACCGGTGTCTTGCGCAGTTCTTCGTAGAAGGGGTACGGATCGGCGCGGTTGGCGTAGCGGAGGGCCTGCTGCCAGGGGGTTTCCTCGACCACGAGGCTCCCCTCCGATAGAGACGGCCTAGGCCTTGTCGTCCTCCGGATGCGTCAGCAGCAAGGTCAATTCCGCCGCCGTGAAGGAACGATGCGGCAGCTCACCGGCGCCCGCACCGTCCGGCTCGCCCGCCGCGCCCTGGACCGCCGCCAGCAGCCGGTCCGCCTGCGCGCGCCAGGGCTGTGCCCCGACCTCGCCGAACGCGGCCCGTGCCCGCCGGAACCTCTCCGCCGCCTCCGCCGAGCGGCCGCCGATCGCCTCCACACATCCCAGATCGGTCTCCACCCGGGCGTACAGGAAACGGTCCGCCAGCTCATCCGTGATCTCCAGGGCCTGCCGCAGCGTCCCTCCGGCCGCCGACAGCAGGCCCTGGCTCCACTGCGTCTGCCCCAGTCCCCGCAGTGCGTGCGCCTCCCCGACCCGGTCGCCCTCGCCCCGGGTCAGCCGCAGTACCGCGCCGAAGGCCTCCGCGGCCTCGCCCAGGTCTCCCGCGCGCAGCCGGACCTCGGCCAGCCGGTACACGCTCTGCGCCTCCGCCCGCACCGATCCGGTACGCCGGCTCAGCGCCACCGCCTGCTCCGCGAGCGGCAGCGCGCCCCCCACGTTGCCCCGGTCCAGCTCGATCTGCGCCTGGAAGCCGAGCAGATGGGCCTCGTTCCCGATGTCACCCGACGCGTGGAAACCGCTGAGGGCCGCCTCGCAGTACTCCAGGGCCCGCTCCCAGTCCCCCTGGAAACGCGCGCACATGGCCAGGTTGCGCTGGGCGAGCGCCGCCCCGCCCACGTCACCGGTGTTGCGCAGCAGCCGCAGCGCGGCCATGTTCCAGCCCTCGGCCTGCTCGTACCGCCGCTGGTAGATCGCCAGCGACCCCAGCAGCCGCAGCATCGTCGCCTCGCCCGGTGCGTCGCCGGTGCGCCGGGCCGAGGCCAGCGCCTGCTCGGCGCAGCGCTGCCAGTCCTCCAGGTAGTTCTTCGTCTCGAAGTGCGGGACCGCACTCTCGGTCAGCGTCCACGCGTACCGCGCCCGTCCCGTCTCCGCCGCGTGCGCCACCAGGTCCGTGACGGCCGTGCGCTCCGACTCGAACCAGTCCATCGGCGTGGCCAGCAGCTCGTCGGCCAGCTCCGGCAGGAAGCGCGGGGCCGGTGCCGGTGTCCGGCCCACCGGGAACTCCCGTCCGTCGATCCGCCGGTGTGCCTCCTCGGCCAGCCAGAGCCAGGACGCGAAGGCCCGCTCCAGCGCGGCGTCGGTCTCCCCCTCCGGCTCGTCCGACTCCGCCCGTTCGCGGGCGAACAGCCGCAGCAGGTCCTGGAACCGGTAGCGGGCGGCCCGCCCCGGCTCGGCGTCGGCCACCTCCAGCAGCTGCGCGTCGACCAGGTGGTCGATCAGTTCCTCCGCGTGCCACACATCGGTGTCCAGTACGGCCGCCCCCGCCCAGGCGGCGAAGTCCGCTGTGCGCAGCAGGCCGAGCCTGCGGTACATCCGGGCCGTCTCCGGCGGCAGGTCCCGGTAGGTGAGGCGGAAGCCGGCGCGCACCCCGCCCTCGCCCGGGCTCAGCACGTCGAGGCGGGAGCGGTGGTCGCGCAGCCGCGCCACCAGGCTCCGTACGCTCAGATTGGGTTTGGCCGCCAGCCGTGCGCCGGCGATCCGCAGCGCGAGCGGAAGGCAGTCGCACAGGGCGCCGAGCTGTTCCACCGCCACCGGGTCGCTGCCGAACCGGTCGGCCCCGGCCAGTTTGATCAGCAGCGCCGTCGCCTCGGTCGGCTCCAGCATCCGCAGCCGCAGGGTCAGCGCGGTGTAGTCCCCCGTCAGATCGCCCAGGCTCTCCCGGCTGGTGGCCAGCACCACGCTGCGTCCGCCACCCGGGAGCAGGGGTCTGAGCTGGTGGAAGGAGCGTACGTTGTCCAGGACGATCAGTGTCTTGCGGGTGCTGAGCAGGCTCCGGAACAGCGAGGCCCGCTCGTCGGGATCCCCCGGTATCTGGGGTGCGCCGATCCCGAGGGCGCGCAGGAAGCGGTCGAGCACGGCGGCGGGGGACACCGGCGCGTGCTCCTCGTCGTACCCGCGCAGATCGGCGAAGAGCTGGCCGTCCGGGAACTGGTCGGCGACCTGGCTCGCCCAGTGCACCGCGAGAGCGGTCTTGCCCACCCCGCCCACGCCGACGATGGTCGCCAGCGCCGGGGTGTGCGGGTTGTAGGGCTCCTTCAGGAGCCGGTCCAGCGAGGTCATCTCCCCTTGCCGGCCGGTGAACGCCATGACGTCCGCGGGAAGTTGTGCCGGGATGGTGCTCAGGGCCGCCGGCGCGGGCGCCGCCGTGGCGGGGGGCCGGGTCAGTTCGGGGGAGTCGCGCAGGATCAGTTCGTGCAGCTGACGCAGTCCGGGACCCGGTTCGATCCCGAGCTGCTCGGTGAGTAACCGGCGGCCGTGCAGGAACACTTCGAGGGCCTCGGCCCGCTGCCCCGACCGGTACAGGGCCAGCATGAGGTGTTCGCGGCACTGCTCGCGCAGGGGGTGCCGGGCCACCAGCTCGGTGAGCTCACCGGTGAGCGCGCGGTGCCGGCCCAGCTGGAGCATCAGACCGGCGCGTTCCTCCATCAGCGCGAGCCGCATCTGCTCCAGCCGGGTGGTCTCCGCCTCCAGCCGGGAGCCGGAGGGCTCGTCCAGCGCGGAGCCCCGCCAGATGCTGAGCGCCTCCTCGAACTGCGCGCACGCCTCCTCGGTCCGTCCGTGCCGGGCGGCGTCCCGCCCCTGCTCGGCCCGCTCCATGAACTCCTGGACGTCGATCCGGTGCTCTCCCTTGGCCAGCAGGTAGCCCGGAGGAGAGGTGATCAGCAGATCGGTCACCCCGGCCTGCTTGAAGGTCTTGCGGAGGGTGGCCACGCAGATGGCGATCTGGTTGCGGGCCGTCGCCGGGGGAGATTCCGGCCAGACGGCGTCCACCAGGGTGTCCACCGACACGATCCGGTCGGCGTAGAGCAGCAGCATCGACAGGACCGTGGCCTGGCGACGGCCGTTGATGCGCAGCGGACCGTCATCGGTCTGGACGAGCAGCGGTCCCAGCACTCTGAAGACAAACCGATTCAAAAGGTCCCCCGGCCTTGAAACCCCGCGTCAGGCGCGAACGGTACCGCAAAGAGCGTTCCTCGGTGCAGTCAACTCTTGGGAAAAACGCGGGCAGTTTCAGGCCAGCTTGTCCGTATAGCGGTGGACACGTGCGCGGGCCTCACCGAGAGTCGTCGGATCCGATCGACGACAACGCGCCGGACAGGCCCCGCAGCACCTCGGCCGTGCGGTGCATCTCGTCCTCGCCGCCGAGGCCCTCGCGCAGCTGCCGCGCCAGCCCGGCGAGACAGGAGTCGATCTCCCGTTTCGCGGCCACGCCCTGCTCGGTGGCGGTGAGCAGCTTGGCCCGCCGGTGCGCCGGATTGTCCAGGTAGACCGCGAGCCCCTGCCGCACCAGCAGGTCCGCAATGCGCTGCACGCTCTGCCGGGTGGTCCCCACCCGCCGGGCCACGGCGGACACGGACAGTGATTCGTCCGTCACCGTGCTGAGTATCTGCCAGCGCGCGGCACTGAGCCCCGAGGCGAGCGCGAGCCGGTCGAGGGCCGCCGTGAACCGTCCGTTCAGCCGGAAGACCGCCACTGCGGCCCGGCTGAACGCCTCGGCTTCCCCGGACTCCGCCGTACGCGTCAACGTCGGTCCCCTTCCGTACGCCCCGCGGGTCGCTGCACGATAACAGCGCGTGGTCACGTGGACGAGAGTCGGCCACGACCGCGCGACCCGGCCGGTGCGCCGGGCCCGTCCGGGCGGTACGCCGGGCCCGTCCGGGCGGTGACCGGGTCGACGGAGGGTGCCCGCCGGGCTGGTCCGTTGGTAGGCTCGTGGCCGACAAATCCGCTCAGTCGGTGTACCAATGGCCCAGTGTCCGCGAGCCCGGTTGAGCCAGTGGGCCCCCGGATGCTTATCTGTGTCGTATCCATGTACTTACGGCGCCGCGCAGCGCCGGACGGCAACGAAGCCGGTTCCGGAGCGCGGCGCCTTCGCCGTGCCCGTCCGCCGCCCACCACCCCCGGGCGGCGCGGGCCGGCGCGCAGCACTGCAAGGGGGGCGGCACACCGCCGTGAAGAGGATGTTCGTGGCTCCGGATCCGGGGCGTATGAGACTGCGGAACTCGGCCCGCGCGGTGATCGGCGTCGCCGCCGCCGTAGCCCTCGCCGAGGTGTGCGGTCTCTCCCTGACCGCTTCCATCACCGGGGGACTGGCGGCCCTGCTCGCCCTCTTCACCGTGCTCGACGCGGACGTCCGGGCCCAGCGCCTCACCACCGCCCTGCTGCCCGTCGCCGGGTTCCCCGTCCTCGCCCTCGCCACCACCCTGCACGGGGTGCCGCTCGCCCGGGACGCCGCCTTCCTCGCCGTCGTGTTCGCCGGGGTGTACGCCCGCCGCTTCGGCCCGCGCGGACACGCCCTCGGGATCTTCGGCTTCATGATGTTCTTCGTCACCCAGTTCCTGCACGCCCGGCCCGGGCAACTGCCCGAGCTGTACGCCGCCGTCGGCCTGGCGCTCCTCGCCGCCGGGGCCGTGCGCTTCCTGCTGTGGCCCATCGAGCGGCGCACCCCGCCCCCCGCGGCCCCGCCCGGCCTGCCCGGAACCGGGCTCGCGCGGCCGACCACCCGGCAGGCCTTCCAGGCCACCGCCGCCTGCGCCTTCGCGCTCGGCATCGGCCAGGCGCTCTCCGACGACCGCTGGTACTGGGCCGTCGGCACCTCCTGGTGGATCTTCGTGAACACCGCCTCCCGGGGCGAGACCCTCGTACGGGGCTTCCGCCGCGTCCTCGGCACCGTCGTCGGCATCGCCGCCGGGCTGCTGATCGCCGTACCCCTGCACGGCGCGCCCACGCCCACCGCCGTACTGGTCGCCGTATGCGTCTTCGGGATCTTCTACACCGCCGCGCCCTCGTACTCCTGGATGATGTTCTTCGTCACCGTCATGGCCGGCCTGCTCTACGGCCTCCTCGGCGTCCTGCACCCCGGCCTGCTGCTCCTGCGCTTCCAGGAGACCGCCATCGGCGCGCTCGGCGCCGCCCTCGCCGTCGTGCTCATCCTTCCGGTCACCACCCACGCCGCCAACGACGCGTGGATCCAGCGCGCCCTGCACTGCGTACGCGCCTCCACCGCGGCCGCCCTGGACCGCCTCGCGGGCGACCCGGACGCCGACCCCGCCCCGCACGCCGCCGAGCTGGAGCTGCTGCTGGGCCGGGTCCGGATGGCGCTCGCGCCGCTCGTCCACCCGCTGAGCCCGCTGCGCGCCCGCAAGGCCCGGGCCCGGCAGGTGCTCGCGCTGCTCGACGACTGCGCCCGCGACGTGCGCGGGCTGGTCGCCGTCGCCGCCGACCCGCAGGCCTCGCACGACGCCCGGCTGGCCGCCGCCTGCTGGCGCGTGGAGGCCGCGGTGGAGGCCCTGACCGCCCCGCACGGCACCCCCGGGATCGCCACCGTGGCGCATCCCCGGCCCGCCGCCGCGGAACCGGCCCTCGCCCACCTCCACGGCCTGGAGCACACCCTCGTGGCACTGGCGACCCCGCTGCGCACCGACCCCCGGGCGCCGCTGGTCATCAGCGCCTGAGCAGCCCCTCCGGGGTGTCCGCCAGCCCCGCCGGCAGCCGGCCTGCGGTGTGCACCACCCCGAGGGTCTGGGTGGCCCGGGTCAGCGCCACGTACAGGTCGCTCGGCCGGAACTCGTCCGGTTCCACCACGATCACCGTGTCGAACTCCAGCCCCTTGGCCTGGCGCGGGTCCAGCAGGACCACCTCCCCGGTCAGGTCCGGCTCCGCGCCCGCGCGTACCCCCGGCAGTACGGCGGCCAGCGCCGCGTGCCGCGCCCGCGGCGCGATCACCGCGAGCCGACCCTCGGCCGGCAGCTCCCGCGCCACGGCCTCCCGGGTCGCCGCCGCCAGGTCGCCGGCCGCGTGCGCCCACGGCCGCACCCCGGTGGCCCGTACCGAACGCGGCGGTTCGAAGCCGGGATCACGCGTCCGCAGCACGGCCGCCGCCACCTCCATGATCTCGGCCGGCGTGCGGTAGTTGACCCCCAGCCGGACCAGCTCCCAGCGCTCGCCCACGTACGGCGACAGGATCCGCTCCCACGAGCCGCAACCCGCCTCGTCGGCCGTCTGCGCCGGATCGCCGACCAGGGTCATCGACCGGGTCGGGCAGCGCCGCATCAGCAGCCGCCACGCCATCGCCGACAGTTCCTGCGCCTCGTCCACGATGACGTGCCCGAAGGCCCAGGTACGGTCGGCCGCGGCCCGCTCGGCGGTACTGCGGTGGTCGGCCTCCTCGTGGCGCTCGGCCATCCGCTCCGCGTCGATGATGTCGTGCGCCGCGAGGAACTCGTTCTCCTCGTCCTCGAACTCGTACGACTGAGAGCCCTCGGACAGGTCCAGCACGCCCTGCGCGTAGGCGATGCGCCGCTGCCGGTCCCGCTCCTCGGCGGCCCGCCGGGCCGTGTCGTCCTCGCCGAGCAGCTCGGCCGCCTCGTCCAGGAGCGGCACGTCGGCCGGGGTCCAGTCCGGCCGGGCCGAGGGCGCGCGCCGGATCAGGTCGGCCTCGTGCGCGGGCAGGTGGGTGGGCTCCGCCAGGAAGTCGGCGATCAGCCGCTGAGGGGTGAGGGAGGGCCACAGCGAATCGATCGCCGCATGCACGGCGGAGCTCGTCGCGATCTCCTTGCCGAGCTGGGCGATGTCGTCCGAACCCAGCAGGTTCGGACCGCCGTACGGATCGGCGCCCAGCCGGTCGGCGAGCTGCGCGGTGAGCGCGTCGATGACCGGGAAGGCGAAGGAGGGCCGCGCCTGGTTGTGCGGCAGCCCGGTGGCCCGGGCCCGGTCCCGCGCCTCGTAGGCCATGGTGCGGTCCAGCAGCAGGGTCCCGTACTCCTCGTGGTCGATCTCCAGGGCCGGCTCGGGGACGGTGTCGTACTCCTCGCCGGTGTCCGCGGGGACGTGCTCCGGCAGGCACTGCCGGTCTGCCACCACGCGGGCGAGGACCTCCGCCATCGCGGCCCGCCCCTTCACCGCGGCCGCCCCGGGGCGGTCGGTGCCGGTGGCGTGCACGCCGGGGAAGAGCTCACCCGGGGTGGCCAGCAGCACGCCCGTCTCGCCCAGGGCCGGGAGCACCCCGCCGATGTAGCCGAGGAAGGCCGGGCCCGGTCCGACGATCAGCACACCGCGCTTGGCGAGAAGCTCCCGGTGGGCGTACAGCAGGTACGCGGCGCGGTGCAGCGCGACCGCGGTCTTGCCGGTACCGGGACCACCCTCGACGACCAGCACCCCGCGGTGGGTGGAACGGATGATCCGGTCCTGCTCGGCCTGGATGGTGCGCACGATGTCGTGCATCCGGCCGGTCCGGGCCGCGTCGAGCGCGGCGAGCAGCACGGCGTCCGCGTCCGCGCCCTCGTGGCCGGTGCGCTCCGCGTCGGTCAGGTCGAGGATCTCGTCGTGCAGCGCGGTGACCACGCGCCCCCGGCTGCTGATGTGCCGGCGGCGGCGCAGCCCCATGGGGGTGTGACCGGTGGCGAGGTAGAAGGGGCGGGCCACGTCCGCGCGCCAGTCCAGGACGAGCGGGGTGCGTTCCGCGTCGTCGGCCCGGATTCCGAGCCGGCCGATGTGGTGGTCCCGGCCGTCGGAGAACTCCAGACGGCCGAAACAGAGGCCGTTCTCGCCCGCATTCAGGGCGGAAAGCAGACCGGACTGCTCGGCGACCAGGACGTCCCGCTCCAGCCGCGCCTGAAACCCGGTACCGACATCGCGCAGCGCTCCTTCGACCGCCCGTTCGGCCTGGTCACGCAGACCGTCGAGGCGCTCGTAGAGCTCGGTGACGAATTGCTGCTCTTTCCGGAATTCCTCGGTTGACAATTGCACTCCTGCCGCGATACGGTGTCCTCGTAAGCTTCTTCACGACTTCGTTTCAGGCGAAGTCGTGAGCCATTAAATATACGCTCTCTTCTCCCTCGGCAGCCAATTCGGCCGGGGGATTTTTTGCGTACCGTGGATCTCATGACCACCGCACACGGCTCAGCCGACGGAATCGTCTACCGCCTCGCCCGTCCCGAGGACGCGGGTGCCATCGAGGCCCTGGACAGCTCCTTCACCACCGCCACGGTCTTCGAGGTGAGCGACCCCGGCTCGGGCGACGGCGCGGGCTCCGGCTTCCTCCTCCGCGAGGTGCCCGTGGACCCGCCCGTGCGCAAGGTGTTCCCGCCGGAGGAGCACGACGAGCAGGTCTTCGGCGGCGGGAAGGACTCGGACGCCGACGTGCGGACCTTCGTGGCCCTCGACGGTGACCTGCTCTGCGGGTTCGCCGCCGTCGGCTACGCCCCCTGGAACCGGCGGCTGACCATCGAGGACATCGAGGTCTCGCCCGGTCACCGGGGCCGCGGCATCGGCCGCGCGCTGATGGAGTGCGCCGAGCGGTTCGCCCGCGAACGGGGCGCGGAGCACCTGTGGTTGGAGGTCAGCTCGGTCAACGCTCCTGCCGTGCACGCCTATCGGCGCATGGGATTCACCTTCTGTGGCCTCGACACCGCGCTGTACGGCGGCACGCCGGCGGCCGGCGAGCAGGCGCTCTACATGAGCCGACCCTGCTGCTGACCCGGCGCACGGCCAACTCCCGGAATGTGCCGGATCGTACGCCTCCGCGCGCCCTGCCGCAGCCCGATCCATGAGGGATCACCCAGAGGGGTGCTCCCTCATTGCCGATCCCCCCACGCTGACCTGCGGCATGTACAACGGGTAATTGTTTATTGCACATTCATCCGGCACGTACAGGGTGGATCTGGTCGGACAGGGGGTAACCGCCCGGAATGGAAATTCTTCAACAGCGCTCCACCACCGCTCAGGTGTGGGAAGCGGCCGAGGAGTTCATCCGACTCTTCCACCGGGAGAACGCGGACGCCGGTGATCCGCGCGCCCGGCTCGCCTCCGTGAGAGCCGAGCTCGCCGAGACCGGCACTTATGTGCACACCCCCGAGGAACTGGTCCACGGGGCCCGAGTGGCCTGGCGCAACAGTAACCGTTGCATAGGCCGGCTCTACTGGAACTCGCTGCGGGTCCGCGACCGCCGCGGGCTCACCGACGCCGACTGCATCGCCGCCGAATGCTTCGACCACCTGCGCGAGGCCACCAACCGGGGCAGGGTCAGGCCCACGATCACGGTCTTCGCCCCGGACACCCCGGCCCGGCCCGGCCCGCTGATCTGGAGCGAGCAGCTGGTCAGATACGCGGGCTACGGCGACCACCCGTCGATAACCGTCGGCGACGCCCGCAACGCCCCGCTCACCGAGGCCCTCCTCCAGCTCGGCTGGTCGGGCGGCCCCGGCACCCCCTTCGACCTCCTGCCGCTGGTGGTCCAGGGCGTCGACGACAAACCCCGCTGGTTCGACACCCCCGCGGACGCCGTCCTGGAGGTGCCGATCGACCATCCCGACGGCGACGGCGACGGCGACGGCGACGGCTGGGCGGACTGGGGGCTGCGCTGGCACGCCGTACCCGCCATCTCCAACATGTGCCTGGAGATCGGCGGCATCCACTACCCAGCCGCGCCGTTCAACGGCTGGTACATGGGCACCGAGATCGGCGCCCGCAACCTCGCGGACACCGACCGGTACAACCTGCTGCCCGCCGTCGCCCGCCGCCTGGGCCTGGACACCTCCAGCGACCGGTCCCTCTGGAAGGACCGCGCGCTCGTCGAACTGAACCGGGCCGTCCTGCACTCCTTCGACCGCGCCGGGGTCACGATCGCCGACCACCACACCGAGTCCCGGCGCTTCCTGTCCCACATGGAACGGGAGGAGCGCAAGGGGCGCGAGGTGGGTGCGGACTGGTCCTGGATCGTGCCGCCGATCTCCGGCTCCGCGACCCCCGTCTTCCACCGCACCTACGAGGACCGCAGCAGCAGTACGGCCTACGTCCACCACCCCGGCGCGCAGGAGCGGGCCCAAGGACGGGATTTGGTCTAGACCTTCTGTTACCGTCGGCTCCGGACGGATCCGAAAGCGGTGAGAGGGGTTTCCTGTGGGCGGCGCGGACAGCAAGGACCGAAGCGGCGAACACCGGGCCTACATCGGCTCCTTCACCTCGGGGGGCGGCCGCGGTGTGACCATCGCGGCCGTGGATCCGAAGACCGGGGCGCTGACCCCGCTCTCGGTCGCCACCGCCGAGGATCCGTCGTACCTCGCCCTCGCCCGGGACACCGGCGTCCTCTACGCGGTGAGCGAGACCGAGCGGGGTGAGGTGGCGGCCTTCCGGCCCACCGCCGACGGCCTCGCCCCGCTCGGCGCACCCATGCGCGTCGGGGGCTCCGGGCCCACCCACCTCAGCGTGGCCGGGCGCAGGCTGCTCACCGCCAACTACACCTCCGGCAGCGTCAGCAGCCTCCCGCTCGCCGCCGACGGCCGGCCCGGCGGGCCCTCCCACGTCCTGCCGCACCAGGGTTCCGGCCCCGACACCGGCCGGCAGGAGAGCCCGCACGCCCATCAGGTGCTGCCCGATCCGACCGGCCGCTGGGTCCTCAGCGTGGACCTCGGCACCGACTCGGTACGGGTCTGCGCGCTCGACCCGGCCACCGGGGCGCTGCGGGTGCACACCGAGACCGCGCTGCGGGCCGGGACCGGTCCCCGCCACCTCGCCTTCCATCCGGAGGGCGCGGTGGCGTACGTCCTGCACGAGCTGGAGCCGCAGGTGACCGTCTGCCGCTGGAACGGGGCGTCCGGGCAACTGGAACCGGTCGGCGAGGTTCCGATGGCCTCCGGGGGCACCTCAGGGGCCGTACGGGCCTACCCCTCGGCGATCGTCGCCTCACCCGACGGCGGATTCGTCTGGGCGGCCGTCCGGGGGGCCGACGCGATCGTCACCCTCTCCCTCGCCGACGGCCCCGGGAAGCCGCAGCTCACCGGTGCCGTGGACTGCGGCGGCGCGTGGCCGCGCGATCTCGCCGTCGACCCCTCGGGGAACCGGCTCTACGCGGCCAACGAGCGCTCGGGGGACGTCACCTGGTTCGAGGTGGACCCGCTGACCGGGCAGCCGCACCGGGCCGGCTCGCTGGCCGTGCCCGCGGCCACCTGCGTGGTCCTCGGCTGACACACGGGCGCGCGGGGCACGCGAAAGGGCCCCCGGCGGCCACGGTCTCCCGTGGCCCCCGGGGGCCCTCCGCGTCGTACGGGCGGATCAGTGTGCGGCGGCGTCCTGGGGGATTCCGAGCGCCGCGGCGTACTGCGCGACGGCCAGCTTGCCGAGCGCGCCGTAGGCGCCGAGCACCTCGGCGGTGGCGCAGTCGGCCTCCTTGCAGGCGGTGTCCAGGAGCCCGTCGGCCGCCTCCGGGCCGATCAGGTACGGGGCGAGCGCGAGCAGGGTGGAGCCCTCGCGGCGCAGCTGCTCGGCGACCGCGGCCACCGAGCCCTCCTGGTCGAGCGCGGCGGCCATGACGGGCACCGCGAGCCGGGCGGCGAGCAGCATGCCCGTGATCCCGGCGGCCTGTACGGCCTCCTCGCCACCGGTGGTGGCCAGGACGATGCCGTCGGCGGCCGTGGTCACGGTGAAGAGCCGGGCGCGGTCGGCGCGGGCCAGGCCCGCCTCGGACAGCCGCACGTGCAGGCCCTCGGCGAGCAGCGGGTGCGGGCCGAGCACGTCGGCCAGCTCGGCGGCGGCCGAGGAGTCCATCAGTGCCTGGCGGATCCGGCGGAGCAGGTCGCTGTCGGGGCCGGCCAGCAGCGGCACGACCACGGCGTCCGGGCCGGTCGGCGCGGGCACCTCGTGGCCGGCCGCGCGGGCGAACTCCGCGCGCGCGACACGCTCGGTCGCGACGGCGGTCAGCACGCCGGACAGGGACGGGAACTCGGTGGCGTCGTCACCTTCGAGGAAGCCGATCCGGGCGTCGAGGCCCGGCAGCTCGGAGCGGCCGATGCTGATGATCTCTTCCGCGAGCCCTCGCGAGGCGGCCGAGGGGGCACCGGGCACGGCGAGCACCAGCGCGGGCGCGCCCTCGGGCGCCACCGCGGGCTCGGGCCGGCGGTGCCGTCCGGTCTGGCGGGGTCGCGGCATTCGTACGGGCAGGCCATTTGCGGGCCCAGTGGGGGAGCTCATGGCGCCGCATGCTACTGGCTTATCGGAACAAGGTGTTCGGGCAGGGCCTTCCCGCGAGGCATCTGTCCGTATTTATCCGGTGAATATCAGATACGTTCAACTGACGGACGGCAAGCGCCAGTCCACAGGCTGTGAACCCTGGCCCACCAGCAACTCGTTCGTCCGGCTGAACGGCCGGGAGCCGAAGAACCCGTAGTCGGCCGACTTGGGGGAGGGGTGCGAGGACTCCACGACGGGCAGTTCGCCGAGCAGCGGCCGCAGGTTGCGGGCCGCCCGTCCCCAGAGGATGGAGACCAGCGGCTTGCCGCGCGCGGCCAGGGCCCGGATGGCCTGGTCGGTGACGGCCTCCCAGCCCTTGCCCTGGTGCGCGTTGGAGCGCCGGGGCGCGGTCGTGAGCGACCTGTTGAGCAGCAGGACGCCCTGCCGGGTCCACGGGGTGAGGTCCCCGTTCGCCGGGCGGCCGGTGCCGATGTCCCGGTGCATCTCCAGGAAGATGTTGTCGAGGCTCGGCGGTACCGGCCGTACGTCGGGGGCGACCGAGAAGGACAGGCCCACCGCGTGTCCCGGCGTGGGATAGGGATCCTGCCCGACGATCAGTACCCTGACCTCGTCGAAGGGCTGTTGGAAGGCGCGCAGCACATTGGCCCCGGCCGGTACGTACGTCCTCCCCGCCGCGATCTCGGCGCGCAGGAAGTCGCCCATGGCGGCGATCTGCCCCGCCACCGGCTCCAGAGCACGGGCCCAGCCCGGCTCGACGATCTCGTTCAACGGTCGTGCTGCCACGGTGGATCACTCTACTGGCCGAACGTGGCCGCCCGCACACACAGGACGTCCGGCAGGTGCTCGGCGAGCAGTTGCCAGCTCTCGCCGTCGTCGTGGCTGGCGTACACCTCTCCGTTGCGGTTGCCGAAGTAGATGCCCGCCGGGTCCGCGTCGTCCGTGCACAGCGCGTCCCGGAGCACCGTGCCGTAGTGGTCCCCGGCCGGGAGCCCGCGCGCCAGCGGCTCCCAGGTGGCGCCCGCGTCCCGGGTGCGGAAGACCCGGCACCGGTGCTCGGCCGGCACCCGGTCGGAGTCGGCGTTGAGCGGGAAGACGTAGGCGGTGTCCGGCCGGTGCGGATGGGCCGCGACCGCGAACCCGAAGTCGGAGGGCAGGCCGCCGCCGATGTCGGTCCACCGGCCGCCCGCGTCGTCGCTGCGGTAGACGCCCCAGTGGTTCTGCAGGTACAGCCGGTCCGTGTCCCCCGCGTCCTGGGCGATCTTGTGCACGCACTGGCCGAACTCCGGGTTCGGGTCCGGCAGGAACACCGCCGAGACCCCCGTGTTGGACGGCGCCCAGCTGGCCCCGCCGTCCCGGGTCCGGAACACCCCGGCGGTGGACACGGCCACGGTCACGGCGTCCGGGTCGCGCGGGTCGGTGATCACCGTGTGCAGGCCCTCGCCGCCGCCGCCCGGTACCCACTTCGCGCGGGTCGGGTGCTCCCACAGCGGGCGGACCAGCTCGAAGGAGTCGCCCCGGTCGGTCGAGCGGAACAGCGCGGCCGGTTCCGTCCCCGCGTACACCACGTCGGGGGCCTCGGGGCCGGCCGGCTGCAGCTGCCAGACCCGCTCCAGGGAGGCCCCGGTGTCCTGGGGGAACTTCACGGCGGGCGCGGCGGGCTCCCGCCAGGTCGCCCCGAGGTCGTCGGAGCTGAAGACGGACGGCCCCCAGTGCGAGCTGTCCCCGCCGACCAGCAGCCGGGGCGCCGGCCCGCGCCGGTCGACGGCGACCGCGTAGACGGCCTGGGCATTGAAATGGGGCCCGTCGAACTCCCACGGCGCATCGCCCCGGCGGCGGCCGATGAAGAGTCCTTTGCGGGTTCCCACGAGCAGTACTGCGTCGGCCATGGCCGGTACCTCCGGGCCTCGTCGCCCTCGGCGGGCGTTCCTTGCGGAGTATCTTTTCGGCCAGTCTGCACCCGCCCGGTGGCAGTGACCCGGCGGACCGTGCAGGGCCGCTGATGAGCAGATCAATACCGATCATTTACCGCCCGGAAATGATTGCTGCTTGCATGCGGGTGTCCGTAATGGATTGACTTCAGGTCACTGCCGCCGCACGCGAGAGGATGTATGTGGCCACCGAGCACCTGTCCCCGCTCGACCTCGCCTTCTGGCGGATCGAATCCGCCGACCACCCGATGCACCTGGGTGCCCTCGCCGTCTTCCATGCGACCGGGCCCGGCGCCGCGGAGCGGGCCGCCCGCCTGCTCACCGCCCGCTGCGCGGCCGTGCCGCGCCTGCGCCGCCGGATCCGCGACGTGCTGCTGCCGGTCGGCGCGGCCGCCTGGTCGCCGGACCCCGGCTTCGACCCGGCCCGGCACGTGTTCCTCGTCCGTACCGACGAGGCCGTCCCGCACGCCGCCGCCGGACCGCTGATGGCCCGGCCGCTGGACCGGGCGCTGCCTCCGTGGGAGGCGCACGTGCTGGCCGGACCCGATCCGGACTCCTTCGCGGTGCTCTTCAAGTTCCACCATGCCCTCGCCGACGGCCTGGGCGCGCTGGCCCTCGCGGCCACGCTGTTCGACGAGGCGACGGCCCCGCGGCCGCCCGTGCGCCCGGTCCCCGAGCAGCGGGGCGGCTCCGTCCTGCGCCGCCTCCCCGGAGTCCTGGCGGCCCGGGTCCAGGACGTCGGCCAGGCCTTGGAGATCGGCGCCGCCGTGGCCCGTGCCGGATTGCCGCTCGGGGTGCCGGCGGCCCTCACCGCGGGCTCCACCGGCTCGGGAGCCCGTGCGGTGGCCGGCCTCGCACTCGACCTGGACGAGGTCAACCTCGTCCGCAAGGGCGCCGGCGGCACCGTCAACGACGTGCTGATCGCCCTGGTCGCGGGCGCGCTGCGGCGCTGGCTGGCGGAGCGGGGCGATCCCGAGCCCTGGGGTGCGGGCCCGCGCGCGCTGATCCCGGTGTCCCGCCGCCGCGGGCCCGGAGGCTCGGGGGGCGCCGGGAACCGGCTCTCCGGTTATCTGCTCCGGCTGCCGCTCGCCGAATCCGATCCGCTGCGCCGCCTGGACAGCGTGCGCGCCGCCATGGACCGCAACAAGGACGCCGGGCCCGCCCGCGGCGCCGGGGCCGTCGCCCTGCTCGCCGACCACGTCCATCCGCTCGGCCACCGGCTCGGCGGCCCGCTCGTGGCCCAGGCCGCCCGGCTGCTCTTCGACATCCTGGTCACCAGCGTGCCGCTGCCGGGCTTCACCTTCACCCTGGGCGGCAGCCCGGTCCGCGAGGTGTACCCGCTCGCCCCGCTGGCCCGGGGGCAGTCCCTGGCCGTCGCTGTCTCCACGTACAAGGGGACGGTCCACTACGGACTGGTCGCCGACGCGGAGGCCGTCCCGGATCTGGGAGCCCTGGCGGGGGCGCTGCGCGCGGAACTCGACGAGCTTGTACGAGAGGTCTCGTAGTACGAGGAAATTCGTAGTACGGTATCTCTCGTACTTGATCGATCCCCGGCATGCCCGGTCGTATCTGGAGAGCCTGATGAGTGCTGCACCCGCCGCCTTCGCCGCCCTGTTCGCGCCCTACACGCTCCGCTCCGTCACCATCCCGAACCGGGTGTGGATGGCCCCGATGTGCCAGTACAGCGCCGAGGCGTTCGGCTCGAACGCGGGCGTGGCCGGCGACTGGCACTTCGCGCACTACACCGCCCGCGCCACCGGCGGTACCGGGCTGATCGTCCAGGAGGCCACCGCGGTCTCCCCGGAAGGCCGGATCTCCCCCTACGACCTCGGCATCTGGAACGACACCCAGGTCGAGGCGCTGCGCCGGATCACCTCCTTCGTCAAGGCCCAGGGCTCCGTCCCCGGCATCCAGATCGCGCATGCCGGCCGCAAGGCCTCCACCGACCGCACCTGGAAGGGCGGACGGCCGGTCGGGCCCGAGGCGCACGGCTGGCAGCCGCTCGCCCCGAGCGCGCTGCCGTTCTCCGAGGACCACCCGGTGCCGCATGAGCTGACGGTCGAGGAGATCCGGGAGATCACCGGCCAGTTCGCGGCCGCCGCCGAGCGCTCACTGGCCGCGGGCTACGAAGTCGTCGAGATCCACGGCGCCCACGGCTACCTCATCGGCGAGTTCCTCTCCCCGTTCAGCAACCGGCGCACCGACGAGTACGGCGGCTCCTTCGAGAACCGCACCCGATTCGCCCTCGAAGTCGTGGACGCCGTGCGGGCGGTGTGGCCCGGGGAACTCCCGCTGTTCTTCCGGATCTCCGCCACCGACTGGCTGGAGGACGAGGGCTGGACCGCCGACGAGACGGTCCGGCTGGCGGATCTGCTGCTGGAGCACGGGGTGGACCTGCTCGACGTCTCCACCGGCGGCCTCGCGCCGCACGCGCAGATCCCCGTCGGCCCCGGCTTCCAGGTCCCCTTCGCGGCCCGGGTCAAGGCCGGGACCGCCCTTCCCGTGGCCGCGGTCGGCCTGATCACCGAACCGGAGCAGGCCGAGAAGATCCTCGCCAACGGGGAGGCCGACGCCGTCCTGCTGGGCCGGGAACTGCTCCGCGACCCGTACTGGGCCCGCCGCGCCGCCAAGGAGCTGGGCGGGGAGATCCGTACGCCCGAGCAGTACCACCGCTCCTGGTGACGCGGGTACGGCTCCGGCGGCGCCCGCCCCGGAGCCGTACCGCCGGTTTCCCCGACCGGCCCGCCTTCTTCGACGACTCTCGTACGATGGGGTCCACGCGGCATCCGGAGCGGACCGACCGAGTGAGTGGAGCAGGGACATGACGGAACGGGACACCTCCCGCACCCTCGCCCACCCCGAGGCGGGCGAGATCCGCCTGGAAGGCGTGCTGCACGCGCTGTCCGACCCGGTCCGGCTGTCCATCGTCCTGGACCTGGCCGCCTCGGCCGAGGACCTGTCCTGCTCGTACTTCGACCTGCCGGTCACCAAGTCCACGACCACCCACCACTTCCGCGTCCTGCGCGAGAGCGGCGTCGTACGCCAGGCCTACCGCGGCACCACCAAGCTCAACGCCCTGCGCCGGGAGGAACTGGAGGCGCTCTTCCCCGGTCTCCTCGACAGCGTCCTCGCGGCGGCCGCGGCCGAGGCGGCCCGGCTCGCGTCCTGAGCCGCGGCGCGTGCGAGGGCGCGGCTCGGCAGCGGCCCGGCACGGCGTCGGCCGGGGTGCGATCGAGCACGGTGCCGGCCCGGTCGTCGGGCCTGCCGGAGACCAGCCGCACAAGCACGACATCGCCGGCCCGCCGTGCCCCGGCCGGGTCCGTGATGGGCGGGTTATGCGACCTCGCCGGCGGTCACGGGCGTGGCTGTGTTGTCGGCAGTCACCGTCACGCCTTCGGCGATGTTCTCCTCCGTCAGTACCCCTGGGCCGAACACCGGGTTGAGGGGCAGGTCGTAGCCGGGCGGGGCCTGGGTCTCCTGCCAGTAGTAGACGCCGGTCGGCAGGGTGCGGGTGCACGTGCCGTCGGCCGCGGTGGTGCAGGTGTCGCCGATGGAGGTGTCCGGGTCGCTGCCGGTGGGCTGGAGTCCCGGGATGCCGTTGGTCTCCTCCCAGAGCTGGAAGACGCCGCCCCCCAGGGGGTCGCCGGTCGCCTGGTCCTCCTTGATCACCGTGACGTCACCGAGGGGCACGCCGGGGCCCTCGCAGCCGGGAGGCCCGGTCTCGCAGTGCGGCGGAGGGCACCACCCAGGGCCGCCGGCCGTGGTGTGGTCCGGGCACCGGGCGGCACCCCCGGCAGCCTGGCTCGCGATGCCCGGCTGGTTCCGGACGGTCGTGACCGCCCCGGCCGCCGCCGCGGCGTACGCGGGGGTCGAAACCAGCAGCGCCGCCGTCGCCGCTCCGAGGGCCCAGGGCCGCCACCCGCTCCATGACCGGCGGAATCCGTTCGGTGCCATGACACTCCATCCGCATACTGCTCCGGGCCTTCGTTCCAACGACATGATCGGCCCGCGTGCGCGGGGCGGGGACGGCGACACTCCCGCCCGAGGGCATTCCGGCCGGATCACCACCCGGAAGCACTTCCGCGACGTCCGTGACGGTGAGTCACGCGAAGCCAGGCCGGGGCACCGCGAGATCTCCGCCCGCCGCGACGCCGGGGGAGGGACGATCCGCAGGAAGGGGCCTACGCCCGGTCCGAGCGCGCCGCGTCCAACAGGCCCCGCCAGTCCGGGATCTTCACCGAACGGCGGCCCAGGGAGCGCCCCAGATCGGCCTCGGCCGCCTCGATGGCCAGCCAGCCCGGCCACCGCACCGGGCACAGACCCGCCGCCCGCAGGGCGTCCAGCGGGTCCCCGGGGAGGTCGCGCCGGGCCAGTGCCCCCGCGTCCTGGAGCAGGGAGGACACGGTCTCCTTGGCGCAGGGCCGGTTCGTGCCGATCACCCCGGTCGGGCCGCGCTTGATCCAGCCCGCCACGTACTCGCCGACCGAGGCCCGGCCCGCGCGCAGCACCCGGCCCGCCGCGTGCGGGACCGTACCCTTCGCGGGGTCGAAGGGCAGCCCGGCGAGCGGAACGCCCTTGTACCCCACCGAGCGCAGCACCAACTGCGCCTCGATGTCCTCGTGCACGCCCGTCCCGGTCACCCCGCCCCGGCCGTCCGGGGCGGTGCGCTCGAAGCGCATCCCGGTGACCCGGCCGTCCGGCCCGCCCAGGATCTCCACCGGCCGCAGGTAGAACCGCAGCGCGATCCGGCGCGGCCCCGCGTCCGGGCGGGCCCCGGACCAGCCGCGCAGCACTTCCAGGTTCCGCCGGGCCACCGCCGGCAGGGCGGCGGCCGCCTCCGGGTCGGCGTACACGGGATCGAGGGCCAGTTCGGCCGGATCGGCCCAGGTGTCCACGCCCGGCAGGGTGCCCAGTTCACGCAGCTCCTTGGTGGTGAACCTGCCCTGCGAGGGACCGCGCCGGGCCACCATCGCCACCTCGCGCACCCCGCTCTCCGCGAGTGCGCCGAGCGCCGGCTGCGGCATGTCCGTCGGCGTCAGTTCGGCCGTGCCCCGGGCCAGGATCCGCGTCACGTCCACCGCGACGTTGCCCGCCCCGACCACCACCGCCGCATCCACGCCGGGCAGGTCGAAGACCTCGGCGGCGGCGTCCGGGTGCCCGCTGTACCAGGACACGAAGGCCGTGGCGGAATGCACCCCGGTCAGCTCCTCACCGGGGATCCCCAGCATCCGGTCGCGGGCCGCGCCCACGCAGTACACCACCGCGTGGTACAGCTCCAGCAGCCGGTCCGTGGGCAGCGCCTCTCCGCCGACCTCCACGTTGCCGAGGAAGCGGATCCGCTCGTCCTCCAGCACGGTGCGCAGGCTGCCCTGGAGTGACTTGATCTTCTCGTGGTCCGGGGCGACCCCGTACCGGACGAGCCCGTAGGGGGCGGGGAGCCGGTCCAGCACGTCCACCCGTACCCCGGGCACCTCGCGCTGCTGCACCAGCGTCTGGGCCGCGTAGACCCCGCTGGGGCCCGATCCGACAACGGCGACTCGAAGCACGGCGGAGCTCCTCCCGCAGGTGGTCCCAGCATGACACCGGCTCCCCGCGGAGTCAGCCCATCGTGCGCATCCGGTGGATCTCGGCGCTCTGCGTGGCCACCACCTCGGTCGCCATCTCCTCCACCGCCACGTTGTTCCCGCCCGCCAGCGCCTCGCCGGCCATCGTCACGGCGCCCTCGTGGTGGGCGGTCATCAGTGTCAGGAAGAGCCGGTCGAAGCCGGTCCCCCTGGCCGCGGTCAGATCCGCCAGCTGCCGCTCGGTCGCCATGCCCGGCATCGCGCCGTGGTCGTGGCCCTGCCCGTGCCCGCCGGAGCCGGCAGCCGGGGCCGGATGGAGGGCCAACCACTTCTCCATCGCGCCGATTTCGGGCTTCTGGGCCGCGGTGATCCGCTCCGCCAGCCGTTTGACCCCGTCCGCCGAGGCCCGCTCGGGGGCCAGCGCGCTCATCGTCAGGGCCTGCCGGTGGTGTTCGATCATGCGCGACACGTAGGCGTGGTCGGCGGCGTTCGGGCTGTCGTCCGGTTTCGCCTTCGCGGCCTCTTCGGGCGTGAGGTGACGGGCCTTCTCGCCCGGCCTGCCCGGCGCGAGGACCGCGGCCCGTCCGTCGTCGGCCCGGTCCGGCCCCCGGTCCCCCTGGCAGCCGGAGAGCGTCAGCAGGAGGCCGGCGGCCGCCGCCGCCACCACGGCGGCCGACCGGACGGGCGGGGCCGGTAAGGACCGGGGGCGGTCCCTGAGGTCTTTTGCCATGTCCATGAAGGGAAGATACTGCCGGGGTCCTGGTTCCGCTCCCTCGCGGGCGGAGCCGATCGGGCTCTCAAGGGAGGGCACAGTGACCTCGCTACACAGCAGGCGGGTACGGAACAGGAGGGTGGGGGTGGCCGTCGCCGCGGCCGGGCTCCTCACCACGCTCCTGGCGGCCGGACCGGCGGCCGCCACCCCCGACCCGGGCGACTTGGCGCCCGGCAGCGCGCATCAGCACGGCACCGGCCTCGCCGAGGGCCGGGAGCTCACCCCGGGCGACATCCCCGGCCAGGACGAGATCGTGCACAGCGCCAACGTCACGCACCTGGCCAACATCCCCAGCAGCGACCCCGCAGGGATCAACACCGACCTGGCCTTCCAGGGCAGGTACGCCTACGCGGGCAGCTACAGCGGCTTCACCATCTACGACATCGCGAACCCGAAGGCACCGAAGACGGTCACCCAGGTGCTCTGCCCCGGCGGCCAGAACGACATCTCCGTCCACGGTGACCTGCTCTTCCTCTCCACCGACTCCTCGCGCAGCGACGACTCCTGCAACAGCGTCTCGCAGCCCGCCACGGAGAAGTCCTCGTGGGAGGGCATCAAGATCTTCGACATCAAGGACAAGAAGAACCCCAAGTACATCAAGTCCGTCGAGACCGCCTGCGGTTCACACACCCACACCCTGGTGCCGGGCGACCGCGACATCTACCTCTACGTCGCCTCGTACTCCCCGAACGAGGCCTTCCCCGACTGCAAGCCGCCGCACGACGGCATCTCCGTCGTGAAGGTCCCGAAGAAGTCGCCGACGAAGGCCGCGGTCGTCGCCTTCCCGGTCCTCTTCCCCGACGGCGGCAACCCGGGCGCGCCCACCAACCCCGGCGTCTCCAAGACCACCGGCTGCCACGACATCACCGTGCTGCCGTCGAAGAACCTGGCCGCCGGCGCCTGCATGGGTGACGGCATCCTCTTCGACATCAGCAGGCCCGAGCAGCCGCGGGTCATCGACCGGGTCCAGGACAACGTGAACTTCGCGTTCTGGCACTCGGCCACCTTCAACGAGCGCGCGAACAAGGTGGTGTTCACCGACGAACTCGGCGGCGGTGGCGGTGCCACCTGCAACGAGGCGACCGGCCCCGACCGCGGCGCCGACGGGATCTACGACATCACCGGCCGCGGGGACCAGCGCAAACTCGCCTTCCGCGGCTACTTCAAGATCCCGCGCCACCAGGCCGACACCGAGAACTGCGTGGCCCACAACGGCTCGCTGGTCCCGGTAGGCGGCGGCCGCGACATCATGGTGCAGGCCTGGTACCAGGGCGGCGTCTCCGTATGGGAGTTCACCGACTCCGCCCGGCCCAGGGAGATCGCCTACTTCGAGCGCGGACCGCTGACGACGGACCAGCTCGGACTCGGCGGGTCCTGGTCGGCGTACTACTACAACGGGCACATCTACTCGAACGACATCGTCAAGGGCCTCGACGTGCTGCGGCTCGACGACCGGCGCACCGAGAGCGCCAGGTGGGTGCGGATGGACCGGCTCAACGTGCAGACCCAGCCCGAGTACCACTGACCTCAGGGGTGCGACGGGTGCGAAAGGTGCGAGGGGTGCGAGGGGGGTGAGGGAAACGTTCCGCCGGGCGGCCCGCCGTCCGGCGGAACGCCGAGCTCCCAGTCCAGCCCGTAGCGCTGGAACAGCTCCGCCCGCAGCCGCTGTGCCGGCATCGGGGCGCCGGGCAGCAGGATCGCCACGACCGCGCCCATCAGCAGGGCCCGCAGCAGCGGATAGTCCGTGTCCGGGTCCGCCGAGCCGTACCGGACGACGGTGTCCCGCAGCAGTTCCGCCAGCCGTTGCTGCTCGGGGCACTGCACGAAGCCCTCGGCCGTGAGGATGCCCGCCATGTGCGTGCGCATCAGCAGGGGTTCGTCCCGGGCGAGTCCCAGGACCGCGTCGACGGCACGCGCGAGCCGCTCGCGCCCGCACTCGCTGCGGGGCTCCCGCTCCAGCGCGGCGTACAGGGTGAGGTGCATCAGCCGGTGCACCGCGGACTGCAGCAACTGCCGTTTGCCCGGGAAGTAGTACGAGACCAGGCCGCGTGCCGCGCCCGCCCGGTCGGCGATGTCGCCGAGCGTCGTGGCCTCGTAGCCGTGCTCGGCCACGAGTTCGACCGTGGACTGCAACAGCCGCTCCCGGGAACGTCTGCGCAATTCTTCATTGACCGATGCGCTGCGCGGGGACATGCTTACTCCTGCGTTGACTGGCTCCTGGCCAATATACTCAGCGCACGGGGTCGCCTGCTCTGGGTGACACGGGGGATCATCCAGGGCAGGCACGCCGTACCCTCACCGTTCCACCGGGTCGCAGCCGCGTTCGCGGACGGGCACGGACGTCGCGAGAGCCACCAGGGCCACTCCCAGGAGCCAGCCCGCCAGCACGTCCGACGGCCAGTGCACCCCGAGGTACACGCGGGTGAAGCCGACCCCGAGCACCGAGACCACGGCCACCGCCCAGGCGGCCACGACCCAGCCGACCGGCACCCGGACCACCTGCCCCTCGGCGACCGGCGCCCGGCCCCGGGCCGGGCGGGGGAGCAGCCACAGGAGCAGCCCGCACACCACCGTCGCCGTCATGGCGTGGCCGGACGGGTAGGCCGCATACTGCGCCGAGTCCACCGGATCCGGCCACACCGGACGCTCCCGCCCCACCAGTGCCTTCAGCCCCTGCTGCAGTGCCGAGGCCGCCAGCGTCACCAGGGCCACCCGCAGTGCCCGCCCCCGGTCGCCCCGCCACCACAGCAGCACGCAGGCGATCGCCGCCAGCGCCCGCATGGTCCAGGGGTCCCACACCCAGTCGCTGAGCACCTGCATCAGGTGCGTGACCCCGGGGTGGGTGACGGCGTGGGCGTGGAGGTCCCGGGCGACCCGTTCGTCGTAGGCGAGCAGTGGCCGCCACTGCGCGACCACCAGCGCCGTCAGGACCGCCCCCAGCAGGGCGCAGCCGATGCCCGTCCACCGCAAGTGATCGTTCCGCATGTGGAGATCCTTGCACCGCCGCCTGCCGGGCGGCGTGGGACGGCGCCGGACGGCGCCGGGGCGTACCTACTGGGCGAGGGCGCTCAGCCCCGGTACGAAGGCCACCAGCAACGGGATCGCCGGGACCAGCGTGGCCAGTGCCGTCAGCCGCAGCCGACGACCGGGGGAGAGCCGCGGCGCCGCCGACAGCAGCCGGCGCACGCGCTGCGGAACGTGCGCGTGCTCGGGCGAGGAGGTCCCGAACACCCCCCGGTCCTCGTTGAGTCCGACCAGCGCCAGCGCGATCGTCAGCCGTCCGAACCGCCGGGAGGCCACGTCGTCGGCGGCCATCTCCACGAGCCGGTGCATCTCCGCCTCGAACGCCGCGAAGACCGGAACCTGCGGGAAGCCCCGGGCCAGCGCCCGCGAACAGTGCAGCAGCCAGTCGTGCCGGGCCGCCGCGTGCCCCTGCTCGTGCGCCAGCACCGCGTCCAGCTGGCTGCCCTTCAGCCGGCCCAGCGCCGCCGTCGTGACCACCAGCTGCGGGGCCGCTCCCGGCAGCCACCAGGCGTCCGGCCGGGGACCCTCCAGGACGACGAGCCGCGCGCCCGCCGGGTCCTCCCCGGGCAGCAGCGGGGCCCGTACCAGCAGGTCGCTGCCCTGCGCACGCCGCCGGGCCCGGGCCCGCAGCACCTCGCCGGTCAGCATCGCCCCGGTCCACAGCCCGCCGCCCGCCAGCGCGAGCGCGGTGACGGCGGCCCAGGGCCCGCCGGCCGCGCCCAGGGCGTAGGCGTCGACCACCCCGTGCGGGGCGGAGGCGAACAGCCGGCCCCGGACCGCCTGCCAGGCGGCCGCCGCGCTCAGCAGCATCGACAGTCCGAAGCACAGGAGCACGGCGCCGACCACGCACTGCCATACCCACAGGGCGACGACCGGTTCACGCTCGGGCCATCGGGCCCGGGCCAGCAGGCGGGGGGCGAGCACCGCGGTCAGGGCGCCGAGCAACAGGAGAACGGCGGGGACCATCATGGCCGCCAGCCTATGAGCGAGGGACTACCTGCGGGTACGCCCTCGGGTCATTGGTGACGCAGGACACGTCCGCCGGCGCCGTCACATCGTGAGCAGCATGGCCAACATCCCCATTCCCATGGCGAGTCGGCAGGCGCGGACGAGTTCGGCGGGTCCGCCCCGGCCGGCGGGCGGCCGCGGGGACACGGCGTCGCCCGCCGTGATCAGCCGGGTCCCGCCGAGCATCACGTACCCGGCGTAGTAGAGGAGCAGCGCACCCGTCAGCAGGGGTGGCCCGGCCACCTGGGAGTGCTCCGGCCCGTGCCCCGCCCCGGGCCCGGCCGGCAGGGTCATGTAGACCATCGTCAGCGAGCCCACCAGGTGGTGCGCGTGGTGCGGTCCGCCCCGCAGCAGCCACAGGGCGTGCAGGGCCGCACCGCAGAAGACCACACCCAGCACGGGCGCCCGCCACCCGTCGCCGCGCCCACCGAGGGGCACGGCCATCAGGGCCATCCCGAATCCCATCACCGCCTCCCCGGCGGCGCCGCCGTCCGAACCCCGCGCCCGGCGCAGGCAGTACGCACCGCTCACCGCACACAGCAGTACCACCAGCCAGGAGGAGACGGAGGTGGTCAGGGACGTGGCGGAACCGTGCACGGCAGAACCTCCCGGTTCGTCGGCGTCACGGGGAGAGATGCCCCTCTCACACCACGCTCACGCGGCTCCGGGATACGCTCTCCCTGCCTTCCAGGCATGTCATATGCCGCCGCACTGAACGGAGCGCCCGATGTCGACCGCCCAGCCCGCCGCCCTGAGTTTCCGAAGTGCCGTCGAGGCGGACGTGCCGGAACTGGTGGAACTCGTCGAGTCCGCCTACCGGGGCGACGCGAGCCGGGCCGGCTGGACCACCGAGGCCGACTACCTGGACGGGCAGCGCACCGACCCGGACGGGGTCCGCGGCGTCATCGCCGCCCCGGACGGGGTCCTGCTCGTCGTCGAGCGCGCGGGCGAGCTCGTCGCCTGCTGCCAGCTCGAACACCGGGACGACCACGTCTACTTCGGGATGTTCGCCGTCCGCCCCGGCCTCCAGGGCGGGGGCCTCGGCAAGGAGATCCTGGCCGAGGCCGAGCGCCGCGCCCGCGAGACGTGGGGCGCCAAGGAGATGCGGATGACGGTGGTGCACGTACGGGAGGAGCTCATCGCGTACTACGTGCGCCGCGGCTACCGGCGCACCGGCGAACTGAGCCCCTTCCCCTACGGTGACGAGCGCTTCGGCGTCCCGCTCCGCGACGACCTGGCCTTCGAGCTGCTGGTCAAGTCGCTCTGAGCCGGGGCCGGGGCCGGAGCCGTATCCGGAGCTGCGTCCGGAGCCGGGGCGCCGTCGTCAGGCGGTGAAGCGTCCGGTGCTGCGGATCTCCGGGAAGTCCGTGGCGGCGCCGTCCAGTCCGAGTGCCCGCGCGAGCCGCAGCAGGTCCAGGGTGTCGACGGCCCGGCCCGTCACGCGCAGGCCCGCCGCGTGCGCCGCGTCCACCGTCTCCAGGCTGAGCCGGTGGATGTCCACGGCGACCGTCGCGGCGCCCACGGCCAGCGCCCGGTCCACGACGGACCCGGCTCCGACGCCGGGGGAGGCCGCGTACAGGACGGTCCGTACGCCCGGCACCAGCCGGGCCGTTTCGGCGAGCACCGCCTCCTGGGCGGAGGCCACCTCCACCCGGGAGGTCAGGTCGTGGCGCAGGATCAGCTCCGCGAGCACCGCGGCGGTGGCCAGGTCGGCGACGAAGGCCTGGAGCGGCACCCGGACCGCGTCCAGGACCTCCTCCAGGACCGGCACGTGCTCGCCCCGACCGGCGTCCAGCTCGCGCAGCTCGGCCAGGGTCAGATCGGCGACGGCCCCCGAGCCGTCGGTGGTCCGGTCCACCTCGGGGTCGTGCACGGCGACGAGGGCTCCGTCCTTGCTCAGGCGCAGATCCAGAGCGATGACGTCCATGCCGCAACGTTCCGCTCGGAGGTACGACCGCAGGGTGTTCTCCGGTTCGACACCCATGACCCCGCGGTGACCGATGGTGAGGAAAGTCAAGGTTCTCTCGCTTCCGTCGACGGCGGCTCCCCGCGCGGCTTCGGTGTCCCGACCGGCCGCGCGCGATGAGGTCGCATGCTAGTGCGCCGCGGGTGCGAAGGGACCGGGCGTGCACGGCCCCGGAGGAGCGCCCCGGCCGCTTCCCGCCAGGGTTGTGCGCCCCACCGGGACCGGTGCCGCGCCTGTCGCGTCACCCGGGCGTGGGCGCGTCCCCGCCGGCTTGACGGCCCGGGTCCTCCTGGGTTCCGGCCAGCCCCTCCAGGTCGGTGAGCAGGGCCTCGGCGAGCTCCAGCTCGGCCAGGTGCTGCCGCTCGCTCCAGCGCAGCGCGAGGGTCGGGAAGGTCCATTCCGGTACGCCGCTCGCGTGCTCCAGGGCCTCCCGTACGGCGGCCAGCTCGCCCCGGGTGCGCTCCAGGTGCTCGCCGACCATGGCGCGCAGGCGCTGCGGCTCGGCCAGGTGGCCGAGCCAGATCCGCAGCAGCAGCCCGTGCTTGAGCACGGGGGGACCGGCCTCGCCGGTGTCGGCGGCCCAGCCGGCCAGCGCGCCCCGCCCCGCGTCGGTGATGGCGTAGCGCCGCTTGGCCCGCGCCTCCTCGGGTCCCGAGCGCACGGAGGCCGCGTAGCCCAGTTCCTCCAGACGGCGCAGCTCCGCGTAGATCTGGCTGATGGCCGGTGACCAGTAGAAGAAGCGCAGGGAGGAGTCCGCCCACTTCTTCAGCTCGTAGCCGGTCCGCTCGCCGGGGAAGGAGAGCAGGCCCAGAACGGCCCACGCGGTCGGCGGCAGCTCTTGCTTCTTCGACTCCTGACTACTAGTCATATTTCGAATTGAAGTGAGACCGGGTACGCGACGCAACCCTGGAGGCACAGTGAAATTCTCCGTGATCTTCGAAGCTCAGCTTGCCGACCCGACGGTGGAGCGGGAGCACCGGCTCATCCGTGACTGCGTCGAGCAGGCCGTGCTCGCCGAACGCATGGGATTCGACCGGATCTGGGCGGTCGAGCACCACTCGCTCAAGTGGTACGCCCACATGAGTGCCCCCGAGATCTTCCTGACCTGGGTCGCGGCCAGGACGAACACCATACGCATCGGTCACGGCGTCGTGTGCATGCCCTTCAACTTCAACCACCCGGTGCGGGTCGCCGAGCGGGCAGCCATGCTCGACCTGCTCTCGGGCGGGCGCCTGGACCTCGGGGCCGGGCGCGGGGGCACCGAGCAGGAGACCTCGCTGTGCGGGGTGGACCGGGACCGCACCACGGCCGAGGTCGAGGAGGCCCTGCGGATCATCGGCAGCGCCTGGCAGGAGGAGGAGCTGGAGTACCACGGCGAGCTGATCGACATCGACCCGCACCCGATCCTGCCGAGGCCGCGGCAGACCCCGCACCCGCCGCTGTTCCTGGCGTGCAGCCGGGGCGAGACCCTGGTCCAGGCCGCCGAGCTGGGGATCGGGGCGCTGGTGATGGGCTTCGCCGGCCCCGAGTCCATCGTGCGGATGCGGTCCGTCTACGACGCGGCGATCGCCGGGCGCGACGGGAGCCGGTTCGTGTCCACCGTGGTCAACGACCACTTCTCCGTCCTCTGCCCGACCGTCGTGCTCGACGACCGGGAGGAGGCGCGCCGGATCGGGACCCGCGGGCAGCGGTTCTTCGCCCAGTCCATCGGGCACTGGTACGGCGGGGCCGGCGTCCCGGACGAGGCCGTGGTGGCGGGCGCCGACGAGGCCGCGGAGATGCGCAGGGCCGCCGAGCAGGTGGTGGCCCGGCTGCACGAGCTGGACATCCCGGTCCGGCCGGCCGGGGCGGCCACCTTCAACGCCGACCACGCCTACGGGACCGCCGACGACGCCATCGCGTACGCCGAGCGGCTCAGGGAGGCGGGCGCCGACGAGATCATGTGCCTGATCCAGATGGGCACGGTGGAGCAGGAGGCCTGCCTGGAGACCCTGAGGCAATGGGGCGAAAAGGTCATTCCGTACTTCCGGGGCGCATGATGGGTGTGTGATGTGCGCCTCTGTCGCCCGTCGGGTCCCGCCCGCCCCGGCCCGGCCGCTTTGCCTGCCGCTGGCCGGGAAGCCTTGGCGCAATTGGGCGGAGTGGTCGGTTCCGCGCTGACGAACGGGAAGACTTCCGGTGAAATGGGGGGTGACGCAGGATAATTTCCCGAGTTCCCTCTTGAGGGGGAGAGCCTCGCACGCATACGCTGCCCATACGTGAGGTTCTCCTGTGGAGGAAGTGACATGACGGAAACTCTTGTGCCCGGTACCGGCGGCGCCGTGATAACCGCTGGAGCGCGGGTGGTCGACCACCCCGCGTGGCCCGAGCTCAAGGCCGCCGTGGAGGAGATCCGGCCCTGGCAGGCCAAGGACGGCTCCATCGACTTCGAGGTCGAGGGCGCGCACGGCCGTGCCACCGTCCTGGCCGCGGTGGAACGTGTGATCACGGCGGTCGAGACGCTGTCGCCGCTGCTCCCGCACGGGGCCGCGTACCACCAGGCCCTCGTCGCCGACCTGCGCAAGTGGGCCGCGGACGACTTCAAGGTGCCGGACTTCCTCGACTCCCTGCTGGCCTTCCACCCGGCCGCCGAGCGCGCCGACGGGCTCCAGCACCTCGTCGTCTTCCCCATGTACACCCAGAACGGCAACCTGGACCGCAACCTGGAAGCCGTCGTGCTCAAGATGGTGTGGCCCGAGTGGCTCGCCGAGCTGGAGCGCACCCGGTACGACAACCCGCTCTTCCTCGGCATCACCTTCGAGGACTTCACCCCGGGCTACGACACCCACTCCGCCGTGCTCTTCCCGGAGACCATCGCCGTGCGCGAGGCTCCCGAGCGCTTCACCTGGGGCGGCATCTTCTGCGACCGCGAGGCCGCCCGCTACCGCAAGGTGACCGAGGCCGCCGTCGACATCCTGGGCATCGACCTGCCCGAGGACATCGCCCGCATGGTCGAGGACCAGGAGCGCTGCGAGAAGGCCTTCGTCCTGTGGGACATGGTCCACGACCGCACCCACAGCCACGGCGACCTGCCGTTCGACCCCTTCATGATCAAGCAGCGCCAGCCGTTCTGGATGTACGGCCTGGAGGAGCTGCGCTGCGACCTCACCGCCTTCAAGGAGGCCGTGAAGCTGGAGTCCGAGGGCAACGAGCACGGCCGTGACGTGCAGTACGCCGTCCTCTTCGACCGGATGTTCCGCTTCCCGGTCTCCGGCGACCGCAACCGCAACTACGACGGTCTCGGCGGCCAGCTGCTCTTCGCCTACCTCCACAAGCACGACGTCGTGCGCTGGACGGACAACAAGCTGAAGATCGACTGGATGCGCGCCCCGCAGGTCACCAACCAGCTGTGCGGCGAGATCGAGGACCTGTACCGGGCCGGCATCGACCGCCCGAAGCTCGTGCACTGGTTCAAGGCGTACGAGCTGGTCTCCACCTACCTCGCCCCGCACCCGGGTTCCAAGTGGGCCAAGGGCGCCGACGCCCTGGACCTGACGCAGCCGCCGCGCAAGCTCGTGGACGACGTGCTTCCGGACGAGTTTCCGCTCAGCATGTTCTTTGAGGCGCTCGCCAAGAAGCTCAAGGGGACGATCGCCGCAACCAAGGGCATCACCGCCCTGAACGCAGAGCAGGCCGAGCGAGTCGCCGCGTGAGCACTCGCCCACAGGAGGCTGCACAGATGAACGGCTCCGGGAACGGCAACGGAAAGCTGCACGGAGCGGTGGTGGCGGTGGCCGGGGCCGGCGGGCCCGCCGGCCGCGCCACCCTGCTCCGCCTCGCCGAGGCGGGTGCGGTGGTCATCGCGTCCGACGCCGATCCGGCGCGGCTCGCGGAGGCCGTGGACGCGGCGCGCTACGCCCACGGTGGCGCCACCATCACCGGTGACACCGTCGACCTGCTCGACCTGGACGCCACCAAGGCCTGGGCCGAGCAGACCGAGCAGGAGTTCGGCCGGATCGACGGCCTGGTGCACCTCGTCGGCGGCTGGCGCGGCAGCAAGACCTTCACCGATACGGACCTCGCGGACTGGACCTTCCTGGAGAAGCTCCTCATCCGCACGGTCCAGCACACCTCGCTGGCCTTCCACGACGGGCTGCTGCGCAGCGACCGCGGGCGCTACGTGCTGATCAGCCAGTCCGGGGCGCACAAGCCGGTCGCCAACAACGCCGCGTACAACGCGGGCAAGGCGGCGGCCGAGGCCTGGACCCTGGCCATGGCTGACTCCTTCCGCAAGGCGGGGGGTGACGAGGGCCCCGGCGCGGCAGCTGCGATCCTGGTCATCAAGGCACTGGTGCACGAGGCGATGCGCGCCGAGCGTCCCAATGCGAAGTTCGCGGGCTTCACCGACGTGACGGAGCTGGCCGAGGCCATCGCCGGCGTCTGGGAGCGGCCCGCCATCGATGTGAACGGACAGCGTCTGTGGCTCACTCCGCAACCGTGAGAACCGAGGCAGGGAAGACCGACGCCCGGCGCCACCACGACCCGGCGGTGCGCGGGTTCGCGAGCGACAACTACGCGGGCGTGCATCCGGAGGTCCTGGCCGCCATCGCGCTCGCCAACGGCGGCCACCAGGTCGCCTACGGCGAGGACGACTACACCGAACACCTGCAGAAGGTCATACGCAGCCACTTCGGGCCGTACGCGGAAGCCTTCCCGGTCTTCAACGGCACCGGCGCGAACGTCACCGCCCTCCAGGCGATGACGGACCGCTGGGGTGCCGTGATCTGCGCCAAGAGCGCCCACATCAACGTGGACGAGGGCGGCGCGCCGGAGCGGATGGCGGGCCTCAAGCTGCTCGCCGTACCGACCCCGGACGGCAAGCTCACCCCCGAGCTGATCGACCAGGAGGCCTGGGGCTTCGAGGACGAGCACCGGGCGATGCCGCAGGTCGTGTCGATCACCCAGAACACCGAGCTGGGCACGGTCTACACCCCGGACGAGATCCGGGCGATCTGCGAGCACGCCCACGGGCTCGGCATGAAGGTCCACCTCGACGGTGCCCGGATAGCCAACGCCGCGGCCTCCCTCGACGTGCCGATGCGCGCCTTCACGAACGCGGTGGGCGTGGACGTGCTGTCGTACGGCGGCACCAAGAACGGCATGATGTTCGGCGAAGCCGTGGTGGTGCTCAACCCGGACGCGGTCCGGCAGATGAAGCACATCCGCAAGATGTCGATGCAGCTCGCGTCCAAGATGCGCTTCGTGTCGGTGCAGCTGGAGGCCTTGCTCGCCAAGGACCTGTGGCTGCGCAACGCCCGGCACGCCAACGCGATGGCGCGGCGGCTCGCCGCAGGCGTGCGCGAGACGGACGGCGTGGAGATCCTCTACCCGGTGCAGGCGAACGCGGTGTTCGCGCGGCTGCCGCACGAGGTCTCGCGGCGACTGCAGAAGCGTTACCGCTTCTACTTCTGGGACGAGGTCGCGGGTGACGTCCGCTGGATGTGCGGTTTCGACACCCAGGAAGAGGACGTGGACGGCTTCCTCCAGGCGCTGAAGGAAGAGCTGGCGCGCTAGCGGGCACCTCACGAGGATCCACACGGCGATCTGCATAGCTATACCCTCGACCGTAAATCTATTGATCTACGGTCGGGGGTTTGCCTATGCTCCGGCCATGCAGCTGATCCAACAGAGCCCCGATATTCACGCCTACTTGGCGTCCGACGAGGCGATCGACCACTGGAATCCGGTCGTACAGGAAACCGCCGACACCCTGTGGTCCGCCAGCGGCGACGCATATGCATACGCCAAGGCCGCCTTCGAGTTCGTCCGCGACGCCATCCCGCACTCGGGCGATTCCGGCGACCCGCGCGTCGCCTGGCGCGCGTCCGACGTCCTCAGCGCGCCGGGCGGCATCTGCTACGCGAAAGCCCACGCCCTCGTCGCCCTGCTGCGCGCCCAGGGCATCCCGGGGGCCCTGTGCTACCAGCGCCTCGCCGACGACGACGGCACGAACCCCGTCGTGCACGGCCTGGTCGCCCTGCGGCTGCCCGGCGGCGCACGCTGGTCCCGCCTCGACCCGCGCGGCAACAAACCCGGCGTGGACGCCCGGTTCGACCTCGACGAGGAACGACTGGCCTTTCCCGTACGCCCGGAACTCGGCGAGATCGACTATCCCGAGCTCTACGCCGCCCCGCACCCGGCCGCGCTCAAGGCCCTTCAGGAGTCCGCGGACCGGTCGCAGTTGTGGCGGAACCTGCCGACGGCTCTGTAGCCCCGGTGCGGGCGGGCCGACCGGGCAGCCCGGGCCGCCCGGGCTCGCGCACCGCCGTCAGGGCGTGCAGCAGCGCCGATGCGAGCAGCAGCCCGGCGATCCCGGTCAGCAGCGCCGCCGCGGGCACGTCGGCCGCGACCCCCACCAGGGCCGCCCCGGTCGACGCCGCCGTCACCTTCAGCCCCGCGCCCAGGGTGAACACCTGGGTCCGCACCCCGTCCGGCGCGTACCGCGCGCGGATCCGCAGTGTGGCCGTGAGCAGCGGCCCGTCGCACACCCCGGCGAGCGCGAACAGCGCCGCCGTCACGGCCACCGACGGGGCGAACGCGGCCGCCGCGAGTGCCGCCCCGGTCCCGGCCAGCGCCCACCGCACCAGCCGGCCGGAGTCCATGGACGTGATGCGGCCCAGCGTGAGCGAGCCGCCCAGCGCGCCCACCGCGAAGGCCGTCATCAGCACGCCCCCGCCGCCCGGGCTGCCGAGCTCCGTGGCCAGCAGCACCGAGACGGTGGTGAGGGAGCCGATGCCCACGAAGCCCAGGGTCGTGGCCGAGGTGACCGCCCGCAGCTCACGGACCCGCCACAGGGCCGTGAGCCCCGCGCCCAGCCCGGCCCGGGGTGCGCCCGGGACCGGGCCCGCGCCCCGGCCCTCGTACGGGAGGGTGGCCGCCAGCGCGGCCGCCAGGGCTCCGGACCCCGCCAGGACGGCCATGGCGGGCCCGGCCGAGCCCAGCGCCGCGACCAGGCCGACCGCTGCCGGCGCGGTGACGGCCGCCGCGTTGTAGGTCGCGGCGTCCCAGCCGTACGCCCGGTCCCGACCGGGTCCTGCCGGAACCAGGCCGGTGATCAGGCTGGACAGCCCGCCCGTCACCATCGGCCCGCAGGAGCCGCCGAGCGCCGCCACGGCCAGCACCAGCGGTACGGGAGCCCGGCCGAGCAGGACGGTCAGCGCCGCGACGGCCGTCGCGAACCCGGCCAGGGCGCCGGCGTGGAACAGCCGCGGCCGGCGGGCCCGGGCGGCAGCGGCACCCGCGAGCGGGGCCGCCAGGACGTGCGGGGCCAGCCAGGCCGTCAGGACGAACGCCCCGTGCGCCGCGCTCCCGGTGCGCTCCAGGGCCAGCAGCACCACGGCCATGCCCATGCCCTCCGAGGCGATGCGCGCGGCCAGTGCCGCCGCCAGGTACCGCCCGAAACCGCCCATGGGACCCCTCCCCGGTATGCTGTAACGCAATAGACGCACAAGACGTTACGTCATACGCGTGTAGGGCGAAAGGATGTGGGGATGGGTGACGCGCGGGACGGCTTCTCGGCGGCGCGGAGGCTGATCGACCTCGCCGAAGCGGTCCGGGCGACCCCCGAACTGCCGCGCGCCGAGCTCGCGGAGCTGCTGGCCGGGCACGGGGAACGTCCCGCCGACCTCACGGAGGAGGCGTTCCCCGAGGCGAGCGCGGCCGAACTGCGCGCCGCGGCCCGGCGGATGGCGGAGGTGCTCGGAGAGGGCGACGAAGACCGCGCCGCCGAGGCCCTGAACGCACTGTTCGCGGAGTGCGGCACCCGCCCCCGGCTGACCCGGCATGACGGCCACCCCTGGCACCTGCACGTCGACCGGGGCGAGGAGGCCGGCTGGGGCGATTGGTTCCTGGCCTCGGGCGCGCTCGCGCTCGCCCAACTGCTCACGGAGTACGGGCGGATCGCCTGGGGCGCCTGCGCCGCGGCGGGCTGCGGGCGGTTCTTCCTCGCCACCGGGCCGGGGAGCGCGCGCCGCTACTGCTCCCGCAGTTGTGCCACGCGGGCGCGGGTCGCGGCCCACCGCCGCCGGAGGCGGGAGGAGGGGGAGGGGGAGGGGGAGGCGGGGCGCTGATAGGAAACTTTCTTGTCAGACATCGTTGTCACTTGGCATGGGCATGAGTATCTTCGGGCCACCGGAACCCCTCCCACCGGAAGGCCCCCCATGCGTTTCGGAATCCCCGCCGGTCTCACCGCCCTCGCCCTCGGCCTGGCGATGACCCTGATCCCCCTCCCCACCCTCGCGGCGCCCGCGGCTCCGGCCGCCCCCGCCCCCACCGCCGCCGCACCTGCCGCTCCCGCGAAGTTCGCCCACCCCGGAGTCCTGAACAGCCGCGCCCAACTGGACTTCGTACGCACCCAGGTGCAGGCCGGCCGACAGCCCTGGAAGGCGGCCTACGACCAGATGCTGGCCAGTGGGTACGGCTCGCTCTCGCGCACCCCCCGGCCGCGCGAGGTCGTCGAGTGCGGCTCCTACTCCAACCCGGACAACGGCTGCTCCGAGGAGCGCGAGGACGCCATCGCCGCGTACAGCCACGCGCTCGCCTGGTACATCACCCGGGACGCCAGGTACGCGAAGAAGTCGATCGAGCTGATGGACGCCTGGTCTGCGAAGATCAAGGATCACACCAACAGCAACGCGCCGCTGCAGAGCGGCTGGGCCGGCTCGACCTGGCCGCGCGCCGCCGAGATCGTCAAGCACACGTACACCGGCGGCTGGCCGAACCAGGGGCGCTTCGCGGCCATGCTGCGCGACGTCTACCTGCCCGAGGTGATCGGCGGCAGGCCGAACAGCAACGGCAACTGGGAGCTGATCATGATGGACGCGGCCGTCGGCATCGCGGTCCACCTCGACGACCGCGCGAGCTACGACCAGGCGATGGCCGTCTACCTGGGGCGCGTCCCCGCCTACTTCTACCTGGCCGCCGACGGCCCGCAGCCCGCGTACCCGCCGCGCTCGTCCATCGACACCCGCGCCGAGCTGATCGCCTACTGGCACGGCCAGAGCACCTTCGTGGACGGACTCGCCCAGGAGACCTGCCGCGACTTCGGCCACACCGGCATGGGGATCGCCGCGGCCATGCACGTCGCCGAGACCTCACGGATCCAGGGCCGCGACCTCTACCCGCAGTTCAAGGACCGGTTCCGGCACGCGCTCGGCTTCCACGCGGCCTACGAACTCGGCGCGGCCGTGCCCTCCTGGCTGTGCGGCGGGAAGCTGACCACGGGCATCGGCCCGGCCACCGAGGTCGGCTACAACGCCCTGCACACCCGGCTCGGCGTCACCCTGGAGAACACCCGCAGGCTCACCGAGGGCCGCCGCCCGGCGGGCACCGAGAACCACTTCGAGGCCTGGGAGACCCTCACGCACGCCGACAACCCGAGCTGAGGTCGCGGGCTCTTCGATCCGTCAAGCCACGAGATCCAGCGGCATGACGGGACGCGGCCGGCGGGGCGTACTGGAGGGGACCATTCCGGCTTCCTTCACGAGGAGAACGGCCATGCCCCACCCCTTGCGCCCCCGACGCCTCGCCCTGCTCGTAGCCTCGACCGCCATCGCAGCGGGAGGCGCGCTCCTGCCCACGACCGCCTTCGCCGCCACCCCGACGGCGCCGCACCAGGTCGTGGCGGACGGCACGTGGCAGTGCTTCGCCGCCCCGTGCGAACCCCCCGGCAGCACCGGCCCGGAAAAGGACGGTCACGACAAGGGGGACCACCACGACAAGCGGGGCCACGACAAGGGGAACCGCCACGACAAGGGGAACCGCCACGACAAGTGGGACCGCCACGACAAGAACGGTGAGCACCGTCCCGGCAGGAACGACGGCGGCGGGGTGCACGTCCCGGAGGGGGAGCAGCAGTGGCAGTGCTTCGCCGCTCCGTGCGAGCCCCCCAGCGGTGCCCGGAAGTGAGTGCCGGCCATCCGGGCTCCGGTCTCGGCCTCCAGGACCCGGTGGTGGTCCGGGAGACCGACGTCATGAGCGGAGGGGATCAGCCGGCCTCGCGGACCTCGGCCGCCGTCGGCGCGGTGCCGCCCAGGTGGGCCGGGAGCCACCACGAGTCGTCGGCGCCCTTGGGCTTGTCCGGGTAGGCGCGCTGCGCGGCGTCCAGCAGCTCCTGCACGCGCTCGCGCAGCCGGCGGGTGATGGCGCCGGCGTACTGGTCGGCCGGGGCCTCCACGGGCTCGCCCACGCGCATCGTCACCGGGATGTGGCTGCGCTTGAGGTTCTTCGGGCGGCCCTTGGTCCACAGCCGCTGGGTGCCCCACAGCGCCACCGGGATCAGCGGGACCCCGGCCTCCTGCGCCATGCGCGCGGCGCCCGACTTGAAGCTCTTGAGCGTGAAGGACTGGGAGATCGTCGCCTCCGGGAAGACGCCGATGATCTCGCCGGCCCGCAGCGAGTCCAGGGCGTGCTGGTACGCGTCCTCACCCTGCTTGCGGTCGACGGGGATGTGCTTCATCGCGCGCATCAGCGGACCGGACACCTTGTGCCGGAACACCGACTCCTTGGCCATGAAACGGACCAGGCGCTTCTGCGGCCGCGCCGTCAGGCCGGCGAAGATGAAGTCGAGGTATCCGATGTGGTTCGACACCAGGACCGCACCGCCCTTGCGGGGGATGTTCTCGGTGCCCTTCATGTCGATACGGATGTCCAGCGCGCGGAAGAGTCCGTGCGCGGCGCCGATCACGGGAGGGTAGACGAGCTCAGCCATGGTGGGGAGACCCCGCTTTCTGCCTGGGGAGGTGCTCCCGGCCGGAAGTTACGGAAGCGTAGGTACGCGACCATGGGGATCGTGCCCCATACGCGGCCCGCTGGCCAGTCCAGAAGCCCCTGCCAGGGGAGATTCTCATCACGCCGGGAATGCCGCGGGCCCGTGGGGCGCTCCGATCCACGGACGAGCGTACGAGGATGATGTGCACGGACGAATACGGCGAGGGGAGCGCGGGGTGCCCGGGCAGGAAGACGCGCGGACCCGGCTGGGCGCGGCCGAACTGGGAGCGGAACCGGGGGAGCGGGCCAGCCTGGTGCAGTTCTCCAGCGCCTTCTGCCAGCCCTGCCGGGCCACGCGGCGGATCCTCGCCGAGGTCGCCGCGATGGTGGACGGGGTGGCGCACATCGAGATCGACGCGGAGGAGCGGCTCGAACTGGTGCGGGCCCTCGGGATCGAGAAGACCCCGACCGTGCTGGTCCTGGACTCGGCCGGCAGGATCGTGCGGCGGGCGGCCGGAATGCCGCGCAAGGTGGACGTGATCGCCGCCCTCGGGGCCGCCGTATGACGCGCGGCCCGGCCGCCGGGCGGACCGACACGGCAGGACCGGGGGCGCCGGTGCGCGCGCCCGCACACAGCGTGACGCGCCTGACATCTGCCCGATCTCGCTTGACTGCGTCCACGGGAGATCGCCACGCTGGCCGTATGCGGTATGAACTCCTGCTCTACGGACGGGTCCATGTGGACCTCGTCCGCCACGCGAGCGCGCGCTGTCGGGGCCACTGAACAGCCCGGCCCCCGATCCCCGACAGCGCCCGCGTGTCCCGCGGCAGAAGGCAGAACCCTGATGACTGCTCCGACAGTCCCGACGGTCCCGGTCGTTCCCACGGCTCCGTCCCCCCGTTCCCCTCTTTCCCCCCGTTCCGGCGCCGCAGCGGCCACCGGCACGGTCCGCACCGGCTCGCCCGACCTGCTGCGCTCGGTCTTCCGGCAGCACGCCGCAGGGGTCGCCGTGATCACCGCCCAGGACGGCGGCCGCCCGGTGGGGTTCACCGCCACCTCGCTCAACTCCGTCTCCGCCGATCCGCCGCTGCTGTCCTTCACGATCTCCACCGGGGCCTCCAGCTGGCCCGCGGTGCGCGACAGCGAGTACCTCGGCGTCCACATACTCGGCGAGCACCAACGGGAGCTGGCCGGACTGTTCGCCCGGAGCGGAGCCGACCGCTTCGGCCCGCCGACCGGCTGGGCCACCGGCCCGCACGGGGTGCCGGTGCTGGACGGCGTACTGGCGTGGCTGGTCTGCCGGGTCGTCGCACGTGTGCCCGCAGGCGAACATCGTGTGATCATCGCTGAGGCGGTCGTCGGGGATCCGGCCGGGGAAGGCCGCCCCCTGCTGTACCACCAGGGGCGCTTCAACGCGTTGCGCGACTGAATCGTCCCTGCTTGGAAGGGTCGGGTGGCGTTGGGCAGATCACAGCTCACCAGCCTTGCGACTTGGCGGGACCCACTGTGTACTGACGAGTAACATTCCCTTCGGAGCGCGGGCCGCCCCGACCGGGATCCGCCCGACAAGGCGCCTATGCTGCCTGCATAAGGCGGTACCAGAAAAGACGATGCGGTAGGAGAGCCGGCGTGAGCCTGAGGATCGTTGTCTGTGTGAAGTACGTGCCCGACGCCACGGGCGACCGGCAGTTCACCGAGGACTTGACCGTCAACCGTGACGACGTCGACGGCCTGCTGTCGGAGCTCGACGAGTACGCCGTCGAGCAGGCGCTGCAGATCGCCGACGAGGCCGACGATGCCGAGATCACCGTTCTGACGGTGGGCCCCGAGGACGCCAAGGACGCGCTGCGCAAGGCGCTCTCGATGGGCGCCGACAAGGCCATCCACGTCGAGGACGACGACCTGCACGGCAGCGACGTCATGGGCACCTCGCTGGTGCTCGCCAAGGCGATCGAGAAGGCCGGCTACGACCTGGTCATCACCGGCATGGCGTCGACCGACGGCACCATGGGCGTGCTGCCGGCGATCCTGGCCGAGCGCCTGGGCGTCCCGCAGGTCACCCTGCTCTCCGAGGTCAAGGTCGAGGACGGCACCGTGACCGGCCGCCGCGACGGCGACACCGCGAGCGAGCAGCTGGAGGCCTCCCTCCCCGCGCTCGTCTCGGTGACGGACCAGTCGGGCGAGGCCCGCTACCCGTCCTTCAAGGGCATCATGGCCGCCAAGAAGAAGCCGGTCGAGTCCTGGGACCTGTCCGACCTGGACCTGGAGTCCGACGAGGTCGGCCTTGAGGGCTCCTGGACCGCGGTCGACTCCGCGGCGCAGCGCCCGGCCCGCACCGCCGGCACGATCGTCAAGGACGAGGGCGAGGGCGGCAAGCAGCTGGCCGAGTTCCTGGCCGGCCAGAAGTTCATCTAAGAACCTCGGCCACCCCTCTTAGCCCCCAGACACTTCGCAATCGCAGGAGAGCAGTCCCATGGCTGAAGTTCTCGTCTACGTCGACCACGTGGACGGTGCCGTCCGCAAGCCCACCCTTGAGCTGCTGACGCTGGCCCGCCGCATCGGCGAGCCCGTCGCCGTCGCCCTGGGCGCCGGTGCCGACGCCACCGCCGCTGTGCTCGCCGAGCACGGCGCGGTCAAGGTCCTCACCGCCGACGCCCCCGAGTTCACCGAGTACCTCGTGGTACCGAAGGTGGACGCCCTCCAGGCCGCGTACGAGGCCGTTTCCCCGGCCGCCGTGCTCGTCCCGTCCTCCGCCGAGGGCAAGGAGATCGCCGCGCGCCTGGCCGTCCGTATCGGCTCGGGCATCATCACCGACGCCATCGACCTGGAGGCGGGTGACGAGGGTCCGGTCGCGACGCAGTCCGCCTTCGCCGCGTCGTTCACCACCAAGTCCCGCGTCTCCAAGGGCACTCCGGTCATCACCGTGAAGCCGAACTCGGCCCCGGTCGAGGCCGCTCCGGCCGCCGGCGCGGTCGAGGCGCTCGCCGTCACCTTCGGCGCCCTGGCCACCGGCACCAAGGTCACCGGTCGCACCCCCCGCGAGTCGACCGGCCGCCCCGAGCTGACCGAGGCCGCGATCGTCGTCTCCGGCGGCCGTGGCGTCAACGGTGCCGAGAACTTCCACATCATCGAGGACCTCGCGGACTCCCTCGGTGCGGCCGTCGGCGCCTCGCGTGCCGCCGTGGACGCCGGCTGGTACCCGCACTCCAACCAGGTCGGCCAGACCGGCAAGTCGGTCTCCCCGCAGCTGTACATCGCCTCCGGTATCTCGGGCGCGATCCAGCACCGGGCCGGCATGCAGACCTCGAAGACCATCGTGGCCGTCAACAAGGACGCCGAGGCCCCGATCTTCGACCTCGTCGACTACGGCGTCGTCGGCGACCTCTTCGCCGTCGTCCCGCAGCTCACGGACGAGATCAAGGCGCGCAAGGGCTAGTCGCCCCGACCCCGGGACGACGACGCGACGCGTACCGGGTGCACGAACGAGCGAGGGCCTTCCGGGGCCGGTGGGGACGGCGACGTCCACACCGGACCGGGAGGCCCTCGTCGTCTTCGTGCCCTCCTTGTCCCCGGGGCGGGGGACCTCTCCTCCAACCCATCTCGTGCGGTCGCGGGAGGGGCGTAGGCTGCGATCGGCCCGGGGAGGGCTAGGGGGTGTCGTGTCGACCGGGCCCGCGAGCCCGGCCTGATCGACACGACACCCCCCAGGGAGCGGGGAGGGAGTTCTTCCGATGCGGGGCGCGTTACTGGAGGGGCGTTACCGGCTGGAGCGCAGGCTCGGGGCCGGTGGGATGGGCGAGGTGTGGCAGGCCCGGGACCTGCGGCTCGACCGGGAGGTCGCGGTCAAGGTGATCTCCCGGGGCGTGGCCGGTGACCACCTCCTGGAGGAGCGGTTCCGCAAGGAGGCCCGCACGGCCGCGGGCCTGACCCATCCCCGGATCGTGACCGTCCACGACCACGGCGAGGTCGAGGTCGACGGCAGCCCGGTGCTCTTCCTCGTGATGGAGCTGGTGCGGGGGCGGCCCCTGACCGCCGTGCTGCGCGACCACCGCTCGGGTGTGGACCCCGCCGCCGTGGTCCGGTGGGCGGTCCAGATCTGCGAGGGCCTGGCCGCGGCACACCGGGCCGGTGTGGTTCACCGGGACATCAAGCCGGCCAACATCATGGTCCACGGGCCCGCCGAGGCCGACGTCACCATCTGCGACTTCGGTATCGCCCGCCTCGCGGAGGAGACCGGGACCGGTCTGACGGCCACCGGCGCGGCCATCGGCACGCCGACCTACATGTCCCCGGAACAGGCGCGCGGCGACCGTCGCATCGACGGCCGCAGCGACCTGTACTCCCTCGGCTGCATGCTGTACGAACTGCTGGCCGGCCGGCCGCCGTTCACCGGCTCCGGGCTGTCGGTGCTCTCGCAGCACCTCACCGGTGAGCCCGCCCCGATCAGGGACCTCCGGCCCGCGGTGCCCGAGGAACTGGAACGGCTGGTGCTGGAGCTGCTGGCCAAGGAGCCCGCGGCGCGACCGGCCGATGCGCAGCAGGTGATCGACCGGTTGCGCAAGGGGGCGACCGGCGCCCGCTCCCGGTCCCGCTCCCGGACGGTGACCGATCCGGCGCCCCGGCGCGACACCGAGACCGCCCTGGGAACCGATCCGCCTCCGGCGGCCCCCGCTGCGCGCGCCGGGACCCGCCACCCGATTCCGGCTTCGTCGGTACCCGGTACCCGGCCGCGGCTCCTGTGGGGCTCGCTGCTCGCCGCCGCCGGGGTGTACACCCAGCTCGTCGTCCTCGGCGAATGGGGCTCGCTGACCCTCCGGGCGCTCGGTGCCGCACTGCTCGCCTGCCTGCTGGCGTTCTTCGTCTCCAGGAGTTCCGCCGACGTGACCGACGAGGACAGCCGGGGGGTCGCGGCGGCGCTGACGGCCGGTGTCCTCATCGGTGTGCTGCTGCTGTTCTGGCCGCCGGCCCCGTGGTGGGCGGGGGTGCTGGTCCTGCTCCTGTCGGGGTTCGTGCTGCTGTTCCTGTCCCACTTCGTCCGAGGGCTGGTCGGCGCGGTGACCCGGCGGGACCCCTGGGTGGCCTGGCTCGGCACGGAGGCCGGGCTCTTCAACGCGGTGGTGTTCGCCGGCATCCTGGCGGCCGACGGCAGGGCCGTCTACGCGGCGGTGGGCTGGGGGCTGGCGGTGTGGCCGGCCGCAGCCCTCGTCACGGCCGTCTCCGTTCCCCGCCTGCAGGAGGCGCAGGCCCCGGCCTGATCCGGCTCCGTAGCTGCTGACCTGCGTACTCTTCGACTCCGGGGCTGTGTGGTGTTTGTCACCACGTGGCCCCCGAGTCGTTTGTCCAGGACGGCGGGGGGACCATTGACGGAGCGGAACCCCGTGACTAAATTCTGCTATGCGGATCTAAGCTTCCGTGAAGCGGAAAAGAGGAGAGTGCACGATGGGTCAGCAGGAGAAGGTGGCAACGAGCCTCGCAGGCGCGGTCAGCGAGGGCATCAGCGCCTCCCTCGCGCCGGTGGACGCGGAACTCGCGCGCCACTACCCGGGCGACCCCGGCACCCGGCAGCCCATCCACACGGTCTACGTACCCGGTGACGTCTTCGCCGCCGACACCATCCGCTCCTGGGGTGACCAGGCCCTCGCCGCCCTCGACGAGCACGCCCCGGACGCCGCCACCTTTGCCAAGGTGCTCGGCATCTCCGACGAGCTGGCCGTACCCGTTTACGACCGCGTCCGCGCCAAGCTGCTCAGCGAGCCCGTCGAGGACCTGCGCGTCGACTTCGAGGACGGCTTCGGCGTCCGCTCCGACGAGGAGGAGGACCAGGCCGCGGCCCGCGCCGCCCGCCTGATCTCCGAGGCGTACTCCAACGGCACCAACGCCCCGTACATGGGCATCCGCATGAAGTGCATGGAGTCCAACGTCCGCGACCGCGGCATCCGCACCACGGACATCTTCCTCTCCGGCCTGCTCGCCCACGGCGGCCTGCCGGAGAACCTGGTCCTGACCCTCCCCAAGGTCACCTACGCCGAGCAGGTCACCGCCTTCGTCAAGCTGCTGGAGGCCTTCGAGACCACCCGCGGCCTGCGCCCGGGCCGGATCGGCTTCGAGATCCAGATCGAGACCAGCCAGTCCATCCTCGCCTCCGACGGCACCGCGACCGTCGCCCGGATGATCGAGGCCTCCCAGGGCCGCGCCACCGGCCTGCACTACGGCACCTTCGACTACAGCGCCTGCGTCGGCGTGTCCGCCGCGTACCAGTCGAGCGACCACCCCGCCGCCGACCACGCGAAGGCGATCATGCAGGTCGCGGCCGCCGGCACCGGGGTACGGGTCTCCGACGGCTCGACCAACGTCCTGCCGATCGGCACCACCGAGCACGTCCACGAGGCCTGGAAGCTCCACTACGGCCTGACCCGGCGCGCCCTGGCCCGCGCCTACTACCAGGGCTGGGACATGCACCCGGCGCACCTGCCGACCCGGTACGCGGCCGTCTTCACCTTCTACCGCGAGGGCCTGGAGACCGCCGCCGCGCGCCTGAAGGCGTACGTCGCCAAGATCGAGGGCGACGTGATGGACGAGCCGGCCACCGCCAAGGCCCTGGCCGGCTACCTGGTCCGCGGGCTCGACTGCGGCGCGGTGGGCACCGACGAGGTCACCGCCCTCACCGGCCTGACCCGCGCGGAACTGGACGCCTTCGCCATCCCGCGCCGCTCGGCGACACTGACGGCGACCAGCTGATCCCGGCTCACGGCGTGAGCGGCCCGGCCCCGGACCACGGGGGCCGGGCCGCCGCCGTGTGCGGGCCCGGCAGCATCCAGAACCGCAGGGTGCCGTCCTCCCCGGCGGAGGCGAGGTCGTTGCCGGGGCCGGCGTGGGCGTCGACGGCCCGGGCTTCGACGGGGTGATCGCCGCCCGCGTCCCACAGGCGTACGGTTCCCTGATCATCGGCGGTGGCCAGCAGTGCGCTGTCCGGGGAGAACCGCACGGCCCTGACCGGGGTCCGGTGCCCGTTCAGTACCGGACCGACCTTCCCGGCGGCGTCCGGACGGCAGATCTCGACCCTGTCGTGCACGGCCACGGCCGGCATCCGGCCGTCGGGGGTGTACGCGAGCACGTCGATGGCGCTGCCGCAGGGCAGCGACGGGGACCCACCGGGGTGAGGCTTTCGGCCTCCCCGAGCTGCACCGCGCCCTGGAGGCCCTCCGCCCCGACCGCCAGCCCGGGGCCGGCCGGCGAGAAGGCGAACGTGAAAGGGGACGCGTCGGTCCTGATCTCGCCCGCGGGGCGACTGTCGGCGGGGTCCCACAACTGCACCGTCCCGTCCTCGCCCATGACGGCGAGGAGGCCGGGGGCGGGGGAGAGCGTGACCCCGATGTTGCTGCGCGCGCAGGTCAGTACGTGGGTCCTCGTGTACGCCTCGGACGAGGACGGCCCGGGCGGCGGGGACGGCGGGCCGGAGGCTACCGCTTCGGCGGGAGGCTGGCCCTGCGGGGCCCGGACGCCGCGCTCCCGGACCGGACCGGCGCGGGCGGCTGCTGAGCGGCGAGAGCCCGCCAGGGCTGCCGGCAGGGGTTCAACGCGGGGGACGTGTGGGAAGGGACGGCGGTCGGGCGGCCGCCCGCCCACCCCGGTCTTCACCGCACGCGAACCCGGCTCCCGGTACGAGGGACTGCCCCGCTCGATGCGCAGACGGCGCAAGTCCGCCGCGAAGCGGCCCAGTTCGTACCCGAAGGCGCTCTGCCCGTCCGTCCGGCTCCCCGAACCGTGCGGAACGCCAGGCCGATGGGCCGCCCGCCACCGGGTCCCGAACGTCACCGATCGGTCGCGGACACCGCCGTCCGATCAAGGGAGGCCGGTGGATGTCGCCGAGCCGCGGATCCGTTCGGCCGAGGCGGGGCCGGGCCCGGGGCCTGTTCCCATCGAGGCATGTCCACGCCTTCGGGCGTCGACGCGCCCTTCGTGACTCCGCACGCCGCCGTCGTGCTGCGCGGCCTGATCCGGTGAAGGGTCAGCCGGCCGGGGGGAGTTCGCCCGAGCCGCGGGGGATCAGCCGGGTCGGGAGTTCGATGCGGGTCGGGGTCAGGTCCGCGCCCGCGAGGCGCTGGAACAGGCGGTCCGTGGCCACCCGGCCCAGGGCCGCCGGGTCCTGGGCGACCACCGTCACGCCGGGGCGGAGCAGATCGGCCAGCTCGAAGTCGTCGAAGCCGACCAGCGCCACCGGCCGGCCGTACGCCGCGAGGACCCGTACGACGGTCACCGTCACCCGGTTGTTGCCCGCGAAGACGGCGGTCACCGGGTCCGGGCCCGTGAGCATCGCCCCGGCCGCCGCCGCGACCCGTGCCGGGGCCGTGGACCCGAGCGAGATCCAGGATTCCGCCACCGGCAGGCCCGCGTCCGTCATCGCCGCGCGGTAGCCGCGCAGGCGCTCCGCCACCGTGTGGATGCGCGGCTGGTCGCCGATGAAACCGATCCGGCGGTGGCCGCCCGCGATCAGGTGGGCCACCCCGCCCCGGGCACCGCCGAAGCTGTCCGACAGCACCACGTCCGCGTCGATCCGTCCGGCCGGGCGGTCCACGAACACCGTGGACACACCGGCCCGCATCTCCGGCTCCAGGTAGCGGTGGTCGTCCCCGGCCGGGATCACGATCAGCCCGTCCACCCGGCGGGCGCACAGCGCGAGCGCCAACTCCCGCTCCCGGTCCGGATCCTCGGCGCTGGAGCCGTTGATGAGCAGCGCCCCGTGCGCGCGGGCCACCTCCTCCACCGCCCGGTTCAGCGGACCGTAGAAGGGATCGGCGAGGTCCTCCAGGACCAGGCCCACAGTGGCGGTACGGCCCTTGCGCAGCACGCGGGCACTGTCGTTGCGGCGGAAGCCGAGGGCCTCGATGGCTTGCTGGACCCGTCGTTCGGTCTCGGGGGTCACCCCTGGCTCACCGTTGACCACGCGCGACACCGTCTTCAGGCCGACGCCCGCCTGGGACGCCACGTCCTTCATGGTCGGCCGGTTGCCGTAGCGGGGCTCGGACGGGCGGCGGTTGTGGGGCACGGTGGCGAATCCTCCGGGGCTCACGTGCAGGGCTGTGACCTTGAGGATAAGCACTGGGCCGATCGTGAGGTTTTCGTGGCAGGCTGGGGCGGGCAAGCCACTGGGGGCTCCGGACGAGCCATGGGGAAAGGGGTAGACGTGATTGTCTGGATCAACGGCACATTCAGCGCCGGAAAGACCAGCACGGCCCGCGAACTGACCGGAATCCTGCCGGACAGCACCCTGTTCGACCCGGAGTTCGTCGGCGACGCGCTGCGCATGCTGCTGCCGGCCAAACGACTGGCGGAGGTCACCGACTACCAGGACCTCCCGAGCTGGCGGCGGTTGGTGGTGGACACGGCCGCGGCGATGCTCGCCGAACTGGGCGGGGTGCTCGTCGTACCGATGACGCTGCTGCGCCAGGAGTACCGGGACGAGATCTTCGGCGGGCTGGCGGCTCGGCGGATCCCGGTGCGGCATGTGTTGCTGGCTCCTGAGGAAACGATCCTTCGGGAGCGGATCGCCACACGGCAGGAACTCGGGGAACCCGCGGAGGTCGAGCTCCGGGTCCGGCAGTGGGCGTACGACCACATCCCGGTCTACCAGCAGGCCCTCGGCTGGCTGGCCGGCGACGCGCACGTCATCGACAACGGGGTGCTGACCCCGCGGGAGACGGCGGAGCGCGTCGCCGAGGCCGTCCGCTCGGAGACGGCGAAGGTCTGCGACATCGTGCAGACCCCGGAGCCCACCCGGGAGACGGTGGCGGCCGGGGTGCTGCTCTTCGACGAGCAGGACCGGGTGCTGCTGGTGGATCCGACGTACAAGGCGGGCTGGGAGTTCCCGGGCGGGGTCGTCGAAGCGGGCGAGGCACCCGCGGCCGCGGGCGTACGGGAGGTCGCGGAGGAACTGGGCGTCGTACTGGAACGGGCGCCCGGGCTGCTGGTGGTCGACTGGGAGCCGCCCCAGCCGCCCGGCTACGGCGGGCTGCGCCTGCTCTTCGACGGCGGCCACCTCTCGGACGAGGCGGCGGCCCGGCTCCGGCTGCCCGGCCCGGAACTGCGGGCCTGGCGCTTCGTCACGGAGGCCGAGGCCGCCGACCTGCTCCCGCAGCACCGCCACGAACGCCTGCGCTGGGCCCTGCGCGCCCGCGAACGCGGCCGCCCCCTCTACCTGGAGGCAGGCGTCCCCACCGGCTGATCCGCCCGCCCGCCCGCCCCGCCGGACGCAGGGCGACGGCGACCAGGCCTTCGAGGGCCTCGCGCGGCACGTCGCCACCGTTGACCAGCCGGTCGAAGGCCAGTCCGTCGATGCAGGTCAGCAGGGTGTGGGTGCGGCCCTCGACGTCCGTCGCGCGCACGCCGTGCCCGGCGAGGAAGAGCCGAACGGCTCCGCGTCCGGCGTTCGCGCGCGGTACGAGGATCTCGCGCAGCTCCGGGTCGCGCTCGCTCTCCACGGTGCAGGCGTACCGGGCGGGCGAGCGGCGGCGGCTCTCCCCGGTGAGCCGGCGACGGGTGAGCAGCGCCATGCCGTCCACCGGTTCCCCGGCGGTGCGCAGGAGGGAGAACTGCTCGCCCGTCGCCTGCGGTTCCGCCTGATCGAGGTGGCCACGCCCGGGAACCACCGAGGCTGTGCTGACCCGCGGGAGCCGCCGCGAGCGTGCGGGCGGCCCCAGGGGGGGCGGGCCTCAGCCGGAAGCGGCCGCCTCCTGGGCCGCCTCCTGCGCCGCCTTGGCGAGGGCCTCCGCCGTGTTCTCCGTCAGCGGATCGCCGTGGCCGAAGCAGGCGGTCGAAGGGGCGAGCGCGGCCAGGCGCCGGAAGGTCTCGATCGCCCGGGCGCGGTCCACGTTGAAGACGCCCGGCATCAGCGGGCCCACGGCCGCGACGCAGTCACCCGTGAACAGCACGCCGTGGCGCGGAAGGTGGATGCCGATGCTGCCGTCCGTATGGCCCGGGGCGTGCACCACGTACGCCCCGTCCCCGAAGCCCAGCGCCTCCCCGTCCTCCAGCTCGTGGTCGACCCGGGTGGGCGGGGCCTCGGGGACCGTCAGGCCGTGCGCGTACAGCGGGACCTCCCAGTCCAGCAGCACCGGTTCGGGCACGGGCAGCTCGCCCCGGATCACCGGTGCGTCCAGACGGTGCGCCAGCACCCGCGCGCCCCGGCGGGCGGCGAGCTCACCCGCCGCCCCGACGTGGTCGCGGTGGCAGTGGGTGAGGACGATCCGCTCCAGCCGCTCGGGCGCCAGCCCGAGGGAACGTATCGCCTCCTCGATCCCGTCGGCGGACCCGGCATGGCCCGCGTCGATCAGGGTGAGGGATTCCCCGTCCTGCCAGAGGTAGGCCTGGCCGATGGGGAAGCGGAGCATGTGGAGCCGGTTCGGGAGCACTTTGACAAGATCCATACGGCCAACGTACGGACGGCGGGGCCCCGTTCGGCGCCGAGTTCGCCGGGAGCGCAGTAAGCCCAGGGCGCACTGCGCCCTGGGCTTACACGCTGCGGCCGACACCGCCCCCGCGGGGGTCAGGCGCGCTTGGACTCCGCGTAGTTGACGAGGAAGAGGGCCTCCGCCACCGACAGGCGCTCCAGCTCCTGCGGCGACACGCTCTCGTTGACCGCGTGGATCTGCGCCTCCGGCTCGCTCAGACCGATCAGCAGCATCTCCGCGTCCGGGTAGAGGGAGGTCAGCGTGTTGCACAGCGGGATCGACCCGCCCATGCCGCTGATCTGCATCTCCTGGCCGGGGTAGGCGGCCTCCAGGGCCGTGCGCATCGACGCGTACGCCGGGCTGTCGGTGTCCGCCTGGAACGGCTGGCCCTGGCCGACGACCTCGAGTTCGAGGCGCGCCTTCCACGGGGTGTGCGCCTCCAGGTGGGCCTGCAGCAGCTTGACGGCCGCAGAGGTGTCCACGCCCGGCGGCACCCGCAGGCTGATCAGGGCGCCGGCGCTGGCGTGCACCGACGGCGTCGCGCCGACCACCGGCGGGCAGTCGATGCCGAGGACCGTGACGGCCGGGCGGGCCCACAGCCGGTCCGCGATCGTGCCCTCGCCGATGAGCTCGACACCGTCCAGGACCCTCGCGTCGGCGCGGAAGTCCGCCTCCGGGTACTGCAGACCGTCCCACACCTCGTCCGAGGCCAGCCCGTCCACGGTCGTCGAACCGTCCGCCGCGCGCAGCGAGTCGAGTACGCGGATCAGCGCGGCCAGCGCGTCGGGGGCGGCGCCGCCGAACATGCCCGAGTGCAGGTTGCCGCCCAGCGTGTCGATCTTCACCTTGACCAGGCACATGCCGCGCAGGGTGGCCGTCACCGTAGGCAGGCCGAGGCGGAAGTTGCCCGCGTCGCCGATGACGATGGTGTCGGCGGTCAGCAGCTCCGGGTGCGCCTCGGCGTACTGCTGGAGGCCGCCGGTGCCCTGCTCCTCCGAGCCCTCGACGATCACCTTCACGCTCACCGGCACACCGCCGTTGGCCTTCAGCGCGCGCAGCGCCAGCAGGTGCATGATGAACCCGCCCTTGCAGTCGGCCGCGCCGCGCCCGTACCAGCGGCCGTCGCGCTCGGTCAGCTCGAAGGCGGGGGAGGTCCAGGCCGCGTCGTCGAGCGGCGGCTGGACGTCGTAGTGCGCGTAGAGCAGCACGGTCGGCGCGCCCTCGGGGCCGGGCAGGAAACCGTAGACCGACTGGGTGCCGTCGGGGGTGTCGAGCAGCGCCACGTCCTGGAAACCCTCGACGCGCAGGGCGTCGGCCACCCAGTTCGCGGCGGCCTCGCTCTCGCTCTGGGGGAACTGCGCCCAGTCCGCCACCGACTGGAAGGCCACCAGCTCGGTCAGCTCCTGCTTGGCGCGGGGCATCAGCGAGGCGATGGTCTCGGCGATCGGATTCTGGGACATGGGCACGCTCCTTTTGGGTGCGACGTTGTTCTCCGTGTACGCCGCCCGCATCCGCGGGGTGTGCGTATGCCGGGTACGGCGAAAGACAGTCTTGATCCTCGCACAGCGGGACCGGGCGGTGTCTCGCCGTAGGATTTCCCCGGCATCGGAGCAACCGGGTGATCAGGAGCGGCAACACATCGTGAGCAGCGACGACGACGTACGCGACGCAGACGCAGGCGAGGGCGCGGGCATGGACGCAGGAGCGGGCATGGAAGCGGACGCAGACGCAGACGCAGACGCAGGCGCAGGCGTGGGCACGGGCACGGGGCGGGACGCCCAGCGGGCGACGAGCGACGAGGCGGGCGGCGAGGCGGCCGGGGAGACCGGGGAGACCGGCGAGGTGTGGGACGTGGTCGTGGTCGGGGCGGGACCTGCCGGGTCCTCGGCCGCGTACGCGGCGGCGTCGGCCGGGCGGCGCGTTCTGCTGCTGGAGAAGGCCGAACTGCCCCGCTACAAGACCTGTGGCGGCGGCATCATCGGCCCCTCGCGCGACGCCCTGCCCCCGGGCTTCGTGCTGCCCTTCAAGGACCGCATCCATGCGGTCACCTTCTCGATGGACGGGAAGCTGACCCGCACGCGGCGCTCGAAGCACATGCTGTTCGGGCTCATCAACCGCCCGGAGTTCGACGCCGGCCTGGTCGCCGAGGCGGAGAAGGCCGGCGCCACCGTCCGTACGGGTACGGCCGTGGCCCGCGTCGAACAGCACGGGGCGGCCGTTCCCGACCGGCGCACCGTCGCCGTGGTGCTCGCCGACGGGGAGACCGTGCTGGCCCGCGCGGTGGTCGGCGCGGACGGCAGCGCGAGCCGGATCGGCGCGCACGTCGGGGTGGAGATGGACCAGGTGGACCTGGGCCTGGAGGCGGAGATCCCCGTCCCCGAGACGGTCGCGGAGGACTGGAAGGGACGGGTGCTGATCGACTGGGGCCCGCTGCCCGGCAGTTACGGCTGGGTCTTCCCCAAGGGCGACACCCTGACCGTCGGGGTCATCTCGGCCAAGGGCGAGGGCGCCGCGACCAAGCGCTACCTGGACGACTTCATCGCCCGGCTCGGACTCGCCGGCTTCGAACCGGCCGTCTCCTCCGGGCACCTGACCCGCTGCCGCAAGCCCGATTCGCCGCTCTCGCGCGGCCGGGTGCTGGTGGCGGGCGACGCGGCCGGACTGCTGGAGCCGTGGACCCGGGAGGGCATCTCCTTCGCGCTGCGCTCCGGTCGGCTGGCGGGGGAGTGGGCGGTGAAGATCTCCGAGGCGCAGGACGCGGTGGACGCGCGCCGCCAGGCCCTCAACTACGCCTTCGCGGTGAAGGCCGGGCTGGGCGTGGAGATGGGGGTCGGCAAACGAATGCTGAACCTCTTCGAGGTCCGGCCGCGGATGCTGCACGCGGCGATCACCGGCTTCGGTCCGGCGTGGCGGGCGTTCGCCCGGATCACGCGGGGCTCGACGACGCTGGCCGACCTGGTGCGTACGTACCCGCTCGCCCGCAAGGCGCTGCACATGATGGACGCCCGGCAGGCGGCGGCCCGCGGCGGCGGCCAGGGCTAGTGCTGTGACCGGCAAGGTTTGCCGGGTCACGACGCCCGGTACGGCGCCTCATCCCCCAGACTCCGTCCGGAGGGACCCCCAGGTTGTCGGACCGGGCAAGTACGCCCCGTACGAGCCGCGGCCCTCCGCCTTGCGATGTTTCCCCCAGGCCCTGCGGGCCTGGGGAGACCCCATGCGCCGGACGCACAACCCGGCAAACCTTTCCGGTCACAGCACCAGGTCGAAAGAGACGGCCGGCCTGGCTCCTGTCGTGCGCGGGGGCGGCGGAGGTACGACCGGCGGGGCGGCCTCGGGCCGTGCCGGCGGTCCCGACCGGCGGGGCGGCCCGCATCTCCTCGCGGTGGCGGCGGTGATCGGGCTCGGCCTCGACCACGCCGACCCCGAGGCCGGGCTCCCCGTGGTCGGGAGGGTGTGGGAGCCGGCCGACCGGGAGGTCCGCCGACAGGGGTCATCGCCCTGGCGCACGTCGCGCGGCTCCACGGCACGGTGGACCGGCGCTGTCCGGCACTGCTGCGTCGTCGCCCACCGGGGCCACGAGGCCGACGACGACCTGTGGTCCACGGGGCCGGCCGGACCCCGGGTCAGCCGGACACTGTGATCCGGAAGACCGGGTGGTCGCCGGCGGCCGCCTGCAGTTCGGCGTCGGAGGACTTGGCGGTGACCCCCTGGAAGAACCGGTTGACCTCCCAGCCCCACTTCTCCAGGTAGGTGCGCAGGATGTCGGCCTTCTGCACCGGGTCGGTGATCTCGGTGACGGTGAACGCGCGCACCTTGCGCCCCACGCGCAGCTCGCCGCCGCCCGCCACCCGCATGTTGCGGACCCACTGGGAGTGGCCGCGGGCCGAGACCAGGTACTGGGCGCCCTCGTAGGTGTGCGGGTTGACCGGGATCCGCTGCATCGCGCCGGACTTGCGGCCGCGTACGGAGAGCTCGGCGCTGCCCGCCAGGCTGATGCCGAAGCGGGCCAGCTTGCCGAAGAGCGCGTTGAAGCGGGTTTCGAACGGGGTCGCCTGGACGTAGTACGGGGTGGGCGCGTTCATGGTGACCTCCGGGGCCGCTTTCTTCATTGAGAGAGCACTGCTCTCGCTTGAGAGCAGTGTGCACGGATCGGTGCGCCAAAACAAGAGCACTGCTCTCGAAATGGAGCGGCAATCCGTTTCCTGGGCAGTGCTCCGTTCGCGTGGCAGACTGACCCGCATGAACACCGTGCGAGGGGCCAGGGAACGGGCCCGCATCGAGGTCACCGCCGCCATCAAGGACGAAGCGCGCCGCATGCTCGCGGCCGAGGGCGCCGCCAAACTCTCCCTGCGCGCCGTCGCCCGCGAGCTGGGCATGGTCTCCTCCGCCCTCTACCGATACTTCCCCAGCCGGGACGAACTGCTCACTGCCCTCATCATCGACGCGTACGACAGCGTCGGCGCGGCCGCCGAGGCGGCCGACGCCCACGCCCGCGCCGCCGGGGCCCCGCCCCGCGCCCGCTGGATCGCGGTCTGCGAGGCCGTCCGCTCCTGGGCGCTGGAGCACCCGCACGAATACGCCCTCATCTACGGTTCCCCGGTTCCCGGCTACAGCGCCCCCATCGACACCGTGGGTCCGGCCTCCCGCGTCGCCAACACCTTCATCGGCATCCTCCGCACCGCTTACGAGGGCCCCGGCCTCGCCCTCCCGCCGCTGCCGCCCGCCCTGCGCCCCGAGGCCGACCGGATGACGGCCGACTTCGCCGTGGGCCTGCCCCCGGCGGTCACCGCCGCTCTCGTCGCCTCCTGGGCCCAGCTGGTCGGGCTGGTCTCCTTCGAACTGTTCGGCCAGTTCAACCGGGTCGTCGAGGACCGCGCCGCCTTCTTCGCGCACGCCGCCGGCCAGCTCGCGCACGGGGTCGGACTGCCGGCCGTATGACGGGCGGGCGGCGGCGCGGACCGTTGTGGACGCCCGGGAGGCCCGGGAGGCCCAAGAGGTCCGGGAGGGCTGGGACGCCCAAGACGCCCAAGAGGTCCTGGAGATCCATGAGATTTCACATGATGAGGGGACGGCTCGCTCTTCTGTTCCTCATACGAATGCGGGCGGTTCAGCCTTGAACGATGGGCCGCCCGTCTAGTGTTCCTCGGGTCGACCCCCTGCCTCCGCCGAAGGAACGTTCATGCCTCGCGCCGTGAAGGCCTTGTACGCCGCCCTGGTCGCCGCCTTATTGGCCGCATCGGCGCCCGCCATCATCGCCGCGGCACGTGACGCTCCCCAGCAGGCCGGCCCGCCGGCGCCCAACCCGCCCCCCACCCCCCGGATGCCTGGGGTGCGGGGCCTGGAGATCGCCGTCCCCGCGTACGTCTGGGCGAACGACCCCATGCTGACCGACCTCACCGCCACCGCTCCGGCCCCCTCGGTGGTCGTGCTGAACCCGGGCAACGGCGACTCCCCGTTCGACGGCCCCTGGCGCGCCCGCGCCGACGCGCTGCGCACCCGTACCACCTCCACCGGCGAGAAGACCCGGGTGCTCGGCTACGTCCACACCGACCACGGAAACCGCGACATCGCCGCGGCCAAGGCCTCCGTCGACAACTACCTCAAGACCCCCGACGGCCGCCTCCACGTCGACGGCATCTTCTTCGACGTCGTCAGCCGCGACTGCGGCCCCGCCAACGCCACCCGCGACTACTACGCCGAGCTGCGCCGCTACGTCCAGGACGCGATGGACGCCGCCGACCCGGCCGCCCCCGACCTCGTCGTCAACAACCCCGGCACCGCCATAGCCGACTGCTACCTGGAGCCGGGCCACCGCACCGCGGACATCTTCGTCACGTTCGAGGACACGTACGCCGCGTACACCGGTGCCGGCTGGCTCGGCGGCAACGTCTTCGACCACCTCTCCGGCTACCGCTCCGGCGCCGAACTCGACCCGAGCGGCACCGCGTTCTGGCACCTGGTCCACGACGTCCCCGACCCCGCGGCGATGCGCGCCACCCTGCGCACGGCCTTCGGCCGCGGCGCGGGCTACGCCTACGCGACCAGCACGGTCATGCCCAACCCCTGGAACGCGGGCCCGACATGGAAGTACCGCACCCAGACCACGTACGCGGCCACCCTCGGCTGAGGGCCGTCACCGGCCCTCTGCGATTCTTCCTTCCATGTCCGCACGAAACCGACGGCTGCCGCGCCACCGCGCCTGGCCACTGACCACCACCGACATCAACGACTGTCTCGGCGCCCATCTGGACCGCGTCACGGAACTCCGGTTCCTCACCGGGCACAACAGCGGGACGATCGTCCTGGGAGCCGCGTGGGTCGCTCCGGAGTCCCGCACCTACGGGCGCGGCATCCACCCGGACATGGTCGGCTTCCGCATCGACGTCCACCCCGTCGACGCCACCGAGCGTGCCGCCACCCGGGCCCTTCTCCAGGCGTACGCCCTCCCGCAACTGCACGCATGGATCACGCAGGCCATTGCCGCCGACGAGACCTGGCGGCAGGCCCCCCACCGCCACTACTGGCGGCTCACCGACGGCCGACTCACCCACCGCGACGAAGCCTGAAGCGCATCAGGCCCGGCCCAGGCCGCCGTCGCTCCGGAGGAGCTGGGCGTTGATCCAGCCCCCCTCGGCGGAGCAGAGGAACGTGACGAGACGCGCGCAGTCCTGCGGCACACCGAGGCGTCCCAGGGGAGTCGAACGGATCAGGTCCGCCTTCTGCTCCTCGCCCATCCACCCGGTGTCGGTCGGCCCGGGATCGATCGCGTTGCAGGTCACTCCCAGGTGGGCGAGCTCGTGGGCGGCGGCCGTCGTGATCCGGTCCAGCGCGCCTTTGCTCGCCCCGTACGGCAGGTTGCCGGCGGTGTGGTCGCTGGTCAGGCTGACGATCCGCCCGCTGCCGTGCCGCCCGCGGAACCGCAGCCCGTACTCCCGGATCAGCAGCCAGGTGGCCCGCGCATTGACCGCGAAGTGCAGGTCGAAACTCTCCACCGTGGTGTCCAGCAGGCCCGAATCGACCGACTCGCAATGGCAGAGCACCAGCGCGGTGACGTTCCCCAGCGCCTCCTCGACGCTGTCGAAGAGCCGCGCCGGCACGGCCGGGTCGCTCAGGTCCGCTTCGACCGCGTGCGTTCTCGCCCCCAAGGACGTCACCTCGGTCCGCAGCCCCTCGGGCGCGCCCGACTCCATGCCCCACCGCATCCGCGCGTCGTACGGGGTCCAGTAGGTGAAGGCCACGTCCCACCCGGCCCGGGCCAGGTTCAGCACGACGGACGCCGCGATCCCCGCCGAACGTCCCGCCCCCGTGACCAAGGCGAGCGGGCGCCCCGCCTCGTCCGTGCCCTGCCGACTCCCCGCGCGCGTCTCACCGGTCATGCCCGTCATCCTGGCGGGCCGACCCGAGCGCGGCACCCGAATTTCGCGGGTGCCGCGTCAGCGGTAGTCGTCGGGGTGCCCTTGCATCCAGGTGTTGATCCTGTCGCGGGTGTCGATCAGCAACGCCTTGTGCTTCTCCAGGTTCGCCGTGCTCCGGTCGCCGGCGAGTTCCCCGTCGAGCTTCGCGATCAGGGCGATCGGCTCGGGGAAGTGGCCGGGGCCCTTCGGGTCGGCCTTCATCGCACGGTCCATGCCGTGGAGTTCGTCGTCGAGCCGGCCGAGCACGTATGCGCAGTTGCCCGGAACGCACGAATCGTCGAGCGTCGCCTGGAGTCTTGCGAAGGCGTTCCGGACCTTGTCAGGCTGGTTGGCGGGGGGTATCGGCTCACCGGTCGGCGAGGGGGCCGACGGGCTCGGATCCGACGGGCCCAGCGCGCCTCCGTCCGGGGGCGCCGACAGGGCGGGCGGCGCGGCCGGCTCCAGGTCGCAGGAGACCGTGAAGCCCGCCAGCGCCACCGCGAGAAGCGCCGTACCCACCGCCGTTGAACCGAACCGCATCGCGTACCCCCGTGATCGTCGAGGGCCCGAGCCTACCGAGGCCACCTCGCCGTGCCCATGGTCAGCGCCCGTCGTTCTCCGGACGGCGGGCGAATCCGAGCAGCACGTGGGTGACCCGGAGCAGGAACACGGCCGCCGCCAGGATCACGCCCGCCACGGCCAGGGTGCGGCGCGTCGACGGGGGGAGGGAGAACGCGAGCGCGGGCCCGTACACCGCGCCGAAGGCGAGGGCGGCCGCGAAGCAGGCACTGACGAAGGCGTAACCGATCTCGATGGTGATCGCGTCCCGGTCCGCCTGCGTACGTCGCTCCATGCATGGAGTGTCACAGCGCGCACTGCCCGTCACAAGCCCCCCTGCCGCGCCCGGCGTCGGCCGGGTCAGATTCCGGCCGTGTCCGTCCACAGCCGGGCCAGTGCCAGGTCGCCCGTCACCCCCGGACCCGCCAGCGGGGTCCGGTTCCAGAGGGCCTCGTACAGCCAGGCCGCCTCGCCGGTCAGTTCGCAGTCGGCCGCCTCGCCCGTGTCGCCCCGCACCGTACGGGCCGGCTCCGCCGACAGGTGTACGGTCCACACCGCGCCCGTGTCGGCGGCCCGCACCCGCACCACCTTGGGCTCGGCGGTCCGCACCCGGCTGCGCGGCCGGGCGTGGAAGCCCGTCAGCAGCTCGTCCACCCCGTCCTCCGCGAACTCCGGCTCCACCGCGGAGAAGACCACGCCGAGCGCCGCCTCCGCGTCCATCCGGTGCACGGTGGTCTCGTGCGCCTGCCGCCGGGCCCAGAACGCCACCGGCGAGGGCGGGGCCGTCGGCAGGAAGGTCCAGCACTGCACATCGGCCGGCGCCTCGTTCAAGGTCCGTACCAGGTCCGCGTGGCCCTCCCGGAACCAGGCCAGCAGCTCGCCTCCGACCAGCTCCGGCGCGTCCGGGAAGCCCACCGGCTCCAGCCGCCGCTCCGCGACGTACGCGGTGGCCCAGCGGTGCACGGAGCCGGTGTGCCGCAGCAGGTCGGTGACGCGCCACCCCGGGCAGGTGGGGACCGCGGATTCCGTACCGGCGCGTTCGGCCACCTCGGCGAGCAGCTCGCCTTCGAGGGCGAGGGTCTTCACATGTTCGGTGATCTCCATAGCGTGAGTCCTATCAGCCCGCCCGCGACAATGGACACCATGGACGGGGAACTCTTCCCGCGCGAGCGGACCGTGATCGCCCCCGGCGCCGTGCACGTGCCGGACTGGCTCGGGGCGGGGCGCCAGGGCGAGTTGCTGGCGGCCTGCCGTGCGTGGGCCCGGCCGCCCGCCGGCCTGCGCACCGTACGCACCCCGGGCGGCGGGGTGATGACCGCCCGCCAGGTGTGCCTCGGTCTGCACTGGTACCCGTACGGATACGCGCGCACCGCCGTCGACGGCGACGGGGCACCGGTCAAGCCGATGCCGCCATGGCTCGCCGAGCTGGGGCGGGAGGCGGTGGCCGCGGCGTACGGGGACCCGCCCGGGCCGGAACCCGCGCCGGAGCCCGGGGCGGCCTACGACATCGCGCTGATCAACTTCTACGCCGGCGACTCCCGCATGGGCATGCACCGCGACGCCGAGGAGAGGTCCACCGCGCCGGTGGTCTCGCTCAGCCTCGGCGACACCTGTGTCTTCCGCTTCGGGAACACCGCCTCGCGCGGGCGCCCGTACCAGGACGTCGAGCTGCGCAGCGGGGATCTCTTCGTCTTCGGGGAGGCGAGCCGACTGGCCTATCACGGGGTGCCGAAGGTCCTGCCGGGCACGGGCCCGCGGGAGCTCGGGCTGACCGGGCGGCTGAACATCACACTCCGGGTCGGCGGGCTGGGCTGAGCGGCGGCACCCGGCGCCCTCCGATCATGCGAGGATCGTTGCCATGAACGGCAACGGGGCCCCGCCGCGGGTGGGGGATGCGACCACGTCATCCGCGTCCGGTGCGGCTGCGCGGACCAGGCTGGAACGGGGTCGCGGCGCGCTCGGGCCGGCGCTGGAGCTCGTCCACACCGGCCGGGCCCCGACCCGCGCCGTGCTGACGGCCGAACTCGGGGTCACCCGCGCCACCGCCGGAGCGGTCGCCGCCGAGCTGGAGGCCCTCGGGCTGATCCGCGTCGATTCCCGCCCGGGCGGAGCCGGAGGGACCGGCGGAGCCCAGGGCCGCCCGTCGCACCGGCTCTCGGTGGCCGAGGACGGCCCGGTGGCGCTGGCCGCCCAGGTGCACTCGGACGGCTTCCGCGCCGCCCTGGTCGGCCTCGGCGGCCGCATCGTGGCCACCGCCCCCGGCAAGGTCACCGTCTCCGCCGATCCGGCGCAGGTGCTCGGCGCGGTCGTGGAGGCGGGCGCGGAGCTGCTCGCGCAGAGCGGCCGCCGCTGCGTCGGCGCGGGTCTCGCGGTCCCCTCGGCGGTCGCGGAGCCGGACGGTACGGCGCTGAACCCGCTGCACCTGGCCTGGCCGGCCGGCTCTCCCGTACGGGCCATCTTCGCGGAGTGCGTGAAGGCGGCCGGGATCGACGGCCCCGCCCTGACCGGCAACGACGTCAACCTCGCGGCCCTGGCCGAGCACCGGCACGGCGCGGGACGCAGCGCCCAGCACCTGCTGTGCGTGGCCACCGGGCACCGCGGGGTCGGCGGGGCGCTGGTGCTGGACGGCCGCCTGCACAGCGGGAGTTCGGGCCTGGCCCTGGAGGTCGGCCACCTCACCGTGAACCCCGAGGGACGGGCCTGCCACTGCGGCAGCCGCGGCTGCCTGGACGTGGAGGCGGACCCGCTGGCCTTCCTCACCGCGGCGGGCCGCAGCCCCGGCCCCGAGGTGTCGCTGCTCCAGCAGGCCCGAGACCTGCTGCGCGACGAGCCCGCGGAACCGGCGGTACGGGCGGCCACGGAGGAGCTGATCGACCGGCTCGGGCTCGGCCTCGCGGGCCTGGTGAACATCCTCAACCCGGACCGGATCATCCTGGGCGGGCTGCACCGGGAGCTGCTGCACGCCGACCCGGAGCGGCTGCGCGCGGTGGTCGCGGACCGCAGCCTGTGGGGACGCAGCGGCGGGGTGCCGATCCTGCCGTGCACCCTGGACCACAACAGCCTGGTCGGCGCGGCGGAGCTGGCGTGGCAGCCGGTGCTCGACGACCCGCTGGGAGCCCTGGCCTGAGCGGGAGCCCTGGCCCGAGCGCGAGCCCTGGCCTGAGCGCGAGCCCTGGCCCGAGCGGGATCCGGCCGGATCAGGCCGATCCTGCCGGGCCAGGTCGTCCCCGGCCGGCCCCGGCCGTCCCCGGCCGCTCCCGCGGATCGGGCCTGGCCCCGGGGCCAGGGCGGTCGGTCACCCGGGCCGGGCGCCGACCGGCGATGCCACCGGCAGGCCTGTCGCGACGGCCGCCGGATCGACGGCCAGGAGCACCGCGCGCGCGGGTTCCCGTACGGGCGTGGCCCTGAGGGGGGCCGGCCGTAGCGGCGCCGCCCTGGCCGGGGCCGCCGTGAGTGAGAACCACACCGCCTTTCCCGGGCCGTCGGGCCGCTCGCGCGCCCCCCAGGCCTCGCTCAGCGCCTCCACCATGGCGAGCCCGCGTCCGCAGGTCTCCAGCGCCTCCGCCCGCGTCCGGTGGACGACCGGCAGCCGCGGATCGCTGTCGATGACCGAGACCGTCAGTCGCCCGAGCCGGAGTTCGATCTCCACGGTGCAGGTCTTGTCCGGCTGCGCGTGGCGGTGGACGTTGCTGAGCAGCTCCGTCACGCCGAGCGCAGCCCGGTCTATGAGCGGGTCGAGCTCCCAGTGGCGCAGTTGTGCAGAAACGATTCTGCGGATTTGGCCGATCCGCGACGGCAAGGCCTGCAGTTCGACGACGCAGTGCCTGCGGGAATGAGTGATCACGGCTGCGACTCCCCGACATGAGTGTTACGGGTGCTGCACCCTCGGTAATGCTCCACCAGGGTCACCCACGGTGCCGCACAGTGCAACCGAACGCGATCGAAAGGGATTCGCATGGATCCCCAAAGCGAACGTTTGTGCAGGTGGGAGGGGTACATTGCGAAGAAGGGGGGCGAAGTTCACCCACGAAGGAGCGCGGCACATGAGCACCACCGGCACCACCAGAACCACCGGTACCACCGGTACGACTGCCACGACCATCGACGTCGATCGCAGCGACGCGGACTACCGGGCCTGGCTGAAGGAGGCCGTCCGCAAGGTCCAGGCCGACGCCAACCGCTCCGCCGACACCCACCTGCTGCGCTTCCCGCTCCCCGAGGCCTGGGGCATCGACCTCTACCTCAAGGACGAGTCCACCCACCCGACGGGCTCCCTCAAGCACCGCCTCGCGCGCTCGCTGTTCCTCTACGCGCTCTGCAACGGCTGGGTCCGCCCCGGCCGCCCGGTCATCGAGGCCTCGTCCGGCTCCACCGCCGTCTCCGAGGCGTACTTCGCCAAGCTGATCGGCGTCCCCTTCATCGCCGTCATGCCGCGCACGACCAGCCCGGAGAAGTGCCGCCTCATCGAATTCCACGGCGGCGCATGCCACTTCGTGGACGACCCGATGAAGATGTACGAGGAGTCGGCCGAGCTCGCCGCCCGGACGGGCGGGCACTACATGGACCAGTTCACGTACGCGGAGCGGGCCACCGACTGGCGCGGCAACAACAACATCGCCGAATCGATGTACCAGCAGCTGCGCCTGGAGCGGTACCCCGAGCCCGCCTGGATCGTGGCGACCGCCGGCACCGGCGGCACCTCGGCGACCATCGCGCGCTACGTGCACTACATGCAGCACGACACCCGCATCTGCGTGCCGGACCCGGAGAACTCCTGCTTCTTCGACGGCTGGACCCACAACGACCCGGACGCGAGCAGCGATTGCGGCTCGCGCATCGAGGGCATCGGCCGGCCGCGAATGGAGCCGAGCTTCGTGCCCGGGGCCATCGACCGGATGATGAAGGTCCCGGACGCGGCGAGCGTCGCCGCCTGCCGCGCGCTGGAGACCGCCATAGGGCGCAAGGCGGGCGGCTCGACCGGCACCGGTCTGTGGAGCGCCCTGAAGATCATCTCTGAGATGGTGGCCGAGGGCCGCACGGGCAGCGTCGTCACCCTGCTGTGCGACCCGGGCGACCGCTACCTGGACAAGTACTACTCCGACGAATGGCTGGCGGCGCAGCGGCTCGACATCGCCCCGTACGCGAAGACCATCGACACGCTGCTGACCACCGGGGTCTGGCGCGAACCGGCCGCCTGACGCCCCTGGGGTCTCCCCCGGGGCCCGCGGCCGGGTGGTGCCGCGGTGACGGGCCCGTGACGAAAACGCCCTGGTGGCACCGGGGTTGCCTGGCTACGCTCGGGCGGACTCGGAACACGGACGACCGGTCCGGGCGACCGGCCCGGAACGGAGAGCCGAGCCGAGCGCGGGGGAGCCGATCCGGAGTGCCCGAGCTGCGGGCGCTCCGACGAGGTCCGCGCCGTCCCGGCCGTCAGTCTCGGCGGGCAGCGCCGGTTCCATGAGGAGACCGGCGACGGCGACCGGCGCACCGACGTCCGCGAGGTCGTCCCTCGGCCGGCCGACGCGCTGGCCCCGGACCTGCCGCCCCCGGAGACGTCGGGGCGCACCGGGCCGGGCGTGCTGCTCGTCCTGGTGTCGATCGGTACGTTCATCGGCGGCGCGCTGGGCGGGAACTGGTTCACCGGCGCGCCGGCGGCCGAAGTGAACCACGGGCCGACGACGCTCTGGGGCGGCGCGACATGGGCCCCCGCGGCCGAGCCCGGGGCCGAGCTTCTGTTCCTGGCCTGGATCTCAGGGTTCGCCCTGCTGGGGGCGGTCCTGCCGGTTGCCTCGACCGCGCGGACCCGACGGGCGTTCCGGGCCCGGGTCGCGGCCGGGCGGGTCGCCGCCGAGGACGTCTGGTCCCGTGGCTGGTGCTGCACACGCTGCGCGGTGGTCCACTTCGCCGCCGGGCCGGGGATGACGCCGCAGGAGTTCCGCACGGCCGTCCGGAGCGCGGGCGGCTACGGAGAACCGGCCGAGGTCCACCGCGTGTCCGGGGCGGCCGTGGCCCCGGTCACTGATCGGCCCCGCGCCGCGCGGTGAGCCGCCGGTCGAGGGCTCGGACCGCGGTGCGGAAGGAGTGGCCCAGGCCCGGGCGGGCGGCGGCCAGGCCGAGGCGGAACGGGGTCGGCCCGTCCGCCGCGAAGGTCCAGCGGACGTGCGTGCCGGTACCGGCCGGGGTCAGCCGCCACTCCTCCAGCAGGGCCCGCACCCCGGGGACGTTGGTGGTGTCGACCCGGTACGCGTAACGCCGCTCGGGATCCGCGGCCATGATGGTCTCCTGGAAGCGCACCCCGCCCGTCAGCTTGACCTCGCGGCCCGCGCCCCCGTGCGTGGGGCGGGCCAGTGTCACCGCCCCGAACCAGTCGGCCCAGCCCTCCACTTCCTCGGCGAGCGCCTGGTACACGGCTTCGGGCGGCGCCACGGTGTCGGTCGCGAAGACCAGCCGGACCGGCGCGTCGTCGATGAAGTCGAGCCCCACCGGTCGGAGTCGGCGAGCCATGGGCGGTACCCCCTGGGGTGAGGTGCTGAACAGGCGTGCGCGTCACCATAGCCCCGTACCCGTGAGAAGTCCGTAGCGATCCCGACCGATCCGGACCGATCGCGAGCGAACCGGGCCGGCCCTGTCCGGCCCTGTCCGGCCTCGTCCGATCTCTGCCGATCTCTGCCGATCCCCGCGCGGGACCTGGGCAGCGGGTCCGCCGCGCGGGATGCTGGAGCCGCGCCGATCCCGCCCCGCGAGCGGAGGCCGCTGTGCCCGACCGCCCCCAGCCCGACCCCTCCCCGCCCCACACCCCCCTCGCCCTCGAACTCCTGGTCCACGGAGTCGCCGGCGCCGCCCCCGGCGAGCTGCTCGGCGACCCGCGCACCGTCCGTGTCACCGGCGACTCCACCGCCGCCGTCTTCCGCCGCACCGAGGACGCCGACGCCGAGGCCCACCCCGAGCGGTACGCCGGGCGGCCCGTGCCCGAGGCCTACTGCTGGTCCCGGCTCACCTCCGGCAACGGCGCCCGCGCCCTGTGGCTGCTGCTCCTGCCCTTCATGATCGCCAACCTCGCCCACTGGGCCCGGCCGACCACGCCCGCCGCCGACCCCGCACCGCGCGCCGTCCGCACGTACGGGGTCCTCGTACGGATCCTCGCCCTCAGCCTGACCGTGCTGCTCATCGCCGCCGCCTGCGAGGTCGCGCTCGACCTCCTCGCCTGGCAGTGCGCGGGCTCCGGGACCTGTGCCGGCTCCCGATTCCGCTCCTGGCTGGGTTTCCTCGCGCCCGGCGCAGGCTGGTGGGCCCAGCCCGGGCGGCGCCTCGCCCTCGGGGCCCTGGTCCCCGCCGCGTTGACCGGGCTGCTCTGGTACCTGTCGAACCGCACCTGGAGCGCCTACGAGTCCCAGCCCCCGCCCGCCGGGACCGCCGATCCGGACACCGCGTCGGACCCCGCGCCCGCGCTCGGGCGCCCCGGATTCTGGTACGGCCGCCGCCTCGTGGCCCGGCTGCGCGCCGCGCACACCGCCGCCGGGCTGCTCACCGTGGCGGTGGCCGTCTCCGTGCCGACCGCCCGCCACGACCGCCGGGCCGGCGCACCCGTCCTCGCGGCCCTCGGTACGCTCACGCACGTCCTGCTCGCCGCCGGGGCCGTCACCGTGGCCTGGGTCGTCTGCCGGCGCGGCCGCACCGAGGACCGGGCCGACCACCGCCTCGACCGGGCCGCCGTCACCCTGCTGCCCGGCGCCGCCCTCGCCCTGCTCGCCGCCGTCCTCGTGCACGCCTGCTGGTCGCGCCCGGGCTGGATTGCCAGCGGCCGGCTCCCCGGGGACCTGGCCTTCGGCGTGCTCATGCTGGGTCAGGGGCTCTGCGTGCTCGCCCTCGCCGCCGTCGCCCGCCACCTGTACCGCAGGGCCCCCGACCCGGCGACGGCCCTGTACGGCCTCGGCGGGCCCGCCGTCGCCATGCTCGGCTGCGCGCTCGGCGGGGTGATGTCCGGCGGGGTCGCGCAGCGCGTCGCCGACTGGCTGGACGGGGGAGCCACGCCCGGCATGCCGGGGGCCCCGCTGGCCGGGCCGCCGGTCCTGCTGTCCTGGCAGGCCGCCGTACTGCCCCCGCTGCTCCTCGTACTGGCGCTGCTCGCGGGCTGGTTCGCGGTGCTCGGAGCCCGGGCTCGGGGCCGGCTCGCCGCCTCCGTGGCCGCCGAGTACCCGGGGGAGACACCGGACCTCGCCCGCAGCCGCAGGATCGCCGGGGCGCGCACCGCGGCCGCGCTCACCGACTCCGCGCCCTGGTTCGTGGCGGCCGTCTCCGGGATCACCCTGGTACTGGGTGCGGGCGCGCTGGCCGGGGCCTGGTTCAGCGGCAAGGTCCCGGGCGAGGCCGCCCGGGGGACCGTGCCGGTGCTGGAAGCCGCCGCCCGCGCCGCCCAGGACGCCGGGTCCTGGCTCATCGGTCTGGGCATCGCCGCCTTCATCGCCTGGGGCCGGCGCGCCTACCGGGACCCCGCCGCCCGCCGGACCATAGGGATCCTGTGGGACGTCGGCACCTTCTGGCCGCGCGCCGCCCACCCCTTCGCACCGCCCTGCTACGCCGAGCGGGCCGTACCGGACCTGACCTGGCGGATGGCCGGCTGGACCGGCCGCACCGGCGGCCGCCTGGTCATCTCCGGCCACTCCCAGGGCAGCGTGCTCGCCGCGGCGGCCGTCTGGCAGCTGCCGCCGCCCGCCCGCCGCCGGGTCGCCCTGCTCACCTACGGATCTCCGCTCGGCCGCCTCTACGGCCGCTGGTTCCCCGCCTACTTCGGCCCGGGGCCGCTCACCGCCCTGCACCGCGAAGTCGACTGCTGGCGCAACCTCTGGCGGGCCACCGACCCCATCGGCGGGCCGGCCCTGCCCGGCGCGGAGCCGGACGTGGACCGTGGCCCGCTCGCCGACCCGCTCGCCTACGGGCGCAGCGCCCGCCATCCGCTGCCCGCCCCGGTCCTGGGCCACTCCGACTACCAGGCCGATCCGGCCTTCGCCGCCGAACGCGACGCCCTGCTCGCCCGGTTGGACGCCGCCGCACGGGCCGAGGTACCGGGTCAGCGGGTCGTGGTCAGCAAGGAGCGGGCTGGACCGGCCGTGCCGGCAGCGCCGGCAGATCCGCCGGGAACAGCAGGGTGAGCTCGTCGGTACTGGGCTCCGCGAGCTGGGCCACCCGGCCCGCGTGCCGCTCCACCATCGACTCGAAGGTCTGGCGGGCCGTGCGGCCGTTGCCGAAGGCCGGGCCCTTGGGCAGTTCCGTGAAGTACGTCAGCAACGCCTGCGACGTGCCGTCCCCGAGCCGGTACTCGTGCTCTTCCGCCTGCTGTTCCACGATCCGCAGCAGTTCCCCGGGCCCGTAGTCGCCGAAGGTGATGGTCCGGGAGAACCGCGAGGCAACCCCCGGATTCACCGTCAGGAAGCGCTCCATCTCCGCCGTGTACCCGGCGACGATCACGACCACCGCGTCCCGGTGGTCCTCCATCAGCTTCACCAGCGTGTCGATCGCCTCGCGCCCGAAGTCCCGGCCCGAGTCCTCCGGCGCCAGCGCGTACGCCTCGTCGATGAACAGCACCCCGCCGCGCGCCCGGTCGAAGGCCTCCTGCGTACGGATCGCCGTGGAGCCGATGTGCTCGCCGACCAGGTCCACCCGGGACACCTCGACCAGGTGCCCGCGCTCCAGCACCCCGAGCGAGGCCAGGATCTCCCCGTACAGCCGGGCGACCGTGGTCTTGCCGGTGCCGGGGGACCCGGTGAAGACCAGGTGCCGGCGCACCGAGGCGGCCTTCAGGCCCGCCTGCTGCCGCCGCCGGCCCACCTCGATCATGTCGGTGAGCGCCCGCACCTCGCGTTTGACGCTGTCCAGGCCCACCAGCGCGTCGAGCCGGCCCAGCATCTCGCCGGAATCCGGCGCGGCGTCGCCCGGACCGCCCTCCGCCCCGTCCGCCGGCCGCGGTACGGACGGCGGGGGCGACTGTGCCGGCTGCGCCACGGGGCTCTGCGTCCCGGTGGCCGTACGGATACCCGCCCGCGCCCCGGTGGGTGCCCCTCCGGGGGCGGCCCGGTCCGCGAGACGGGCACCGGACTCGTCGCCGGTGCACTCCTCGGCGGTCGGCCCGTCCTCCGGGACCTCGTAGCCCCCGCGGGCGCAGCGCTCGGTGTGGCAGCGCGTCAGCGTGGTGCGGCAGCCGTCCATGACGTGGAAGCCGAAGCCGGAACTGCCCGTCACCCGGCAGGCCGAGAAGGTGCCCCGGCCACCGGCCGACACGTAGAAACCGGCCTCGGCGGGGGAGGTGACCGTGCACCGCTCCAGCGTGGGGTCGGCGCCCTTGGTGACGATCACACCGGTCTGCACGGCGTCGATGGTGCAGCCGGAGAGCGTGCCGCCGCTGCCGTGGTCGCGGAACCAGGCCCCGGTCGCCGCCTCGCGGATCCGGCAGTCGTCGAGCTGCGCCGTGGCCCCGTCACTCACGGAGACCGCGGTGTTGCGCACCTGGGACAGATCGCTGTCGACCACGTCGACGCGCGATCCGCGGTCCAGCACGAACAGCGCGTCCGGCACGTCGTGCACCCGGCAGGAGTCGAGGGAGACGGTGGCCCCGTCACTGATCCACACCGCCGGATAGTCACCCGTACTGTCGTGGATCTCGCAGGACTCGGCGTCCACCCGGGTGCCCGGGTCCCACACGGACAGGCCGTTGCGGCCGAACCGGCGCACGGTGGTGCGGCTGAGGGTGAGCACCGAACGGGACCGCAGATCGACCGCGTTCTCCGGGATGTCGTGGATGTCGCAGCCGGCCAGGGTGAGCACCGCGTCGGTGTCGAGCGTGACCCCGTCGGCCGAGGTGCGGTGCACCGAGCAGTCGGTGAGCCGGGCCGTGGCGCGCGCGGCGATCTGCACCCCGGCGCCCTTGACCTCGTACACCTCGCAGCCCAGCGCCTCCAGCCCCGAGCCCTCGCCGGTGACCCCGATGCCCGCGCCCGTGGCGTGGTGGATCCTGCAGCGCTCCAGCCGGGGCCGGCCGCCGCCGCGGACCGAGACGCCGTTCTGCCCGGCGGACACGACCTCGCACTCCTCGAACACCCCGCCGCCACCGTCCAGTACGGCGATGCCGACGCCGGCCGGATTCTCCACCGTGCACCGCCGCACCAGGGGCCGGGCGCCGGAGCCGCGTACCTCGATGCCGGCGGCGGAGTGGGTGCTCACCCGTAGATCGGTGAGCTCGGGGCAGCCTTCCTCCACCAGCAGCGCGGGCGCCGCCCGGTCCTGGCCCTCCAGATGCAGGTCCTGGACCACGGCCGAGGCGCGCACGGTCAGCGCGACCCCGTCGAGCGGGGCGATCCGCACCGACCCCGCCCCGGCCTCGGGCCCGCGCAGGGTGACGGCATGGTCCAGCACCAGGTTCTCGCGGTAGGTGCCGGGGGCGATGGTCAGCACGTCCCCGTCGCCCGCGACGGCGAGCGCGGCGGTCAGCGTCGGATACTCACCGGAGCGGCGCCGCCACCGCGAAGTCCCGCCGTGCGTCACCTGGACCGTGCCCTGAACCATGGTGCTGTCGTGCCCCCACCCTCGTACTCGCGCTGCCGATACGACCGATGCCACTGAAGTCTGACGTCACCGCAGCCACCGAAGTCACTGGAGCGACCGATCCGGCGGCTCCACCGTAGCGCGCGCGGAGCCGATGAGCTGCCAGGTCAACTGCCCGCGCCCGCTCGGCCCCAGTCCGGTCCTGCCGCCGCCCAGGCCCGGTCCAGACGTATGTACCGCCGATGCATGAGCCGCCGTACGACCAGCCGCCGGACCGTCTCCACCAGTGTGGCCACGCAGATCGCGGCGGCCAGCCCCGCCATCCCCGCGTGGAACACGGCCGCGGACGGGTCGAGCGGCTGCCCCACCAGCCGGCCGCGCGCGTCGGTCCAGATCCGGAACCGCTCGCCGGGCCGCGGCGGTTCCTCCGCGGCCGGCACCGTGCCCTGATGACTGCTGCCGTCCGGCGCGGTCCACGAGGCCACGATCTGCGTCCGGTGCGGGGCCGTCCGCTGCGCCGACGTGTCGGCCGAGGCGCTCGCCGAAGCGCCCGCGCCCGTGGCCGCCGCCGGCTCCGGGGCGGGCCGCAGGACCACCGCCGGGACGAGATGACGCTCCTGCCGCTGCTCGTGCGCGGCCTGCTGAAGGGTACCGTCCACCTGCAGGCCCGCGACCCAGCCGATGGCCGGAGCCACCACCAGGACACACACCAGCGCGGCGAACGCCACCCACGCCTCGAAAAGATCGGTCGGCCGGCGCAGCGGATTGCGCCGCCAACGCCACACTCCCATTGCTGTCCGCACGGTCCGGCTCCCCCAACCTGTGCCAGTCTCCGCCTGTCTGCGCCTCTGTCCTGACTGATCCAACGGCTTGGTCGTGCCAGTTGGTTCCAGCGCGGGCGCCGAGCCCCTCGAAGGTGTCAATCCGGGCGGCCGGTCGCCGGTCCGCGACCACCCGCCCGCCCCTCATGTCCCACCTGCCCCAGGACGGCGCCGGGCGCGTCACGCGAGGACACGGACCTCGTCGCCGACGCGCACCGTACCCAGCCGCACCGGTACCAGGAGCCGCCCGAACGCGAGCGACTTGCCGATCCGCCGGTGCCTGGCCAGGGTCTTCAGCGGCTCCTTGCCCCGCTGCGCCGTCTCCTGGTCGGTGGTGGTGACGACGCACCGGCCGCATTCGCGCACACCGCGGAAGACGGCATCGCCGATCGCGATGCGGAGCCAGCCGTCCTCCGCCCACGCCTCGGCGCCGGAAACCACCACATTGGGGCGGAAACGGTTCATCGGCAGGGGGCCTTCCTCAGGATGGTCCCCCCGCGCGATCAGCGAGTTGAGCGCGTCCAGCGAGGCGAGCGTGGCGATCAGCAGCGGATAGCCGTCGGCGAGGCTCACCATCTCGCCCGGCAGGGCGTAGTCCGGATCCACGGGACGGCGTACCGCCGGATCATCCATGTGCACCAGCCGTACCGGCTCCCCGAGGTACGCGCTGAACCAGTCGGCCGCGGTGGTCGCCGCGGCCACGGTCTCGACCTTCTTCCCGAACAGCATCGCCGGCTCCAGCGGACCCGGCTCGGGCACCTCCACGAACAGCTCCGCCATACCCGGCGCCGTCACCGCGATCCGGCCGCCGCCCGCGGGACGGGCCGTGGCCAGGGCGAGGCGTGGATGGCGGCGTTGGGTGATGACCGTGCCCTCGGGATCGATCAGCGCCCAACGTCGGTCCCCGGACAGACCCCAGGGCTCCACGGCCACCTCGTCGGGAGCGGTCCCCGCTACCGATTTGACGGGATGGACGTGGAGCGCCTGGACGTGCAAGTTCGACATGAGGGCATCCTGCCAGCCCTTCCGCTGCCCCGCGTCTCAGAGCCCCCTCAGTAGCCGCGTCCCTGGTAGGGGCGGCCGTACGGGTCCTCGTACGAGGCGGCCGGCACCGGTGCGGGCACCTGCATCGGACGCGGCGCGGCCGGGCGCATCGCCTCGTACCCGGTGGCCATGGCGACCGGGCGGGGCTGCTGCGGCTGGGGCTGCGGCATGTATCCGCCGCGGGCCGCCATCGGCTGCTGCTGCGGGATGTACGGGGCCGGGGCCTGCTGCAGCGGCATCGGCTGCGGGGCCGACTGCTGCTGGTACGGGTATCCGTACCCCGAGGTCTGTTGCTGCTGGGGCTGGGCCGGCGGCAGCGCGGGCATCGACGATGCGAGAGCCGGCAGGTACCCGCCGCTCGAGTATCCGGCACTCGGGGACTCGTAGGCGGCCGGGACGCGGATCGGGGCGATCTGCGGAGTGCCGCGTTCGGCGACGAGGGAGTCGTAGATGGGGGTGTCCGGGAAGGAGGGCGCGGAGTAGTAACCGCCGCCATAAGTGGAGCGGGGGGAGGTCATGGGACCTAAGTTAAGCCCACGACTTCACCGGGTCCATAGCGAGGTGTCGTCAACCCCGCGCTGACCTGCATATTCGCAGGTCAGGGCCTCACCTTTCACTTGACGTTCACGTGCACGAATTCGCCACTTCCGCCCCACCTTGTTCGTACTCGTACTCACCGGTTGGGTGTTGCACCGACTTCGTGCTGACGCAGCGTCACAACGCGGTGACCTCGGATGACGCTGTTCCGGGCGGCAGTTCGCCGTTTCAGGATTCACTGGGACGGGCATAGGTTCGGCCCTTCCAGGACGCCCCGCGGCCCCGGTAGTGCTGCACGGCCGAGTCGACGGTCATCAGGAGGTACAGCAGCGCGGTGAACGGAAGCAGCGGAGCGAGGGCGGCCGGCTGGCGGTAGTACCGGAGCATCGGCAGGTAGGTGCCGGTCATCAGCAGCCACGCCAGGCCGCCCGCCCAGGCGATGTCCGGACGCCCGGCCGCGATCCCCGTCAGCAGGGCGGCGGGGGGCACGAGGTAGACGAGCACCAGCCCGGCCACCGTCCCGGCCAGCAGGACGGGCTGGTGGCGCAGTTGCGCGTAGGCGCTGCGGGAGACCATCCGCCACAGGTCCGCGAGCGCGGGGTACGGGCGCACGCTGTCCACCCGCTCCGCGAGCCCCAGCCAGATCCGGCCGCCGGAGCGGTGCACCGCGCGGGCGAGGGACACGTCGTCGATGACCGCCTGGCGGATGGAGTCGGGGACCCCGGCCCGCACGGCGGCCGTCGTGCGCAGCAGTACGCAGCCGCCGGCGGCCGCCGCCGTCCGGGCGGAGGGCCGGTTGATCCGGCGGAAGGGGTAGAGCTGGGCGAAGAAGTACACGAAGGCCGGTACGACGAGGCGCTCCCAGAGGCCGACCACCCGCAGGCGGGCCATCTGGGAGACGAGGTCGAGGTCCGCGGAGGTGGCGGCGGCGACCAATTCGCGCAGACTGTCGGGTTCGTGTGCGATGTCGGCATCGGTGAGGAGGAGGAAATCGGGCTCGGTGGCGTGCGCGGTGCGGGCGATCCCGATGCCGTGCCGGAGCGCCCAGAGCTTGCCGGTCCAGCCGGGTGCGGGGTCGCCGGGGGAGGCGACGGTGAGGGGGAGCCCGGGGTGCTCGCGGGCGAGCCGGCGCGCGAGCTCGCCCGTACCGTCGGTGCTGCCGTCGTCGACGAGGATCACCTCTGCCTCGCCGGGATAGTCCTGGGCGATCAGCGAGGGCAGGCTCCGCGGCAGCATCTCGGCCTCGTCCCGGGCCGGGACGACGATCGCGACGGACGGCCAGCGGGCGGGGGCCGTGCGCGGCGGGAGGCGGACGTCGGTCCGCCAGAACATGCCCTGGGCGAGGGTGAGCCAGAGCCAGGCGGCGAGGGAGGCGTAGGCCGCGCAGGCGGCGGTGAGGAGGCCCATGCCGGCAGTGTGCCGGGCCGGGGCGTGGGTGTCCCGCACCCGGACACCCCGGGTGCGGCGGCCTCCGGGCCGGGGGGCGCGGTGGCCTCCTGGGCCGGGGGCACGGCGGCCTCGCGGCGCGTGTGCGGTGGCCTCCTCGCCCGGCCGTGGTGGCTTCCCGGCCGGGGTGCGTGGCCTTCCGGCCCGGGTGCGGCGTTTCCGGCTGGGGCGCGATGGCCTCCCGGCCCGGGTGCGATGGCCTTTCGGCCCGGGGTGGCGTCCGTCCGGCCGGGGTGTGACGGCTTTGCCGTCTTCCTGTACCGGGCCCGGTTCGTGTCGGGCGCGCACGGCGCCCCGGGCGCGGTGGCCTTCCGGCCCCGGTGCGCCGGCCCTTCGGCCAGGATGTCACGCCTTCCGGTGGGGGTGCGGCCTTCCGGCTTGGAAGTGACGGCTGCGCTGTCTTCGCGTGCCGGCTCCGGCGGGTGCGCTGTGCATCCCGGCGCACGGGGTGCCGTCGCCTCCCGGCACGGGTGCGCCGGCCTTTCGGCCGGCGTGTGACGGCTTTGCTGTTCTCCGCGTGCCGGATTCGGCCGGCGCGTCGTGCGCTCCGGGGCCATCCCGTCCTGCCGTGGCCGGCCCCGGGTGGGGGGCGGCCGGCTTCGGGTGGGGTGGAGGGAGGGCTTCGCCGGGGCGGGGGTCGACTAAGGTGGCCCGGTGAAGATCGCGCTCATGGACTCCGGAATCGGCCTCCTCGCGGCGGCCGCGGTGGTGCGGCGGCTGCGGCCGGACGCGGATCTGGTCGTGTCCTCCGACCCCGACGGGATGCCCTGGGGTCCGCGGACCCCCGCCGACCTCGCCGAGCGGGCACTCGCCGTCGCCCGGGCCGCCGCCGTGCACCGCCCGGACGCGCTGATCGTCGCCTGCAACACCGCCACCGTGCACGCCCTGGACGTCCTGCGGGCGGAGCTGGAGCCGGCCATCCCGGTCATCGGGACCGTGCCGGCGATCAAGCCCGCCGCGGCCGCAGGCGGCCGGGTGGCGATCTGGGCCACCCCCGCCACCACCGGCAGCACCTATCAGCGCGGACTCATCCGCGACTTCGCCGCCGGGGCCCGGGTCACCGAGGTGCCCTGCCCCGGGCTCGCCGACGCGGTGGAGGCGGCCGACGACGCCGCAGTGACGGCCGCCGTCGCCGCGGCCGCCGCGCTGACCCCGGCCGACATCACCGACGTGGTGCTCGGCTGTACGCACTACGAGCTGGTCGAGGGCCCCATCCGGGCCGCCCTCGCCGCGCGGACCCAGGGGGCGGAGCTCGTCTACCACGGTTCCGCCGAGCCCGTCGCCGTCCAGGCGCTGCGCCGCCTGGGGCTGCGGCCCGAGCCCGACCTGCCGCGCACGGGCGGACTGGCCGTGCTGCGCAGCGGGCGCGAGGGGGCCCTGCCCGCCGCCGCGCTCGCGTACGCCGAAGGCAGGCTGCTCGCGGGCCAGGGCGCGCCCGTCGGCTGACGGAGCCCCACCGCCCGGCGAGACGAATCGTCTTGCGTGTGATCCGGACCTTCCGGGTGGCGGCGCCGGGAACATCAGTGGGAGCCGGCCGCCGCGAGCCGCTGAGCCAGCGCACGCAGGTCGTCCGCGTCCAGGACCCGGTCCCCGAAGCCGGGCAGCGGCACGTGCAGCGCCGCCGTCCAGTGGGCCGGGACCGCCCCCTGGCCGTACCGGGCCCCGGCCAGGGCACCCGTCACCGCGGCCACCGTGTCGGTGTCCCCGCCCAGGTCCACGGCGGCCCGTACCGCCTCGGCGAAGCCGGTGGTGGTCCGCAGTGCCCACACGGCCGAGCCCAGGCAGGGCCAGACCGCCCCGTTGAACTCCGTGGCCAGCTCCGGATGCCAGTCGGGGGCGAGCACGCGACCGTAGCGGTCGCGGTGGTCCGGATGCACCGCGTCGAGCGTCGCGGGGAGAGCGGCCAGCGGGTCGGCCCCTTCCAGGGCGACGCGGACGAGCTCGTGGAGGATCGCGGTCCCCTCCCAGGCGGCCCGGTCGCCGTGCGTCAGGGCCGCGATCCGCCGGGCGGCTTCCATGGTCCCCTCCCGCCCGGCGGGGGCGAAGTAGACCGCCGAGGTGGCGGCCCGCATCAGGGAACCGTTGCCCGCCGCCCGTGCGTTGAGCTGGAAGTGCAGGGCCGCGGCGAGCTCCCAGGACTCGCCGTTGGTCAGCACGTCCTCGGTCTGCAGCCCTATGTCCTTGGGCTGCCCGGCCGCCCACCGCTGGAACCGGCCGAAGAGGTCGGGGAGTTCGAGACCGCCGCACTCCAGCAGGGAGTCCGCGACCAGGACGGCCATCTGTGTGTCGTCCGTGGCCTCGCCGGGGTCCCAGCCGCCGCCCCCGGCCATCTCCGCGCCGCGCGCGGTCAGTTCCCCAGCCGCCCCGAACTCGTAGGGCGCGCCCAGTGCGTCGCCCGCCGCCGAGCCGATGACGGCTCCCACGGCCCGGTCCAGTCGGGTGATCACCTGGTCTCCTCCTCGCACACGGACGCCAGCAGTTCGCGCGTGAAGCGGTCCAGGTCGTCCAGGCCGGCCGCCGCCAGGGTCGCCGGGGCGCCCGTCAGCAGGTGGGGGATGGCGCCGTGCAGGGCGAGGGTCAGCGCGCGGGCCCGCTCCGGCCCGGCCGCCAGTCCGGCCGCGCGCAGCAGGTAGGCGTGCGCGGTGAAATCGGCCGCCGCGACATGGTCCAGCAGCGCGGCCAGCCAGGGCCGGCGCGCCGCCTCGGCCTGGAGCTCCAGATACGCCAGCACGCGGGTGCGGCCGGGCCCGGCCGTGTTGCGCAGCAGCCCCGCGAGCAGAGCCGCGAGCTGCGGCGCGTCGGCAGGCACTGGTCCGGAACCCGGCCCGGACTCCGGTCCCGGCCCGGACTCCGGTCCCGATTCCGATTCCGGTCCCGATTTCGGTCCCGGTCCCGGTCCCGGTCCCGGTCCCGATTCCGGTCCCGGTCCCGATTCCGGTCCGGGAAAGGGCCCTTGCCCCTGCCCGGCGCCCGCCAGGGCCCGCGCCAGCGCCCGGTACTGCTCCGCGCAGCGTTCGGCCGCGGCCCGCAGCAGGGCGTCGCGGGTCGGGAAATAGTTCTTGGCGGTGCCCGTCGGCACCGCGGCGGCCGCGTCGACGGCCCGGTGGGTCAGCCCGCGCCCGCCCTCCTGCGCCAGTACGGCGATGGCCGCGTCCCGCAGCCGGTCCCTCCGGTCCTGATTCACGTTGCCACCTTAACCACAACCGTGGTACCACAGATGTAGTACCACACCTGTGGTGATTGCCGGCGTGCGGCGAAGGGGCGGGCCATGAGCGAAACCTCCAGCGGGCGGGGACCGGGGCACGGAGCGGGCACGGCCGTGGTCGTCGGCGCGGGGGTCGGCGGACTCGCCACCGCCGTCGGCCTGCGCCGCGCGGGCTGGGAGGTGACCGTCCTCGAACGGCGCACCGCGCTCGAACGCTACGGAACCGCCTTCGGGATCCACCCCTCCGCCCAGACCGCGCTCGACCGGCTCGGCCTCGGCGACGCGCTGCGGGCGCGGGCGGTCCCGTACCGGGGAGCCCGGATCCGGCGCCCCGACGGGACGGTGCTGGCCGCCCTCCCGCTCGAACGGATCGAGCGCAGGGCGGGCCGCCCCGAACTGCTCATATCCCGGCCCCACCTCATCGACGCGCTGCTCGCCGCGCTCGACCGGCTCGGCGGCGAGCGGATCGCGTACGGCCGGCACCTCACCGACCCGGCCGCACTCGCCGCCGACCTGGTCGTCGGCGCCGACGGCATCAACAGCGCGGTGCGTACGGCGCACTTCGGCCGGGCCTGCGGCCCGCGCCCGGTCGGCACGGCCGCCTGGATCGGCACCGCCGGATTCGAGACCGGCCGCTACGGCGAGACCTGGGGCGCGGGCCGCTTCTTCGGCATGACCCCCGTCGAGGCCGGCCGCACCAACTGGTACGCCGCCGTCCCCGGGGCGACCACCGCCCAGGAGGTACGGGAGGCCTTCGCCGACTGGCACGACCCCATCCCGCGCGTGCTGGCCGAGACCGATCCCGCGACCTGGATCCGGTACGAGATGCGCCACCTGTACCCCGCACTGCCCAGCTTCGTCGCCGACGGCCGGATCGCCCTCGTCGGCGACGCCGCGCACGCCATGACACCCAACCTCGGCCAGGGCGCCTGCACCGCCCTCCTCGACGCCGAGGCCCTGACCCGCGCCGTCGCCGCGGCCGGGCCGGCCGGGCTGCCCGGCGCCCTGCGCGCGTACGACAGCGAACGCCGCCGCAGCGCCCAGCGCGTCGCCTTCGCCTCCCGGAACCTGCACCGCTTCATGACCGGCCGCCACCCGGCCCTGCGCGACGCGCTCGTCCGCCGTGCGGGAGCCGCGCTGCACCGAGTGGGCGAGGGACGGTGGCGGGCAAGCGGAACGTGAGTACGCTGCTACTCATGACGGGTCACCCTTCGGGTCCGCTCTGGGCGGGCCGCGCCTCCAACCGTGTGCAGTGGCTGCTCGCCGCCGTCGGCGCGGCCTGTCTGGCGCTCGGTGTCGAACTCGCCGTCGACTACGCCTGGACCGCCGGCATCATCCCGCTGCTCATGTCCGTGATCGGCTGCCTCGCCGTCGGGCTGCTCATCCTCTACGGCACCCTGGCCTTCGTGCACGTCGCCGTCACCGTCGACGCCGAGGCCATGGAAGTGCGCTGCGGCCACATAGGGGTGCCCCGCCGCAGGATCCGGCTCACGCAGGTCACCTCCGCCGAGTTCGTCCCCAGCATCACCCCGCAGCAATGGGGAGGCTGGGGGCACCGCTGGCGCCCCGAGAAGGGCACCGCGATCATCGTCCGGCGCGGCGAGGGCCTGGCCCTCGTCCTCGACGACGGCAAGCGGTTCACCGTCACCGTCGACGACGCCGAGAACGCCGTCCGCGTCATCCGCGCCCACCTGCGCGCCCTCGCCCGGTAGAGGTGTCCTGCGGAGCGCGGCCGGGCGCATACCGCTCCGCGAGGTGCGGGGACGTACACTCCGCCAGATGAGCAGCAGTGTCACCCGCGCGACCGGGAACGAGCCCTCGCAGTCCGCCGACGGGCCCCGGGCCGAGGCGGCCACGCCCCCCGCGACCGCCCGGTCCGCCGCGAACCGGAAGGGACTGTGGCTGCTGCGTGCCCTGCTCGCCGCCCTCTCGGGCGTACTGCTCTACCTCAGTTTCCCGCCCCGCCCGCTGTGGTGGCTGGCCCCCTTCGCCCTCGCCCTGCTCGCCGGCTGCCTCCACGGCCGCCGCGCCCGGGCCGGCTTCGGCCTCGGACTCCTCGCCGGACTCGGCTACCTGCTGCCGCTCCTCGTCTGGACCGGTGAGGAGGTCGGCCCGGTGCCCTGGCTGGCGCTGAGCACCCTCGAAGCCCTCCTCATCGGCCTCACCGGCCTCGGTATCGCCCTGGTCAGCCGGCTCCCGGCCTGGCCGCTGTTCGCCGCCGCCGTCTGGGTCGCGGGCGAGGCCCTGCGGGCCCGGGCCCCCTTCGGCGGCTTCCCCTGGGGCAAGCTCGCCTTCGGACAGGCCGACGGCGTCTTCACCCCCCTCGCCGCCCTCGGCGGCACCCCCCTGCTCTCCTTCGGTGTCGCCGTCTGCGGATTCGGCCTCTACGAGGTCCTGCGCACCGCCCGCCGCCACCCCGGTCGCACCACCGCCGCGCTGACCGCGCTCACCGTCGCCGCCCCGATCGGCGTGGGCCTCGCCGCCCGCCCGCTGGTCTCCGACGCGGCCGAGGACGGCACCGCCGTGGTCGCCGTCATCCAGGGCAACGTGCCCCGCCTCGGCCTCGACTTCAACTCCCAGCGCCGGGCCGTCCTCGACAACCACGCCCGGCGCACCGTCCAGCTCGCCGAGGACGTCAAGGCCGGCCGCGCCCCGAAGCCCGACTTCGTCGTCTGGCCGGAGAACTCCTCCGACCTCGACCCGTACGCCGAGCCCGACGCCCACGACGTCATCGACCAGGCCGTCAAGGCCATCGGCGTGCCCGTCGCCATCGGCGCCGTGGTGGCCCCGGAGACGGGCCCGCTGCGCAACACGATGATCCTGTGGGACCCGGTCAAGGGCCCCACCGCGACCTACGACAAGCGCAAGATCCAGCCCTTCGGCGAGCGCATCCCGATGCGCTCCGTCGTCCGCCTCTTCAGCTCCGACGTGGACCGGGTGCGCCGCGACTTCGGTCCCGGCAAGGACCCCGGCGTCTTCGACATGGCCGGCACCGGCGTCGGCATGGTCACCTGCTTCGAGGCCGCCTTCGACGACGCCGTCCGGTCCACCGTCCAGGACGGCGCCCAGGTGATCGCCGTACCCAGCAACAACGCCACCTTCGGCCGGACCCAGATGACCTACCAGCAGCTCGCCATGGACCGGATCCGCGCCGTCGAGCACAGCCGCACCGTCCTCGTCCCCGTCACCAGCGGGGTCAGCGCCGTCATCCGCCCCGACGGGAAGATCGTCTCGCAGACCAGGATGTTCACCGCGGACGCGCTGGTCGCCGAGATCCCGCTGCGCTCCGGCCGCACCCCGGCCACGGTCGTCGGTCCGCTCCCGGAGTACGCACTGCTCCTGTTGGCCGCGGGCGGCTTCGGGTGGATCCTGAACCGCCGGATCCGCTCGCGCCGCGCCGCCTGAGTCCGGATCCGGTCCGGCGGCCTCGTAGGGTCGGGACATGACCACACCCGATTTCATCCGCCGGATCCGCGCCACCGCCGGGCACCAGCTGCTCCTGCTGCCCGGAGTCACGGCCATCGTCTTCGACGATCTCGGCCGGGTGCTGCTCGGCCGGCGCTCCGACACCGGGCAGTGGGCGGTGGTCGGCGGAATCGCCGAGCCGGGGGAGCAGCCCGCCGAGACCGCCGTGCGCGAGGTGTACGAGGAGACGGCGGTGCGCTGCGTCGTCGAGCGCGTGGTCCTCGTCCAGATGACGGAGCCGATGACCTACCCCAACGGTGACATCTGCCAGTTCCAGGACATCACCTTCCGCTGCCGCGCGACGGGCGGCGAGGCGCGGGCCAACGACCACGAGTCCCTCGAAGTGGCCTGGTTCGAGGTGGACGCGCTGCCGCCGCTGGATCCCTTCGGCCTGGACCGGATCCACCGGTCCCTGCTCGATGAGCCGACCTGGTTCGAGGCCCCCGCCGCTCTCACGTAGCACCCGGACCGGCATGGCGGGCTGCGCGGACGTGCGCTGTATGGTTCCGCTGATCCAAGGCGGTTATCGGACAGTCGTACATTCGAGAGGGTGGTCGGAGGATGGGCTCGCGCAGTTCAGCCGGAGAGTCGCAGGCGGGCGGCCATGGCCGCGCGTCGGCCGGAGCCGTCCCCGGCGGGCGCCTGGCGGCCCTCGACGGGGTGCGGGTGCTCGCCGCGCTCGGCGTGCTCTTCTACCACTACTTCGCCCTCGAAAGCGCCTGGGGGAAGGCGCCCGCGGAGATCTTCCCGACCGCCCACCCGTTCGCCGTCTACGGCTGGCTCGGCGTCGAGATCTTCTTCCTCGTCAGCGGGTTCGTCATCTGTATGAGCGCCTGGGGCCGCTCCGTGGGTGACTTCGCGGTGTCCCGGGTCTCCCGGCTCTTCCCCGCCTACTGGGCGGCCGTCGCCTTCACGGCCCTCGTGCTGTACTCCTGGTCCGAGGTCAGGCAGGTCAAGGCGTTCAGTGACGTCCTGGTGAATCTGTCGATGCTCCAGACCGGCCTCGGCGTCCCGAACATCGACGACGCCTACTGGACCCTCTTCGTCGAGCTCAAGTTCTACATGCTGTTCGCGATCGTGGTCATGCGCGGCGTGACCTACCGCAACTGCGTCCTGTTCTGTGCGGCGTGGACCCTGGCCGGCGTCGTGGCACCCACCGCCGACAACGGCGTGCTGTCCTTCTTCGCGGTCTCGACCTCGTCCCCGTACTTCATCGCCGGCATCGCCTTCTACCTCATGCGCCGGTTCCGGCCGAACGCCGTCCTGTGGGCCGTCGTCGGCGTCCAGTTCCTCCTCGCGCAGCACCATGTGCACGCCCGCATGATCTCCAGCCTGGGCCGGGCCGCCACCGACCGGACGCCCGCCTGGCCCGCCCACCTGGTCATCGTGCTGGGGTTCGCCCTGATGGCGGCCATAGCGCTCGGCGCCCTCGACGGCGTCCGGTGGCGCTGGCTCCCGCACGCCGGAGCGCTCACGTACCCGCTCTACCTGATCCACATGATGGCCGGGCTGACCTTCATCCATCACTTCCGCCGGGACGTGGCGCCCGTACCCCTGGTCATCGGCGTGACCGCCGTGATGCTGCTGCTCGCCTGGCTCATCCACCGGCTCGTGGAACGCCCGCTCGGCCGACGCCTGCGCGACCGGCTGCGCAGCGGGGTGCAGGACATCCGGTCGGCCACCCCGCGCGGCCCGTCGATCGACCGGCTTCCCGCCCAGCCCTCGGCGCCCGACGCGGAACGCATCCCGGCCGGCCGCTAGTGCTGTGACCGGCAAGGTTCACCGGGTTGCGACGCCCGGTACGGCACCTCGCCGCGTTGTCGGACCGCGCAAGTACGTCCAGTACAAGCCGCGGACCTCCGCCTTGCGACGCACCACACCGGACGCCGCAACCCGGCAAACCTTGCCGGTCACAGCACTAGACCGTGTCCGCTGGGGTGTCCTGGCAGACCTCAAGGCCTCAGGACCGTGCCTCCCGGTACAGCTGCGCCGCCCGGTCGCCCATGACCGCGCTGTACGAGATCTCCGGGACGCTTCCGCCGCCCTCGTAGCCGCCGAGTACGCCGGCCAGTGCCCCGTTCACCAGCCAGGGGCTCCCGCTGGTGCCGCCGGTGAGGTCCGGGCAGCCGATCCGGCGCTGGGTCGCGGAGAGCAGGTCGGTGGTGTTCGCGCAGCGCACCGGGGCCTCCAGGGTCCGCGGGTAGCCGATGACCGTCACCCTGGCGTCGTCCGGCTGCTCGGCGGCGACCGGGAAACCGCCCACGAGGTCCTCCACGGTCCCGGTCCGCCCGCCGTCCACCGGGGCCACTGTCGCGAAGGCGATGTCGTCGTCCGGGTCCTGCCCGTCCGTCCAGCCCGGTGCGATGTACGCGCCGGTGAGCTTCCAGAATCCGAACGGGGCCTTGCCGTCGCGGTAGCCCGGCGCGAAGACGGTGGTGTCCGGGCTCTCCAGGCAGTGCGCGGCGGTGGCGATCACATCGCCCTCCTCGCTGTGCACCACGGCGGCGGTGCAGTGATGTCCGCCGCCCTGCCCGCCCGCGAAGAGCGCGCCCACCCGGTTGGTGGTGGCGCCGGGCAGCGCCCACGCGGTGACGCCGAGCGGTGGTCCGGCGGCGGCGTCGGGCAGGTCCACGCCGACCAGCGCGGCCATCGCGGTCAGTGCGAGCAGGATCCGCGACGCCCGCCGCGCACGGGTGCGCCGGGCCGGTCGGAGGAGCGTGGAGTGGATCATTTTTCCACCCTGCCCGCCGAACCTATGTCCGGAGGATGGAGTTCCGTATGAATCCCCTGTGAATCCTGTGAAGCCCGTGTGAAGGCCGGGGCATGCCCGGACAGGCCCCGCTATGTCGGATGTCGGCAGCCGATCGGCGGCTATCCGAGCCGCTCGTACACCGTCACCCGGCGCCCCCGCACCTGCCGGTCCGCCACCACCGCGAAGTGCTCCCGCAGGACCGCCGCCTTGGCCCGGTCCCGCTCCGCCGACGGCGGCTTCGCCACCTTCTCCGCGTCCGTCACCAGCAGCACCCGCCGCTGCCCGAGCAGCGCCGCCCGGATCCGCGCGGGGTCCGCCTCCTCGCCCTTGAGGGTGGCCGAGTCGGCCGGGGACGCGGCCAGCGCCACATCGGCCAGACCCCCGAAGGCGCCGGGCGAGACCAGCGCCGTGTCCCGTCGCGCGGCCGGGACGAACACCACCGCGTCCCCGTCCCGCTTCAGCCCGGCCACCTCGCCGGCCACCGCGAGCACGTCGTCGATCCGGCTGGCCGGGGCCCGCTTGTCCAGTTCCACCGGCAGCAGGGCCAGCACCGAGACCCCGACCACGCCCGGCACCAGCAGACCCGCCGCCCTCGGGAGGCGGGGCGCGCAGGCCCGTACGGCGGCGCCCAGCGCGGCGCCGATCAGCAGCGCCAGCCCCACCATGCTGAACAGCACGTACCGGTCCTGGAACAGCGGCTGCACCAGGGACAGCCCGATCAGCCCGAGCTGCGGCACCGCCAGCAGCGGCAGGCCGACCGCGGCCACCGACAGCGCCTTGCGGTCCGGGCGGACCGAGCGGTCCGGCCGGTCCGCCCACGCGCCCAGCCCGCCGATCGACAGGAGGATTCCCGGCCCGATCAGCATGGGCCAGCCCAGGGGCGGTATCCACGACACCTGGTCGGACTGGCCGCGGCTGAACAGGATCAGCGGCAGCGCCCCCGCCACCGCGCCCGAGCCGTACGCCGCCCAGCGCAGCCACACCCGCCGCCCGGCCCGCGCCCACCCCAGGGTCGCCGCGTGCGCGGGCAGGACCAGCAGGGACAGCCAGTTCAGCAGGGCGCACACCAGCACGGTGATCCCGTACGCCGCCCAGCGCGGCCAGGCCCGCCTGCCCGGCCCGCGCTCCAGGAGCGAGACCAGCAGCAGCGTGGAGAGCCCGGCCCCCGCCGCGACCAGCGCGTACGGGCGGCCCTCCTGGAGGTAGAACTGGACCGCCGGCAGCAGCCCGAGGGCCAGCCCGCCGCCGAGGCCCGCCCAGAACCCGGCCAGGCGCCGCCCGATCAGCGCCACGCACGCCGCGGTGGCCGAGACGGCCAGCACCGACGGCAGCCGCAGGGTCGCCGTACTCGCCCCGAAGACCTCGAAGAGGCAGTGCATCAGCAGGTAGTAGAGCCCGTGCACGGCATCCACGTGTCCGAGCATCGCCCATATCTCACCCGCCGACCGGCCGGCCACCTGCCAGGTAGCCGCCTCGTCCCGCCACACGCTGTCCTGCCGGGAGAGCCCCCACAGACCGAGCCCCAGGGTCCACAGCAGGGGGACCAGCCACACCACGACGCGCCGACTTCGGGATTCGGATATGGCGGATATGTCGGAAGGCATGAAGGTGCGCGGATCCTCGGTACGGGGCTTCGGCGGAAAGCACCAGTCTATGGACGCCACGGACGGTTTCCGGACCGGGTGTTGTGCACCACGGAGCGTGATCGTGCGGCCCCTCCGCCCCTAGCCTCGCCGCAGGAGCACGAACGAGGGGCGGTACCCGGTGAACTGGCTCATCCACGACTACCGCGAGAGCGATCTCGCAGCGGTGGTCCATCTGATCGACACCACGGCCGAACTCGGACAGGAGTCCGTCTTCTCGCTCGCCGAGTGCATCAGCGCGCTGACCGACCGCCAGCCCTGTGTGGTCGCCGTCCACCAGGGCGTCCCCATCGGCGCGGCGCTCGCCTGCGTCACCGGCGAACGGGCCTGGGTCATGCGCATCGCGATCGCCGCCGGCTGGCGCGGCCGGGGCCTGGCCAGCGCCCTGCTCGTCGAACTGGAGCGACGGCTCATCGCCGCGCGCGTCGGCCGCATCGCGTACGTCCTGCCCGAGGAGGACATGCTCGGCGAGGGCCTCCTCAACGCCGGATACACCCGGCAGCCGGCCGTCGCCTACTTCGAGAAGACCGAGCCGCTGCACGGACCGGCCGCGGGCCTCCTCGACGACCTCGGCGGCCGCTTCCTGCCCAACGACCTGTGGACCAAGGTCGCCGGCATGGAGAAGGAGAAGGACCTCATCGAGCGGCGCGTGGTGCTGCCGCTCGCCGAGCCCGAGCGGGCCGCCTCGCACGGGGTGCGGCCGCCGCGCGCCATCACCCTCTTCGGCCCGCCCGGCACCGGCAAGACCACCTTCGCCCGGGCCATCGCCTCCCGGCTCGGCTGGCCCTTCGTGGAACTGCTCCCCTCCCGCCTCGCCGACGAGGGAAACCTGGCCGCCGCGCTGCGCGACGCGTTCGCCCGGATCGCCGAGCTGGAGCGCGTACTCGTCTTCATCGACGAGGTCGAGGAGATCGCACCGGTGCGCACCGAGCCCGCGCAGCCCGGCGGGATCCACGGGGTGACGAACGAGCTGCTGAAACTGATACCGGGCTTCCGGGAGGGCGACGAGCGGCTGCTGGTGTGCGCCACCAACTCCATCCGCTCCCTCGACCCGGCCTTCCTGCGGCCCGGACGCTTCGACTACCTCATCCCGATCGGCACCCCGGACGCCGGGGCGCGCGCCGCCATCTGGTCCCGCTACACGGCCGGCCGCGCCGACGTCGACGTGAACGCCCTGGTGGCGGCCACCGAGCTGTTCACGCCGGCCGACATCGAGCACGCGGCGCGGATCGCGGCGCAGGTGTCCTTCGAGCGGGACCTGGAGGCGGTGGGCGCGCGGGGCGCGGCGGCCGCGCAGCTGGGCGCGACCACGGAGGACTACCTGGCGGCGGTCCGGCAGTGCCGGCCGACGGTGACCCCGGCGATGACGGGCGAGTTCGAGGCGGACATCACCGCGCACGCCCGGTTCTGACCCCGGTCGCCCCCTGACTTCCGTCCCCCGGTTGCGGCGGGGGCGGAATGCGAAACGGCCCGCGGCCACTCCCCAAAGGGGCCGCGGGCCTTCCCGCGCGGACGCGGCAGCCGCTTCGGCTACCGTCGCCGCATGGGCTTCGTCGTCTTCATGACCCTTCCCGGTCTGGCTCTGGTGCTCACCGCCATGGCCTTCCTGGACCTGGCACTGGTCCGCGCGGGCCGCGCCGGGCTGCTGCCCTGGCGCTGGAACGGCCGCCAGGGGCAGATGTCCGCCACCGGCTTCGAGCAGCTGCACGCCAGCTTCTCGCCCGGCAAGCAGAACGAGCTCAAGGAGCGGCAGAGCGCCCTCGTCATGCGCGACGACGAGGAGGACGGCGCACCGCCGCGCACCCGGGTCGACCTCGACGGCGGACTCGCCGTCATCCGGCTGCCCGGCACGATCCGCAAGAGGCCTACGGGGAACAGCGGTACGTGAAGTCCACCGCGGCCGTGCGCTGACCGGGCGACACCAGCTGCAGCTCCGCCTTCGCCGGGTAGCTCCCCTTGCCCTGGAAGGTCCACAGCAGGTGCAGCCGGGCCTCCCGCTGCCCGCGCGGCACCCGCTCGGTCAGCTGCTCGGAGCGGGTGCCGTCGCTGCGCACCCACCGGTAGGTGAGGATGCCCGGGCGCCCGTTGGTCGCCACCACGGCCACCACATCGGCCGCCGCGTCACAGGCCGGGCCCTTGGGATCGGTGCTCACGGCCACGTCCCGGACCTCGATGCCGGGCCCGAGCCGCTGCCACCCGAGGTACGCGAGGACCGCGGCCAGGACGAGCGCAGCGAGGGCGTACCGCCGCAGACCGGCCAGGCGGCGCCGCCGGGGCGGCGGTACGACGGCCGTCGAGACGTCGACGGGGAACGGCGCGGGCATGGCCGCGGTGACCCCGGGCCCGAACCGGAGCACGGAGCCCTCGACCCGGTCGGGGGCCACCTCCTCGGGAGCCATCCGCTTGGTCGTGTCCGGGGGACCGCTGAACCAGTGGCTGCCGAGGACGGTGGCGCTGTAGTCGTCACCCTCGGGGGCGCCGGAACCGCTCATCGGGGCACCTCCTGGCAGCGCAGCAGGTACTGCGAGGCCGACGCGGACTTGTTCCCGGCGGTGGGCTTGGTGGTGACCCGGACCCCGCCGTAGCAGCCGCGGTCGCGCGCGAAGGTGTGGGACCTGACCTGGGTGGCCGTCGAGCCGGCCTGGACGACGAACGACTCCGCGTCGCCGTCGCGGACGGAGTAGGAGCCTTGCGCACTGTCCAGGAACCACTCCACCGTCACGGTGACCGAGCCGGTGCCCTGGGAGGTGACCGAGATCGTCGCGTCGCCCCGGTAGACGCCGGTCTTGAGCGACACGGAGACGTCCGTGACCTTCAGTGTCGGTGTGGGCGTCGGTGTCGGGGTCGGCGTGGGCGGCCAGCTCACCGTCGGCTTCGGGGTGGGGCTCGTCGGCCACGACGGAGAAGCCGACGGGGAGGTGGACGTGGACGCGGACGGCGAGGGGCTCGGGGACGCCGAGGGGCTCGGACTCGGCGAAGGGGAGGCGGAGTCCGTCGGGCTCGGGTTCGGGCTCGGCGAGGCCGAACCGGGCGGGGCCGCGCTCGTCGTGGCGAAGGCGCTCACCGCCGAAGCCGCGTCCGGGGCCGCGCCGATCGCGTCCGTCGTCAGGACCAGCACGGTTCCCAGCACCAGCGCCACGCCCGCCGCGAGCCAGCCGCGGCGCCCCGGTGCCCAGCCGGAACCGCTGGGCACCTTGGTCGTGGCGAACGCCGTGGTACCCGCCGCCGGGCCGCCCGCCGAGGGGAACAGCAGCGGCAGCAGGGCGGCCAGCGCCGCCAGCTTGCGCTGCCCGCGCTCCTCCCAGTCGGGCCCGTACGCCGCCAGCGCCACGCCCTCCAGCTCGGCCACGAACGCCTCGGCGTTCTCCGGCCGCTGCTCGGGCGCCTTCGCGAGGCCCCGCCGGATCAGCGGACGGACGGGCTCGGGCGCTTCCGTCTCCGGTACCGGCGCCTCGATGTGCTGGACGGCGAGCTCGGCGAAGTTCTCCCCGTCGTAGGGCTTGCGGCCCGTGAGGCACTCGAAGAAGGTCGCCGTCGCCGCGTACACGTCGGCCGCCGGCGAGGCCGGCCGGCCCTGCCACTGCTCGGGAGCCATGTAGGCGGGCGTTCCGGCCACGCCGGGCGTGCTGCCCCGGTTCGCCGCGATCCCGAAGTCCACCAGCTTCGACGAGCCGTCCGTGGCGACCAGTACGTTCTCCGGCTTGTAGTCCCGGTGGACGACGCCCGCCCGGTGCGCCGCGGCGAGCCCGAGCAGGGACCCCTTGAGGACCACCAGCGCGGCCTCGGCGTCGGCCCGCCCGGACTGCTTCAGCAGGGCGCGCAGGGAGATGCCGTCCACCAGCTCCATGACGATGGCCGCGCCGCCGGACGCCTCCACGTACTCGTACAGCCTGACCACGTACGGGGTCTCCAGCCCGCCCAGGAGGCGGGCCTCGGCCCGGAACTCCCCGACGAACGCCGGATCCTGGCGCAGCCGGTCGCTGAGGTACTTCACCGCGACCGGGGTGCCCGTGCCGTCGTGGACGGCGAGGACCACGCGGCCGCTGCCGCCCGAACCGAGCTCACGGACCTCGGTGTAACCGGGGACCGACCATGCCGCCCGCGTGTCGTTCATCGTTCCTGCCCCCTGCCTGCCGTGTGGCGCCGCCGCATCGCTCGGACGACCGGTCCCGGACCGGCGTCCACCGGCCCTCCCCGGACCGGACGCCCCCTGGGACGTGGTTTCCGCCGTGGCCGGTTCCCAACCACGGCGGACGGCTCAGGCCGCGGCCGACAGGGCCCCGATCATGGCGTGCAGCCGGTCGGCCGCCGCCCGCCCGAAGGCCGGATCGTTGATGTGCGTGTCGTAGTCGTAGAGCCTGGTGGCACTGCCCCGCAGGCCCTCGCGCAGTGCCGAGAACAGGGCCCGGTCCGCGCCGGCGTCATGGTACGGCCCGCCCGGCGCGCCGAGCGTGGACAGTCCACGGAGCGGGACGCAGACCGCCGTGGGGCCGTTCGCCACGCGCAGTTTGGCGGCGACCCGGCGGCCGAGCTCCGCACATTCGGCCATGGTCGTACGGGTCACCGTGATGGACGGATTGTGGACGTGGACGCCCCGGTCGCGGACCTGCGGGGGCAGGCTCTCCAGCGGGCCGAACTTCACCATGTCCAGCGCCCCCAGGCTCACCACCTGCGGGATTCCGGCCCGCCCGGCCGCGCTGAGCCGGTCCGGGCCCGCGGTGAGGATGCCCCCGCACAGGTCGTCGGCGAGCTCGCTGAGGGTGAGGTCGAGGACGCCCGCGAAGATCCCCTGGCCGGCCAGGGTCTCCAGAGTGCGGCCGCCGGTGCCGCTGACGTGGAAGACCAGCACCTCGTAGCCGAGTTCCGTCAGCCGCTCGCGTGCCGCGTCCACCCCGGCCGTGGTCACGCCCGCCATGCTCGCCGCGACCAGGGGGCGGCCGCCCTCGCCCAGCCGGGGCGGGTGGCCCTCCGCGGAGGTGCGGGCGTAGGCCCGGGCCATCCCGGTGATCGCCGCCACGGCGTTCGCGAGGACCGGTGCGGAGATGCTGTTGATCCCCGCGATGTCCACCACGCTGTACATCATGGTGATGTCCGAAGAGCCCACATAGGGGCGGACGTCCCCGGACGCCATGGACGAGACCATCAGTTTCGGTACGCCCAGCGGCAGGGCGCGCATCGCCCGGGTGGCGATGGAGGTGCCGCCGCTCCCGCCGATGGCGAGCACCCCGTGCAGCCTGCCCTCGGCGTGCAGGCGTAAGAGGGTCGCCTCCGCGCCCCTCGCCATGGTGGTCACGGCCGCACCCCGGTCGGCGGCCGTGCGCAGTTCCGACAGTTCCGTTCCGGCCTCCCGGGCCACCGCGTCACGCGGTACGTCGGCGGGCACCCGGGGTTCGCCCATGATTCCTGTGTCGACCAGTACCACTTCGACGCCGGCGCGCAGCAGCCTCTCCCGCAGCCAGCCGTACTCCACACCCTTGGTGTCCAAGGTTCCCACCAGCACGACGTTCGTCATGTGTGCAATGTCCATGCAGGTAAGGGTGTTGGCAAGTGCAAGTGTGGGTCAAACCTTCAGGAGCTCCAACAGCCTCTCCAGGAACGGAAGTTGGGAGGGCATCAGCATGTTTTGCGCCAGTGGTGGAGCAAACCAGGCCACCCGGTCCAGCTCCGGGAACTCCTGGACGTTCCCGGAGTGCGGAGGCCACTCCATCGAGAAGGTTCCGGGCACCATCAGCGCGGGGTCGAGATCCGCCTCCACCGCCCAGATGGTCACCAGCTTTCCGCTGGTCAGACGTACCTCGCCGAGCGGGAGGTACTCGCCCTCCGGCGGGGGCAGCCCGATCTCCTCGGTGAACTCGCGGCGGGCCGCGTCCCGCGGAGTCTCCTCCGGCCCGTATTCACCCTTGGGGATGGCCCAGTCCCCGGTCACCCGCCCGGCCCAGAGCGGGCCGCCCATATGTCCGAGGAGTACCTCGACACCGGGCTCCGGCTCCGGACCGGTCCGCCGGAAGAGGAGCAGTCCGGCACTGCGTTTGTGCGTCATGGGTACATCCATGCCCCGTACGGACCCGGGTCAGTGGTGCGGGTACGGGTTCTGCCGTCAGTGGGCGTGCGGGCCCTGCCGGTGGACCGGACCGTGCGCGTCCGCGCAGTGCGCGTCGGACGGACCCCCGCCCGCGCGGCCGACCGTGAGCAGGGAGTCCTGTGCGTGGTCCACCTGGAGGGTGGTGTGCGTGATCCCGTACTCCTTGTCGAGCAGCTGCTCCAGGTCCCGGCGGACGGCGTGGCAGTCTCCCGCCGGCTCCACCAGCACGTGCGCGGACAGGGCCGCCTGGCCCGAGGTGATCGTCCAGATGTGCAGGTCGTGCACCTCGGTGACGGGCGGGTGCCCGACGAGGCGGTCGCCGACCGCGTCCGGGTCCACATGGGCCGGGGCGGCCTCCAGGAGGATCCGGCCGGACTCGCGGACCAGCCCGTAACCCGCCTTGATCATCAGCACCACCACGACCAGCGTGGCGATCGCGTCCGCCTGCCGGAAACCGGTGGTCAGCACGATCAGACCGGCGATCGCGGTGCCGATGAAGGCGAAGAGGTCGTTCAGGATGTGCTGGTAGGCGCCCTCGACGACGAGCGTCGAACGGTTCGCCCGGGAGATGCACCAGGCCGCGGCCACATTGACGGCGATGCCCGCGAGCGCCGTCACGACGACCAGCCCGCCCTCCACCGGCGGCGGGTTCATCAGCCTCCGCACCGCCTCGTACGCCAGCCAGACCGCCAGCAGGATCAGCGTCAGCCCGTTCGCCTGGGCGGAGAGTATCTCCGCCCGCTTGAGGCCGTACGTGAAGCCGCCGCGGGCGGGGCGCGCGGCCAGCCGCATGGCGATCAGCGCCAGGACGATCGAGACCGCGTCGGTCAGCATGTGGGCCGCGTCGGAGATCAGCGCCAGCGAGTTGGCCATGACGCCGACGACCACCTCGACGGCCATGAACCCGCCGATCAGGGCGAGCGCGATCGCCAGCCAGCGCCGGTCGGCATCGGCCGCCACGCCGTGGCTGTGCCCTCCGGGACCGTGGCCGTGGTCGTGGCCCGCGGACCCGTTGCCGCGCCCCTTGCCGTTCCCGTGCCCGTGGCCGTCGTGCGCGTGGTCGTGCCCACTCATGGCGTCCCCCGTCTCGTCGCGGCGCCCGTGTGTTCGGGTCCGTCGCGTGAAGTGAAGCGCACCCCGCCAGGATCGGCAAAGGCTGCAACGGGGACCGTTGTCATTACCCATAAGAGGGCTCTGACCTGCGACGATGCTCGACCGGTGCCGGACCTTCGCGATCGTGGGAAAATCTGGTCATGGTCCAGCGCCCAAGTGTGCCGACCGCGCCCCAGCTCGTCCTGGTGACCGACTGGGGCGCCACCGAGATGGATCCCGACCGGATCTACCACGTCGGTCGGGACCCCCTTTGCGAGATCTGCCTCGACGACGCCCGCGTCTCCTGGCACCACGCGATCCTGCGCCCGGACGGCGACCACTGGACGCTTGAGGACGAGGGCAGCACCAACGGCACCTTCGCCGACGGTCACCGCGTCCACGAGTGGAGCGTCGGCGTCGGCACCGAGCTGCGCTTCGGCAGCGTCGAGGACGGGCCGCGCGCCGCCGTCATCGGTCCCGCGCCGCCGGCGCCCGCACCACCCCCCGCGCCCGGCACCGGCCGCCCCTCCCAGATCGCGAACCCGGCCATGACCGGCACCTTCCGGCAGCCGACGACCGTACGTCCGCTGCCCGTCCGCACCGCCGTGCGCATCGGCCGCGCCCCCGACAGCGACCTGGTCGTCGACGACCTCACCGTGTCCCGCCGCCACGCCGAGCTGCACGCCCTCGCCGACGGCAGCTACGAGATCGTCGACCTCGGCAGCCACAACGGCACCTACCTCAACGGCGCCGCCGTGACCCGGGCCACCCCCGTCACCGAGGGCGACATCGTCGGCATCGGCCACTCGGTCTTCTGCCTCGTCGGCGACCAGCTCCAGGAGTACGTGGACACCGGAGAGGTATCCCTCGACGTCCAGGGCCTCACCGTCGCCGTCGACCGCGGCCGCAAGACCCTCCTCGACCAGGTCTCCTTCCCCGTCGGCGCCAAATGCCTGCTCGCCGTCGTGGGCCCCAGCGGAGCCGGCAAGTCCACCCTGCTCGGCGCACTGACCGGCCTGCGCCCCGCCGACCAGGGCACCGTCCTGTACGACGGACGCGACCTCTACCGCGACTACGCCGAACTGCGCAGCCGCATCGGCCTCGTCCCGCAGGACGACATCCTGCACTCCCAGCTCACCGTCCGGCGCGCCCTCACCTACGCCGCCGAACTGCGCTTCCCGCAGGACACCGCCAAGGCCGAACGCCAGGCCCGGGTCGACGAGGTGATCGGTGAACTCGGCCTCGAACAGCGCGCCGACCAGCCCATCCACAGCCTCTCCGGAGGCCAGCGCAAACGCGTCTCCGTCGCCCTGGAACTCCTCACCAAGCCCTCCCTGCTCTTTCTGGACGAGCCCACCTCCGGACTCGACCCCGGCATGGACCGCTCGGTGATGAACATGCTGCGCGACCTCGCGGACGACGGCCGCACGGTCATCGTCGTCACCCACAGCGTGCTCAACCTCGAAGGCTGCGACCGCCTCCTGGTCCTGGCGCCCGGCGGGCGCATCGCGTACTACGGCGCCCCCGGGGAAGCCCTCGACTTCTTCGGCTTCGAACAGTGGCCCGAGGCCTTCGAAGCCTTCGAGAACCAGCGTGACCGCGACTGGGCCGGGGAGTACCGGGCCTCGCCGCTGTACCGCCGCCACGTCGACGTCACCGCCGGCCGGCCCCCGCTCACGGCGCAGGCCGAACGAGCCGCCGGCACCTCTGCGCAGCCGCGGCCCAAGGCCCAGAGCTGGGGCTCCCAGCTCTCCACCCTGATCCGCCGGTACGCCGCCGTGCTCAGGTCCGACCGCACCTTCCTGATCATCATGGTCGCTCTGCCCTTCGTCATGGGCGCCATGACCCGCGCACTGGCCGGCAACACCCTCAACGCCGAAACCGCGCTGAACGCCCTGTTCATCCTGTGCGTGGGCGGGGTCCTGATCGGCGCCGCCAACGCGGTGCGCGAACTCGTCAAGGAACGCGTCATCTACCAGCGAGAACGCTCCGTCGGCCTGTCCCGGTCGGCCTACCTGATGTCCAAGGTGGTCGTCCTCGGCGCGATCACCGTCGCCCAGGCCGTGGTCCTGACCCTCGTCGGCCTCGCAGGCGTCACCATCAACGCCCCCGGCGGCCGCGGCCTCTTCATGCCACCACTGCTTGAGATCACCCTCGCCGTCGCCCTGCTGTCCCTCACCGCGATGCTGCTCGGCCTGCTGATCTCCGCCCTGGTGACCAAGGAGGAGGTCACCATGCCGCTGCTGGTCCTCCTCACGATCGTCCAGGTCGTCTTCTGCGGCTCCCTGCTGAAACTCACCGGCGTCCCCGTCATCGAACAGCTGGCCTGGTTCGTGCCGGCCCGGTGGGCCATGGGAGCGATGGCCGGCACCATCGACCTCGGCGCGATCGTGCCCGGAAAGATCACCCAGGACCCGCTGTTCGACCACGAGGCCCATCTGTGGCTCCTCGAAATGGGCATGCTCGTCGTCCTGTCCGTGCTGTTCGGCGTGCTGGTCCTCCGGCTGCTGCGCCGCCACGAGCCGACCATCATGCGGAAGTAGGCCTCATGACCAGCCCGCTGGGACCCGGAGGCGAGGTGGCGGACTTCCAGCCCACCCATGTGGTGCCGCAGGAGGGGCTGCCCGCCTGGGAGGGCCCCGACGTCACCCGGCCGACCGTGCCCCTGGACCCGTTCCTGCCCGTGCAGCTGCTGTCCCGGCGCGGGGAGTGGGGGGAGGTCCTGTGCGCCAACGGGTGGTCCGCCTGGGTGGACGGGCGGCTGCTGGTCGCCGTGCCGCAGCCGCCGCCGACGGCCGGGGGGCGGCCCCCGGTGCGCTCCGAGGACCCGCGGCCGCTGCTCACCCGCGGCTCCGAGGCCCTGGAGCGCTACCGGCGGGCCGTGGACGAGCTCGCCTCGGGACGGATCGACGCCGACGCCTTCCGCCGCTCGGTGCGCGGGCTGCGGGCCGGGGTGGTCATCGACGGGGAGTCGGTGTGGCTCTACGACGAGAAGTCGGGCCGGTGGCTGTACGACGACGGGGACCGCATGACGACCTACGCGGTCGTCGCCGGCCCGGGCGGCCCGTCCGCGCCCGAACCCGCGCCGCCGCCCGCCCCGCCGCCGCCCGCGGACACGGATCCGGGCGGCGGGGCCGCCGTACGCAGGGAGCCGCCACCGACCGACGCGGTCGGCGTCCCGCGCGAAGCCCCCGGGAAGCAGCCCGACCGGGCGGCTGCCCATGACCCGACGCGGATCGTGGACACTCACGACCCCGGAGGCGGCTGACGGTGGACGAGGAACGGGCGGAGCGCAGCGGCGGGTCCCCCACCGACCTGCGCGGGCAGCAGATCGCCGGGTACCTGGTGGAGAGCGAGATCGGGCGCGGCGGCATGGCTGTCGTCTACGAGGCGCGGGACCTGCGCCTCGACCGGCGGGTGGCACTGAAACTCCTGGCCCCCGAGCTGGCCCGGAACGACACCTTCAGGAAGCGGTTCGTCCACGAGTCGAAGGTGGCCGCGACCATCGAGCACCCGCACATCGTGCCCGTGTTCGAGGCGGGGGAGGCGGACGGACTGCTCTACATCGCCATGCGCCTCGTCGAGGGACCGGACCTGCGGGTGATGCTGGACCGGACGGGCCCGCTGCCGGTGGAGACGGCCGCGCGGATCGCCGGCCAGGTGGCCTCCGCCCTGGACGCCGCCCACGCCCACGACCTGGTCCACCGGGACGTGAAACCGGGCAACATCCTGATCGCCCCGGGCACGGACCGGGACCACCCCGAACACGCCTACCTCACGGACTTCGGTCTGACGAAGAAGTCGCTGTCGCTGACCGGGTTCACGACCGACGGGCAGTTCGTCGGCACCGTGACCTACGTGGCCCCGGAACAGATCTCCGGGAAGCCGGTGGACGGCCGCTGCGACGTCTACAGCCTGGGGTGCGTCGTCTACGAGGCCCTCGCCGGGGAACCGCCCTTCCAGCGGGACGACGACATCGCCCTGCTGTGGGCCCACCAGTACGACCCCCCGCCACCGCTGAGTTCGCGGCGGCCCGGGCTGCCGGAGGAGGTGGACGCGGTCCTGGCGAAGGCGCTGGCCAAGTCGCCGGACGACCGGTGGAACAGCTGTCTGGAGTTCACCGGAGCCCTGCGGCGGGCGGGGGAGGCCGGCCGGCCGCCGACGACGGGCGAGCCGGGCGGGGCGGTGGGCGAGGCGGCGGGCGGCGCGGTGCAGCCCCCGCGGCCCGAGTTGCCCGCCCCGCCGCCGGTTCCGCCGTGGGCCCTGCCGGTGTTCCGTCTGCCGGCCTCCAGAGGGACGGCCGGACCGCTCCCGGCCTGAGCCGCTCCCGGCCTGTTCGGCACGCTCGGCTTGTTCGGCTATTCGGGTGTCGCGCGGGTCGCGGCGGCCGGTTCGTCGACCCGCCCGCCGCGGTGCAGCGGACGGGCCAGCAGGGAGCCCAGGAACCCCGCCACCGCGCCCCACAGGAGCCCGAGACCGACATTGCGCCACAGCACGGGCTGCAGCTGGACCTGGCCGCCGAGGCCGTCCACCTCACCGATACCCAGCAGGGAGAGGCCGAACTGCGCCTGGATCCGGCCCAGCAGACAGACGGCCAGGGTCGCCAGGGCCAGGGCCACGCCCAGGTGGAGAGCGTGCTGCCAGGGGCGGACATGGGCGGGGGAGCGTACGGCGGCCAGTACGCCCGTGCCGAGCAGCAGGACGGCGGCCACCGCCACCAGCCACCAGGCCCGGGAGTCCTGCTCCGCGAGCGTGGCCACGTCGATCCGGGACGGGGCGGAGCCGCGCAGGACCTGGTCCAGCAACTGCGGCATCGGCAGCCCGAAGGGTCCCTCGACGTTGCCCTCCCAGGCCCCGCCGAAGCCCAGGGTGAGCGCGAGCCAGACGAGGTTCGGCAGCCCGAGCAGGATCACGGCAAAGGTCCGGTCGGCATGGCCCTGGGTGGCGGCCACGACCACGCCGACCCCGATGCCGAGGACGACGTAGGCGAGGAGCAGCAGCATCGTGGCGAAGGCGGCCGGGCGCAGCGCCGTGTGGAAGCGGACCAGCCGGGCCGGCAGCGGGGCGCGCCGCGAGACGAGCAGGGCGATCAGCAACAGGCCGAGGATCCACAGCAGTCCGTACAGGAGGGTGGCCGGCAGGTCGGCCTGGAAGCCCACCGTGGGCGCGGAGTCGAGGAGTTCGGTGATGGTCCCGATGGGGGAGTCGCCGGTGGAGATGCCGAAGGTCTCGCGGGCGAGGAAGGCGGCGCCGGTCAGGGCGAGCAGCCACAGCACGACCAACGGGACCGCGCGGCCGATGAGTTCGCGGGGCCGGGCCACGGCCCGGTTGTGCAGGGGGCGCAGGAAGAGGTAACCGGTCACGAGGGCGCCGGCCAGGCTCACGGAGAGGGGGACCACCGACAGGCTCACCTCCGCCCCCGCCAGTGAACCGGCACCGCCCGACACCTCCAGCGAACCGCCCGCCGCCATCACCACGACCGCGGCGACCACATGCGGGAACGCGCCGTCCGGAAGGCCGCCCGCGCCCGCGCACATCAGCCCGGCGGCGGCGACCGCGGCCATCACCACGAATCCCGCGACGACGGCGACGAGGGCGTCCCGCCATGCCCTCGCGGAGCCCCCCGACGATGACGATCCCGGCGTCCGACTCACCCTGCCACCGTGACATCCCCGGCTTGCGGGCACCACCCGGACGGCGCACACAATGGTCCCCAGGGAACTCACTCCTCCTGGGAAGAAGAGCCCGTGACCACACAGCCCTCCGGCCGACCGCCGTCTTCAGAACGCCCCACCGGGCCGCCTTCGGGCCCGCTCTCGGGCGGGCAGCAGGGTCCTCCGCCACCGCCGCCGCCGGCGCCGCCGGGTGGGCCCGGAGGACCGGCCCCGGGACCGGCGGCCGGAGGACCCTGGTGGCGCTCCGTGCCACGGCTCGTCACCGCGCTGGTCGCGGTGGCGGCGGTCGTGGCTCTGGCCGTGGTCCTCACCCGGCCCGGCGGGAAGGCCGACAACGCGGGCGGCGAGGTGTTCCTGCAGCCGGTCGCCGCCTCCGGCCCCGACCCCTTCACGGAGTCCGCGGTGGTGAAGGACGCGCCGCCGCCGGAGAGCCCGCCGCCCTCTCCCCAGGGCACGGTCGGCCCGAGCGCCAGCCCGACCGGGCCGGTGGGCACCAGGAGCGTCAGCGGTTCCGCGCCGGGCGTGTACGGCGGCACCAGGAACGTCGCCAGTTGTGACGTCGAGAAGCTGATCGGATCGCTGAGCGCGGATCCCGCCAAGAACGCGGCTTTCGCCCAGGCGCAAGGCATCCAGCCGGCCGCCGTTCCCGGCTACCTCCGCTCGCTCACCTCGGTGCAGCTGCGGATGGACACCCGGGTGACGAACCACAGCTACCGGGACGGCACGCTCGTCCCCTACCAGGCGGTGCTCCAGGCCGGGACGGCCGTGCTGGTGGACGACCGGGGCGTGCCTCGGGTGCGCTGCGCGTGCGGGAACCCGCTGGGTCCGCCGGTGCCGCTCAAGGCCTCCCCGAAGCGTTTCGGGCAGACGTGGCCCTCCTACCAGCCGGCGAAGGTGGTGGCCATCGCACCGGCGCCGACCGTCGTCACCAAGATCGTGATCTACGACCACCGTGACAACCAGTGGTACGAGCGCCCCAAGGGCGACCACCAGGGCAAGCCCAAGCCCGACCGGCCGATTCCGCCGCCGCCGGTCCCGACGCCGCCGCTCACCCCCAATCCCGTGATCACACCGACCTCGTCCGTGACGGCCCCGACCCCGTCCGGGACCTCACCGAGGCCGACCCCGTCCGGGACTTCGCCGAGGCCGACCCCGTCCGGGACGTCCCCGACCCCGAGCACGTCCGTGACGACGCCGACACCGTCGAAGTCACCCTCGAAGTCGCCCTCGGAGTCTCCGAAGAAGTCCCCGTCCGAGTCTCCGAAGAAGTCCCCGTCCGAGTCTCCGAAGAAGTCCCCGTCCGAGTCTCCGTCGAAGTCTCCTTCGGAGTCCCCGTCGAAGGCGCCCTCGAAGTCCCCTTCGGAGTCTCCGTCGGAGTCACCGAAGAAGACCCCCTCCGAGTCCCCTTCGAAGTCCCCGTCGGAGTCACCGAAGAAGACTCCGGCCGAGTCACCCTCGGCGTCACCCTCGGCGTCACCCTCGGCGTCGCCCGCCGAGTCGAAGTCGCCTTCGAAGCCGGCCTCGGAGGCGCCGTCGAAGCCGCCCTCCTCGCCGGCTGCGGCGTCACCGACGCCGAAGTCCGTGCCTGCGACTCCCGGGTCTCCCACAGCTGTGGCGTCTCCCACGGCTCCGGCGACCGTGGCGTCTCCCGCGCCGCGCCCGACCGCGCCGCGCCCGACCGCCCCGCGGCCTTCCGCCCCGCCGCCGTCCGCCCCGCAGTCGGTCGCTCCGCAGCCGGAGCCGGAACCGGCCCGGACCGCCCCCCAGCCCGAGCCCAAGCCTGAGGGCCCGGCTCAGGAGAGCTGACCGCTCCCCGCCCGTGACCGGGCCTCCTCCCCCGCACGGGGGGAGGAGGCCCGGTCACGGGGCGCTGCGCCGGCAGCCCGGGGATCAGGCCCGGCCACGGCGGGTGAGCGTGTCGCCCGCGGCGCCCACCGCGAGGCCGAGGACGATCATGACGATGTAGCTGTAGATCTCGTAGCCGTCGGGGGCGAGGAACCGGACGAAGCCCATGAAGTGGATCCAGCCGAGCCACTCGTGCAGCAGGCCGCTCGCGCCGCCGACGACGAGGACGAAACAGAGCGCACCCGTGACGGTGGTCAACGGGGACTTCGGGGACTTCGCAGAGGTGGAGGTCATGCTCCGACGTTAGGAGCCGGGTGCCGGGCCGGACATCGGCCTTAGGGCTGCCCGCGCTCGTACTTAAGTATTCGGTACGGGACGAGGCAGCCTGCTCCCGCGCCCGCCCGCGTAGATTCCCGGGACATGCGCCGTATCCACCGCACCCGCCGGGACTGGGCCGCCGACCTGGCCCTGTTCCTCTTCGCCGCCTGCTTCGCCGCCGTCAGCTCGCAGTCCATCCCGGTCGCGGAGAGCCTCGGCCCGGCCTGGCGGGCCGCCGACCAGGTGGCCGGCGGGCTGGGGTGCGCGGCGGTCCTGCTGCGGCGGCGCGCGCCGGTCCAGCTGGCCGTGGTGCTGCTCCTGGCCGGCAGCGTGGCGCACTACCTGACCGGGCCGGCGATGGTGGCGGTGTACACGGTGGCCGCGACCCGGCCCTGGAAGGCCACGGCATGGGTGGCGGCCCTGGCCTTCGGACCGCTTCCCCTCTTCCTGTGGCAGCTGCCGGACATGCCGGAGGAGCGGGCCGGTTCCGCCGTGACGTACTTCGCCCTGATCGCCGGGGCCATCGGCTGGGGGCTGTTCCGGCGGTCCCGGCAACAGCTCATCGCCTCGCTGCGCGAGCGCGCCGAGCTGGCCGAGGCGGACGCGGAGTCGCGGGCCGAGCGGGCCCGGATGGAGGCCAGGGAGGAGATCGCCCGCGAGATGCACGACGTACTCGGCCACCGGCTGTCGCTGCTCAGCGTGCACGCGGGTGCCCTGGAGTTCAATCCCGGTGCCCCGCGGGCGGAGATCGAGCGGGCCGCCGGGGTGATCCGCGAGAGCGCCCACCTGGCGCTGCACGACCTGCGCGAGGTGATCGGCGTACTCCGGGCGGGACCGGGTACGGACACGGACACGGGTACGGGTACGGGGTCTGCGGAGGGCGGCGAGCGCCCGCAGCCGGAACTGGCGGACCTCCCCCGGCTGGTGGCGGAGGCGAGGGCCGCAGGCGGACGGATCGAGCTGGCCGGACCGCCCGAAGGGGCCGCGCCGCCGCCCCTGGTGGGGCGTACGGCGTACCGGATCGTGCAGGAGGCGCTGACCAACGTACGCAAGCACGCGCCCGGCGCGGCCGCCGACGTGCGGGTCACCGGGGGCCCGGGCGACGGGCTGACGGTGGAGGTCCGCAACACCCCGCCCCCCGGGCCGGATCCGGCCCGGGGGGCGGTCCCGGAGCCGGCCGAGGGCGGCGGGCAGGGGCTGATCGGGCTGGCCGAACGTGCCCGGCTGGCCGGTGGGGAGCTGACCGCCCTCCCCGCCGGCGGCGGGTTCCGGGTAAGGGCCTGGCTACCCTGGCAGGGCTGACCGTCGGGCAGGACACGAGACCACGACACACGAGACCCACGGCACACCAGACCACGACGCACCAGACCCACGGCACACCAGACGACGAGACCACGAGACACGAAAGACGAGGCGCCGGTGATCCGCGTACTGCTGGTCGACGACGACGCGATCGTCCGGGCCGGGCTGCGCCTGATGCTGGGCGGCGCCCCGGACATCGAGCTGGTCGCGGAGGCCGCGGACGGGGCGGAGGTGCCCGCCCTGGTCGACGCGCACGGACCGCACCTGGTGCTGATGGACATCCGGATGCCCGGCGTCGACGGGCTGACCGCCACCGAGCGGCTCCGGGCGCGGCCGGGGGCCCCGGAGGTGCTGGTCCTGACCACCTTCCACACCGACGCGCACGTCCTGCGGGCGCTGCGGGCCGGAGCGGCCGGGTTCCTCCTCAAGGACACCCCGCCGCAGGAGATCGTGACGGCCATCCGCACGGTGGCCGCCGGGGATCCGGTGCTCTCCCCGGCCGTCACCCGCCGGCTCATCGACCAAGTGGCCGGCGACTTCGGCCAGGACGCCCGGGCGAATGCCGCCCGTGCCCGGCTGGCGCTGCTGGCCGGGCGCGAGCGGGAGGTGGCCCTGGCGGTCGGGCGGGGCCTGTCCAACGCGGAGATCGGACGGGAGCTCCACCTGGCGCTGCCCACGGTGAAGACCCACGTGTCCCGGATCCTGACCCGGCTCGACCTCAACAACCGGGTCCAGATCGCTTTGTTGGTCCATGACGCGACCCTGCCGGACAGCGGACAGGGCTGAACCGTCCGGCCGCCGGTTCCGCCGCTTCCGCGACCGTACCGGCGCCGACCGTGCCGCTTCGGGGGGCTCCCGCCGACGTGTCGGGCCGGGCACGGAGGGTGGCCGGACCTCCCGCAGGGACACCGGCGGGCGGGAGTGAGACCCTGGCTGCATGGCCCGTAGGGCAGAGAACCCCGACGTCGGCTGGCCCGCGCGGCCGGACACAAGCCTCGCGCTCAATCGCATGGGCACATTCGACTGGGACCTCGACAACGGTCGGATGCATCTCGATCCCACCGCCCTCGAGGTACTGGACCTGCGCCCGGACGAGTACGACGGAAGCCCCGGCGGGCTCCGGAGCCGTCTCGCGCCCGGTGAGGAGGCGCGGCTCGACACCCGGGTCGCGCAGGCGATCAAGGACGGCCGAAGCCACTACGGGGCCTACGTCCGCAGCCGCCGGCGCGACGGTTCGCCGTCCTGGACCCACATCCAGGGGCACATCCTGCGGGACCCGTCCGGCCGCCCGTACCGCGTCATCGGGATCCTCCGCGACGCCGCCCACGACCCCGGGGAGCCCGGCGCCGCCGGCGAGGAGATCGAGGGCCGGCGCCGGATGACCGGCGTCGTGGAGCGCACCACCGCCATCCTCGCCCACGCCCGCACCGTCAACGACGTGACCGACATCCTCAAGGACCCGCAGGCCCTCGGCCACCTCGGCGCCGTCAGCGTGATGCTGGGCGTCGTCGACGGCGGCCGCATCCACCTGGTCGCGGAGGGCCAGCTCGGCTCGTACGTGCCCGAGATCGAGTACACGCGGATCGACGCACAGCTCCCGATGAGCGAGGCCGTACGCACCATGCAGTCGGTCTTCCTCGTCTCCCGGGAGGAGTTCCAGCACCGCTACCCGGACCTGTGGCCGTACATCGAGCCGCTGTCCGTCCGCAGCGGTGTCTATCTCCCGCTGATCGCCCAGGGACGCCCCGTCGGGGCGCTCGGGCTGCTCTACACGCGGGACGGCGAATTCACCACCGAGGAGCGGAACCTGCTGATGGCGCTCGGCAGCGGGGTCGCGCAGAGCCTCCAGCGGGCCATCCTCTACGAGCAGGAGCACGACCTGGCCGAGGGACTCCAGCGGGCCATGCTGCCCCGCCGGATCCCCGACGTGCCGGGCGCGCGGATCGCCGTACGGTACCGGTCCGCGCGGATGGGCCGGGACATCGGCGGCGACTGGTACGACGTGGTCCCGCTCGGCGAGGGCCGGGTCGGGGTGATGATCGGCGACGTCGAGGGGCACGACACGGACGCGGCCGCCGTCATGGGGCAGCTGCGCATCGTGATGCGCGCCTACATCGTCGAGGGACACACGCCGGGCGCGGCGATGGCCCGGGCCTCGGCCTTCCTGCGCGACCTGGAGACGGAACGATTCGCCACCTGCACCTACGCCGAGGTGGACCTCACCACCGGAATGGCCCGCCTGGTCCGCGCCGGGCACCTCGACCCCGTCGTGCGGCGCGGCGACGGCAGCGTCCACCGGGTCCAGGTGGCCGGCGGGCTGCCGCTCGGCCTGCCGGCCCGCGACCAGCCGGGCACCGGCTCCGGCTACCCCGTCACCAGCCTCGAACTGCACCCCGGGGACACCCTGCTGCTGTGCACCGACGGCCTGATCGAACGCCCCGGCGCGGAGCCGGACTCCGGCATGCGGGAACTCCTGGCGGCGGTCCACAGCGGCCCGATCGACGTGGAAGAACTCGCCGACGTGCTGTGCGACCTGGTCGGCGACTCGGGCGGCGGGGACGACATGGCCATGCTCGTCCTGCGCCGCCGCGGCACTCCCACCCCGCGCGGAGGAGGGCCGCTGCAGCAGCGGCTGGAACCGGGTGACACGAAGGCCCCGGCGCTGGCCCGGCACCTGATCCGGGCGGCGGTGGCCGCCTGGGGTGCGCGGCACCGGGCCGACGAGATCGAACTGGCGGCGGACGAGCTGATGACCAATGCCCTGGTCCACACGGACGGCGGCGGCCACGTCAGCATGCGGCTCACGGCGCAGGGCCGGATCCGGATCGAGGTCGAGGACAGCAGCAGTGCCCTGCCGAGGCGGCGCGAGGCGGGCGACTGGGCGGTCTCGGGGCGCGGGCTGATGCTGGTGGACCGCCTCGCGGACGAGTGGGGCGTGGAGCCCCGGGGCGGCGGGAAGTGCGTGTGGTGCGAGTTCGCCCTCGCCGCCCCGGAGGACGCCGGCTGAGGGCCGGGCGCACCGGTCCGGACCGGGCAGGCACGCCCCCGGGAACCGTGGCCCGGGACGCGCGCCTCGGGTACCCGCGCCTCGGGTACCCGCGCCTCGGGTACCCGCGCCTCCGGGACGCGCGCCTCGGGTACCGCGCCTCGGGTACCGCGCCTCCGGGACCCGCGCCTCCGGGACGCGCGCCTCGGGTACCCGCGCCTCCGGGACGCGCGCCTCCGGGACGCGCGCCTCGGGGACCCTGCGGCCCGGGGATCCGGAGCCTTGGGATCGGATGCCTTGGGATCGGAAGCCCGGGACCCGTGCCGTCAGAGGCGTACCAGGGTGACCTCGGTGGCCTTCACGCTCGTCCACACATCGGCGCCCTCCACGATGCCCAGTTCGGCCGCCGCGTCGGGGGTGATCTCGGCGACCAGGTCGGGCGCGGCGGCCGAGGCGATCAGCACGCGCAGCCTGCTGCCGACCGCGGTGATCTCCCGTACGGTGCCCGGCCAGACGTTGCGCGGGCTGCCGCCCGGGCGGTCCCGGTGCACCGAGACCGCCTCCGGAGCGATGATCGCCAGGGCCTTCGCCCCCTCGGGCAGCGTCTCGGCGACCACCAGCCGGCCGCCCGCCGCGAGAGTGAGCCCGTCGGCCGACGCGGTGCCCGGCCAGGCATTGCGCCCCAGCATGCGGGCCACCCACGGGGAGCGCGGGTGCCGGGTCACCTCGGTGGGCGGCGCGTCCTGGAGGGCCCGGCCGTCGGCCAGTACGAGGACGCGGTCGGCGAGGGAGACGGCCTCGACGGGATCGTGGGTGACGATGAGGCAGACCCCGCCGAAGCCGGCCAGGTGGGTGCGCAGGGTGTGCCGGACGCGGGCCCGGGTGGTCTGGTCGAGTGCGGCCAGCGGTTCGTCCAGGAGGAGGAGCCGGGGGCGGGCGGCCAGCGCCCGGGCCAGCGCCACCCGTTGGGCCTGGCCGCCGGAGAGCTGGGCGGGCCTGCGGTCGGCGAGGTGCAGGACGCCGAGCCGGTTCAGCCAGGCCCGGGCTTCGCGGCGGGCCTCCGCGCGCGGCACCCCGCGGGCGCGCAGCCCGTACGCGGTGTTGGCCACGGCCGTCAGGTGCGGGAACAGCGCCCCGTCCTGCGGGACCCAGGCCACCTGGCGCTTGTGCGGGGGCAGGGCGGTGACGTCGGTGTCGCCGAGCCGCAGTGCGGCGTGGGCGCGCGGGGTGAGGCCGAGCAGGGCGCGCAGCAGGGTGGTCTTGCCGGCGCCGTTCTCGCCGACCACGGCGATGGTGGTGCCGGGTTCGGCGTCCAGGGTGAGCTCGTTGAAGCCGGTGACGGTGGCGTGCAGGGGCCAGCGGCCGCTGCCGCGGGGCGCCGTGGTGTCGTCGCCGCCGGTGGTGGTGGTGCCGTCGGTGGTGGTGGCGGCGGCGGTGCGGGCGTCGGACGAGGTGGGCGGCTCCTCGGGGACCGGCGCCGCAGCGGCCTCGCGGGCCACCGGGGTGCCCGTCCAGCGTCCGCGCAGGGCGATCAGTACGCCCATGGCGATCGCGAGCAGCAGCAGCGAGACGGAGGTGGCGGCCTCGGGCTTGTCCTGCAGCAGCAGGTACACCTGGAGCGGCAGGGTCTGGGTGGTGCCGGGCAGATTGCCGGCGAAGGTGATGGTCGCCCCGAACTCGCCCAGCGCGCGGGCCCACGTCAGCGCCGCGCCGGCGATCAGGCCGGGCGCGACCATGGGCAGGGTCACGGTGAAGAACACCCGGACCGGCGAGGCGCCGAGCGAGGCGGCGGTCTCCTCGTAGCTCTGCCTGAGACCGCCGAGGGCGCCTTCGAGGCTGATCACCAGGAAGGGCATGGCGACGAACGTGGCCGCGACGACGGCGCCCGAGGTGTGGAACGGCAGGGTGATCCCGAAGGTGCCTTCCAGCCAGGGCCCGAGCAGCCCGCGCCGGCCGAAGCCGAGGAGCAGGGCGACACCGCCTACGGTCGGCGGCAACACCATCGGGAGCAGGACGAGCGAGCGGACCAGGGCCTTGCCCTTGAACTCGACGCGAGCCAGCAGCCAGGCGAGCGGTACGCCGAGGAGCAGCGAGAGGACCAGGGCCCACAGGGACACCACGAGCGAGAGCTTCAGGGCCTCGACCACGCCGGGGCTGGTGAGGTGGGCGCCGAGCTCGCCCCACTGCGTGCGGACGAGGATGCCGATGAGCGGCAGCAACAGGAACGCGACGGCGAGCAGCGCGGGGAGCGCCAGGGCCAACGGGGGCCGGGTGCGGACGCGCATGCCGCTGCGCGTGCCGGTTCGGCTGCGGAGTCTGCTCATGGGGGGTTCCTGGCTGTTCCTGGCTGGGGTGTCGGCTGCGGGGGAAGCGTAGGCGGCCGGCGGCGGGTCCGGGGACCCTGCCGCGCGAACGCCGAGAGGGGCTGCCTGTCCCCCCGGTCCAGGCAGCCCCTCAGGGGGCGTGGGGCGTAGGGCGGTTACGCCTTCTGGAAGCCCGCGTCCTGGAGGATCTTCTGCGCCTCGGGGGTGCTCAGCCAGGCCACGAAGGCGGCCGCCTCCGTGGCGTTCTTGGACTGCTTCAGCGTGGCGGCCGGGTAGGAGGCCACGGCGTTCTGGTCGTCCGGGATCTCCACGGTGACGACCTTGTCGCCGGACTTGGCGGAGTCGGTCTTGTAGACGAGACCGGCGTCCGCCTCACCGAGCTCGACCTTGCTCAGCACGGCCCGGACGTTGGGCTCCTGGGAGACCGGCTTCACCTCGATCTTCTGGGCGTCGAGGATCTGCTTGCTGTAGCGGCCGACCGGGACCTCGGGCGCGGCGAGCACGACCTTGATCTTGGTGTCGGCGAGGTCCCTGAGCTCGTCGATCTTGAACGGGTTGGCCTTGCCGGCCGCGATGACCAGGCGGTTCTTGGCGATGACGGTGGCGTCGCCGGTCTCGGTCTTCAGCCCGTCCATGGTCTTGGTGTCGGCGGTGACCAGCGCGTCGGCCGGGGCGCCCTGCTTGACCTGGGCCGCGAGCTCCTGCGAGCCGGCGAAGGAGAAGGTGATCTTCGTGCCGGGGTGGGCCTTCTCGTACTCCGCACCCGCGGTCTTGAAGACGTCGGTGAGGGAGGAGGCGGCCAGCACCGTGAGGTTCACGGCCTTCGGCTCGGGGGTCGTGTCGGCAGCGGACTTCTTGTCGTCGCTCTTGCCGCACGCGGCCAGCGGTACGAGCAGGGCGGCGGTCAGCGCGGCGGCGGCGGTACGACGGCGGATCGTGATCGGGGACATGAGCAGATGCTCCTCGGTCGGGTCGGCGGCCGGCCTGGTGCCGGGGCCGCGCGGTGGTGACCCGCGCCGGTGACGGGCGGAGCGGGTGGGGACGTTCGGTCATGCCGAGCGGGTGGTGCGGGGGACCGTGGGGGTGGACGGCGGGCGGCGCCGTCCGGATCAGGTGCGGTCGATGTGCACGCTGGTGGACTTCACGCGGGCGGTGGCCTGCATGCCGACCTCCAGCCCGAGCTCCTCGACGGCCTCACGGGTGAGCAGGGAGACCAGGCGGTGGGGACCTGCCTGGATCTCGACCTGGGCGGCCACGTCGCCGAGTTTGACGGCCGTGACGATGCCGGGAAAGGCATTGCGCGCCGAGGTGTACGGTTCCCCGTCGTCGAGGTGGGCCCCCTGGCCCACCTCGACGGAGAACGCGGCCAGGTCGCGTCCGTCGATCAGGCGTCGGCCGCCTTCGTCGCGATGGGTCACGACCCGGCCGGCGTCGGCCCAGCGGCGGGCGGTGTCCGGGCTGACGCCCAGCAGACGCGCCGCCTGTCCGATGGTGTAGGACTGCATGGGCGACAACGTAGGGCCACTTGTGGCGCATTTGCAATTCTCTTGGCCTGATCTCCATGGCAGATGCCATACTTCTTGGCTCATCCGCCAAAACTCATTCCGTTCCGCCGTGCCCGGCTCGCTAAAGTCGGGGGCATGGCTGATGAGGGAACGGGCGCGGGAGCGGGCGCAGGGACGGGCACGGCGCGGGTCGACGCGTGGATCTGGTCCGTGCGCCTGACCAAGACCCGCTCGATCGCGGCGACCGCCTGCCGGGCGGGCCACGTGAAGGTCAACGGGGAGCGTGCCAAGCCGGCGCAGCCCGTGCGCGCGGGGGACGAGGTACGGCTCTTCCACGCGGGGCGCGAGCGGATCGTCGTCGTCAAGCGGCCCGTGTCCAAGCGGGTCGGCGCACCGGCCGCCGCCGAATGCCTGATCGACAACAGCCCGCCGCCGCCGACGCCCGTGGAGGCCGCCGTGGTCGGCATCCGCGACAGGGGAGCGGGCCGCCCGACGAAGCGCGAGCGCCGCGAGATCGAAGTCCTCCGCGGACGTCCGTAGAGGTCACCCCGCAAGGTCCCGGCCGGTCGGCCCGCCCGCGGCGCCCGCGGTCAGGCCTTCCTCCGGTCCAGGCCTTCCGGTCCAAGCTTTGCGGGCAGGCCTTGCGGGGCCAGGCCTTGCGGTCAGGCCTTGCGGTACGTGTACGCGTCGGCGGCGGACGCCGCGACCGCCGTCAGGGGCGCTCCGGTGGAGGCGGTCACCACCGCCGCCACCGCGCCCTCGACGAACGGCGCGTCCAACAGCTCCGACCCCGGCGGGAGTTCGTCCTCCAGCAGCAGGGCCTTCACCGTCAGCACCGAGCTCCCCAGGTCGGCCAGCAGGGCCACCCCGGCCCCCCGGTCCACCTCCCGGGCGGCCGCGAGGATCCGCTCCGTGCTCGTACCGAGCCCGCCGACGGCCGTGCCGCCCGCCGCGGCCACCGGGGCCACGGGTCCGCCGGCCGCCAGCTCGCGCGCCAGCTCCGCCACCGCCTCCGCGACCCGTGCGCTGTGCGACACCAGCACGATGCCGACCAGGGCCGGGCCGGAGCCGGAGTCGGAGCCGGAGTCGGCGCCGGGCACCGGGTGCTCGGCCGTCACCGCGCACCCGCCGATTCCGCCACGTCCGCCAGCGCCCCCAGCAACAGCGCGGATGAGGTCGCCCCCGGATCCTGGTGGCCGATGCTCCGCTCGCCCAGATAGCTGGCCCGCCCCTTGCGCGCCTGCATCGGCACCGTCGCCAGCGCCCCGTTCTCCGCCGCGCTCCCGGCCGCCCGGTACGACGTACCCAGCGCGGCCACCCCCGGCACCAGCGCGTCCAGCATCGTCTTGTCCCCCGGCGCCGCCCCGCCCAGCTGCGCCACCGCCCCGACCCCCTCGGACAGCGCCTCACGCAGCTCCGCGTCGGACACCTCGGCCGACTCGCCGAGCGCCTTGCCCGTGCGCCGCAGCAGCGTCCCGTACAGCGGCCCCGACGCCCCGCCGACCGTCGAGATCAGCGTCCTGCCGGCCAGCTGGAGGACCGCGCCGGGCGCCGCCGCCGTCGGCTCCGCCTCCAGGGCGGCGAGCACGGCCGTGAACCCCCGCAGCAGATTGCTCCCGTGGTCGGCGTCGCCGATGGGGGAGTCGAGCTCGGTCAGCCGGTCCGCCTCCCGCTCCACCGCGGCCGCGGCGGCCGCCATCCAGCGCCGGAAGAACTCTGCGTCACGCACCGGATCTCCTCGCCTCGCACCCGTCTGGCCAGTCCCACCGACACCATACGTTCACAGACCCCAGCGCAGCGCCGCGGTCCGGACGGGCGCGTCCCACAGCCGCAGCACCTCCTCGTCGGCCCGGCACAGCGTCACCGAACACCCCGCCATGTCCAGCGACGTGACGTAGTTGCCGACGAGCGCCCGCGCCACCGGCACACCGCGCTCGGCCAGCACCCGCGCCACCTCCGCGTGGAACCCGTACAGCTCCAGCAGGGGTGTCGCCCCCATCCCGTTGACCAGTGCCAGCACCGGCCCGTCGGCCGGACCGATCTGCGCCAGCTCCTCCAGCACGGCGCCCACCGCGACCTCCGCGATCTCCCGTGCCGACATCATCGGGCGCCGCTCCCGGCCCGGTTCGCCGTGGATGCCGATGCCCAACTCCAGCTCCCCGTCCGGCAGGTCGAAGGTCGGGCTGCCCTTCGCGGGGGTGGTGCACGCGCTCAGCGCCACCCCGAAGCTCCGGGAGCACTCGTCGACCCGCCGGGCGAGCGCGGCGACCCGCTCCAGCGGCGCCCCCTCCTCGGCGGCCGCCCCGGCGATCTTCTCGACGAACAGGGTGGCCCCGGTGCCGCGGCGCCCGGCGGTGAACAGGCTGTCGGTCACCGCGACATCGTCGTCGACCAGGACGCGCTCGATCCGCAGGCCGTCCTCCTCGGCGAGCTCGGCGGCCATCTCGAAGTTCAGCACGTCCCCGGTGTAGTTCTTGACGACGAACAGCACCCCCTGGCCGGAGTCGACCGCCGCGGCCGCCCGCACCATCTGGTCGGGCACCGGCGAGGTGAACACCTCCCCGGGACACGCGGCCGACAGCATCCCGTACCCCACGAACCCGGCGTGCAGCGGCTCGTGCCCGGACCCGCCCCCGGACACCACCCCGACCCGCCCGCCGGCCCGCGCGTCCCGCCGTACGACGACCCGCCGCTCCACGTCGACGTCCAGCTCGGGATGGGCGGCCGCCATCCCGCGCAGGGCGTCGGTGACCACGGTCTGCGGACTGTTGATCAGCATTCTCATGGGTATCTCCCGGTGCGGCTGACAGGTGACTCTCTGAGCGGTGTCTTCGCAGGTCAGAGTGCGTAGGTCTCAGTATTGATCCTGGCGGTACCCGGCGCCTGGCAGCGGGTTCCGGCGGTACCGATGCCGACCTCTGACCGGCTTCTGCGATGACCCGTCAGGTGCGATGCCGCCTTCACACCGCTTGCTCCGACGGTAGGGCAGCCCACCCCGCGGCGACAGGCAGCCGGTGGTCCCGGGCGTGGCACCGGGCTCACGTCCCGCCGCCGGTGCCGTGCTCACTGCACCGAGACTCCGGGGAAGCCACGCCGATCAGCAACACCACCGCGGTGGCCACCGGCAGGACCGGCATCCGCGGCGAGCACCAGATCGCGCCCGAGCGCCGCGCCGCGGGACCCCGCTCCGGCTTTCCCCTATGCCATGGGTCAGCGCCTACGGCTTCGGCCGCGGGCCGCCCACCCGTGGCCGATGCCGGCGATGTGGAGCGCGAGCGCGGCGAGACCGATCAGCATGAAGTTGGTGGAGCTGAACACTTCGTTGGTGCTGATGGTGGCGGCATTGATCAGGAAGGCGATGAAGAACAGCACTGCGGCGGTGATGCCGAGCATGTCCGTGCCCCTTTCGGTCGGTGACGGCCGTGTTCCCCGTGCGGGCCGGATCATGAGTGGCTGCTCCGGCAGGATCGCGCTGCGCCGTACGGGAGCAACTGCCCGCCCGGCTCGCGGAGAAAGAAGCCCCCGGATGCCCTGCCGCCCCCCGGGAACGCTTGGCGCGCGGCCGTCGGGACACAAGCGGGATGTGCTGAAGACACTTGCCCTGATCCTGCCCGGCGCCGCAGCGGCGCTTGCCGCGGTCGCCGCCGTCCTCCTCTCGCCCTGGTGGTGGGCCGTGGCCGTTCCGTTGCTGCTGCTCCTCCTGGTTGCCTCGTACGACCTCCTGCAACGCCGGCATTCCATCCTGCGGAACTACCCCCTGCTCGGTCACCTCCGGTTCGCTCTGGAGGCACTGCGGCCGGAGATCCAGCAGTACTTCATCGAGCGGAACATCGACGGCAGCCCCTTCGACCGCGACACCCGCAGCATCGTCTACGAGCGGGCCAAGGGCACCGACGCAGAGGAGCCGTTCGGCACCGAGCGCGACCTCCACCGGCCCGGCAGCGAATACCTCACCCCGTCCATGGCCCCGCACCCGGTACGGGCCGATCCGCCCCGGGTCCGGGTCGGCGGACCCGACTGCGCCGAGCCGTACGACATGTCCCTGCTCAACGTCTCGGCGATGAGCTTCGGCTCCCTGTCCGCCAACGCCGTCCTCGCCCTCAACACCGGGGCGCGGCTGGGCGGTTTCGCCCACGACACCGGAGAGGGCGGCGTGTCCGAGTACCACCTGCGCCCCGGCGGGGACCTCGTGTGGGAGATCGGCACCGGATACTTCGGGTGCCGTACCGAAGCCGGCGGCTTCGACGAGCGGCGGTTCGCCGACAGGGCCGCACACCCGCAGGTCAAGTGCGTGTCGCTGAAGATCAGTCAGGGCGCCAAGCCGGGCATCGGCGGCGTCCTGCCCGGTGCCAAGGTGAACGCGGAGATCGCGCAGGTGCGCGGTGTGCCGCAGGGGGAGACCGTCGTGTCGCCGCCCTTCCACCGCGTGTACTCCACCCCGCGCGAGCTGGTGCGCTTCCTGGCCCGCATGCGGGAACTCACCGGCGGCAAGCCCGTGGGGTTCAAGCTGTGCGTCGGCTCGCGCCGTGAGTTCCTCGCCGTGTGCAAGGCCATGCGGCAGGCGGACGTCACCCCCGACTTCATCGTCGTCGACGGGGCGGAGGGCGGCACGGGCGCGGCGCCCCTGGAGTTCGCCGACCACGTCGGCCTGCCGCTCGGCGACGGATTGATGACCGTCCACAACGCCCTCGTCGGCTCCGGCCTGCGCGACCGCATCCGGATCGGAGCCTCCGGAAAGGTCGCCACCGGCAGCGACCTCGTCAAACGCCTGGTCCAAGGCGCCGACTACACCAACTCGGCCCGCGCCATGATGTTCGCGATCGGCTGCATCCAGGCCCAGCGCTGCCACACCAACACCTGCCCCGTCGGGGTCGCCACCCAGGACGAGCGGCGCGCCCGGGCCCTGGACGTCGATGACAAGGCGCAGCGCGTACGGCGCTACCAGGAGGCGACCGTCAAGAGCGCGCTGCAGATCATGGCGGCCATGGGTGTCGACGACGCGCGCGGGCTACGCCCCCACATGCTGCTCCAGCGGGTGGACCCGCACACCGTCCGCTCGTACGCCGAACTCCACGCATGGCTCGCCCCCGGGGAACTGCTGGCATCGCCGCCCGAAAGCTGGGCAGCCGACTGGAAGGCGGCCGACCCCGACCGCTTCACCCACTCCACCCGCTGAACCGGCCGCTGAACCGGCAAACGAAGGGCAGTCCCGTGGCACGCACCGTCGCCCACGTCATCATCGACGCACTAGAGGAACTCGGCGTCCAGCACGTCTTCGGCGTCGTCGGAGACGCCCTGAACCCGCTGACCGACGCCATCCGCACATCCGCCGGCCTGAACTGGGTCGGCTGCCGGCACGAGGAGGCCGCGGCCTTCGCCGCCTCGGCGCAGTCCCAGCTCTCCGGGACCCTCGGGGTGTGCATGGGCACGGTGGGACCCGGATCCGTGCACCTGCTCAACGGCTTGTACGACGCCGCCAAGAGCCGCACGCCCGTCCTGGCCATCTGCGGCCAGGTCCCTCTCGCCGAGATCGGCAGCGACTACTTCCAGGAGGTCGACAACGACCTGCTCTTCCGCGACGTCGCCGTCCACCGGGCCACCGTCACCTCCCCGGACCAGATGCCGCGCCTGCTCGAATCGGCCGTACGCGCCGCCGTGACCCAGGGCGGAGTGGCCGTCCTGACCGTCCCCGGCGACCTGGGCGATCGGGAGCTGAGCGACGACAGGCCCACGCGGTTCGCCCTCGACCGCGCCGTCACCCGGCCCGACGACCCGGCCCTCGCCAGGGCCGCCGAGCTGCTGAACGCCGCGTCCCGGGTGACCCTCCTCGTCGGCCAGGGGGCCCGCGAGGCCCGTACCGAGGTCCTGCGGACCGCCGAACTGCTGGCGGCGCCCATGGTGCTCACGCTGAAGGCGAAGGAAGGCTTCGAGGACGACAACGCCTTCCAGGTGGGCCAGACCGGTCTCATCGGCAACCCCGCCGCCGCCCACGCGCTCGACAGCGGGGACGTGCTCTTCATGCTGGGGACCGACTTCCCCTACCGGGAGTGGTACCCGAAGGACGTCAAGGTGATCCAGGTCGACTCCCGTGAGGACCACCTGGGACGCCGGACCCCCGTGGACGTGGGCCTGGCCGGTGACGTCGGCGCCACGCTGCGGGCCCTGCTGCCGCTGTTGAAGGCGGTACCGGACCGTGCGCACCTCGACGACGCCCGGACGCGTTTCCTCCGCTGGCAGGAGGGACAGCAGCGGCTGGCCGACCCCGCGCACGAGCACCGCTGGACCGGGAAGCTGCGGGCCGTCCTGGACAACCCCGAGCACGCCATCCGTCCGGAGGCGCTGGCCGCGGCGGTGGACGCCCACGCCGACGCCGACGCCGTCTTCACCTCCGACACCGGCATGGCCACGGTCTGGCTCTCCCGCTTCGTCACCATGCGCGGCGACCGCCGCCTGATCGGCTCGTACAACCTCGGCTCGATGGCCAACGCCATGCCCCAGGCCCTCGGCGCCCAGCTGTGGGCGCCCGACCGGCAGATCGTCGCGCTGTGCGGGGACGGCGGGCTGAGCATGCTGCTCGGCGACCTCATGACCATCAAGACGTACAGGCTGCCGGTGAAGCTCGTCGTCTTCGACAACCGCCGCCTGGGCATGGTCAAGCTGGAACAGGAGCAGGCGGGCCTGCCCGAATTCGGCACGGAGCTCGACAACCCCGATTTCGCCGCGGTTGCCACGGCCCTCGGCCTGACGGGGATCCGGGTCACCGACCCGGCCGAGCTCCACGCAAGCGTGCGCCGCGCCTTCGAGACGCCGGGGCCGGTCCTGCTGGACGTGCTCACCAACCCGGAGGAAGTGGCCGTGCCCGGCAAACCGACTGTGGCCCAGGGCTGGGGATTCGCCGTGGCCAAGGCCAAGGAGCTCCTGCCGGGCCGCGAGAGCTGACGGCCCCCGTACGACGCTGGTGCTCGGGCACGGCAGGTCCCTGGTTCAGTCCGCCGTCCGGCCGTCGACGGGGATGTTCAGTCCGTCGGCGAGGGCGCTGAGGGTCGCCCCCAGGGGAAGTGCGACGCGGGTGGCGGCGTGCCGGTCGCCCCGGGTCGGGTCCCTGTTGACGATCAGTACGGGTTTTCCCGCCTGGGCTCCCTGGCGGACGAACCGGAGGCCGGACATCACCGTCAGCGAGGATCCGAGGACCAGGAGTGAGGTCGCCGCATCGACCAGTTCGCGGCAGCGCTCGACCCGGTTCGGGGGAACGCTTTCACCGAAGAACACCACGTCGGGTTTGAGGATGCCGCCGCACTCCGAGCAGGGCATGACGGTGAAGTCTCCGACCTGTTCGTCGGTGAGGTCGGCGTCACCGTCCGGATTCAGCCGGGCGGCCACGGGCTCGAATCCCGCATTGGCCTCTTCCAGCCGCCGGGCGAGTTCCCCGCGCGTGCCGGAGGCGCCGCAGGTAAGGCAGACGACCCGGTTCAGACTTCCATGGAGTTCCACCACGTCCTTGCTCCCGGCGGCCTGGTGCAGGCCGTCGACGTTCTGGGTGATCACCGCCGAGAGCAGGCCGTGCCGCTCGAACGCGGTCACGGCCCGGTGCCCGGCGTTGGGCCGGGCGCGGCCGAAGGTGCGCCAGCCCAGGTGACTGCGTGCCCAGTAGCGGCGCCGGGCGTCGATGCTCCTGGTGAATTCCTGGTAGGTCATCGGGGTGTGCCGGCGCAGGCTTCCGCCCTCGCCCCGGTAGTCGGGGATGCCCGACTCCGTGGAAAGGCCCGCCCCGCTGAGCACCAGCACGCCGCCGGTCCTCAGCGCGTCGGCGACCGGCTCGGGATCCGTGGTGCCCGGCCGCAGGTCCTCGGTGGGGGTCCAGCTCAGAGTGGGGCGCGTACGCATGCAGCCAGCGTACGGAAGGGGCCTGGCACCGGCACAGGACCGTGCCCCCCGTGTGGTCACGTACGACCGGCCTGCCCCGAGGACGGCGCTCCGTCACTCGGCACCCGCACCTGCTCATCCGACGGACCGGCCGGCTGTCGCCGGCGCTCGGACGCGTACGGATCTGCCGCGCTCCGGTTCAGGGCCGCCGGCGCCCGGGGGCGTGACTCCGCGTGACGACAGCGGCCGGGGTGTCATCGGCCAGGCCTTGCGTACGGGGATGAAGGACGGCCCGCAGCCGGTCTCGCAGCCGGTCTGAAAGTGGCCTGCGCCGATCCGATGGCTGCAAACCGCCCGATGAGAGCCGGATCCATCGGCCCCGGGGCGTGTCATGCTCGATCCATGGAGGGCGATTTCGTGCTTCCCGAAGACGGGGTGAGCGCGGCACCCGAGGTGCTGGCACTGGCCAGGGTCGTGGCCAGGCTGCGTGCCGAGGTCGTGGACCTGGAGGGTCTGGTCTCGATGACAGCCGTCCTGGAACGCGCCAAGGGCGTATTGATGACCCGGGAGGGCGTCACGCCGGACGCCGCCTACCAGCAGTTGCTCGACCGTGCCGCACAGCACCGCCGCACCCTTCTGGAGGAGTGCTGGATCACCCTGGGCCGGACCCGCGACCGCCCGGCGACGCCGCCGCCACCGCAGCCGCCCTTCCGGACGGTGCCCGTCACGCCGCCGGAGCAGCACTCCTCACCCTTCAGTACGAGCCGCTACGTCGTCGCCGACGGCGGCCGCCCGACGGGGCACCGGACGCTGCTCGCCCGGCTGGGCCAAGGCCTGGCCGGCACCCGTACCCCGAACGAGATCGCCCAGCTGCTCCATTCGGTGCTGGCCGACGCCGAGGACGTCGACGCGGTCATGATCTACACCGTGGCCACCGCCGGAAACCTGAAGCTGGTCGGCCACGCCGGTATCGGCGAAGCGATGGCCGGGCAGTGGAGCCACATCCCCCCGCTCAGCGGCGTCGCCGCCATGGAAGCCATCGCGGCCCGGGAGGCGGTGTGGCTCGAAGACCCGGAGCTGGACGCCGCCCGGTACCTTCTGATCGGCGATCCGCCCGAGCGGTGGCCCTCGCGCGCCTGGCTGCCCGCACCCGGCAACGGTGCGGTGACCGCGGTCGTCGGCTTCTTCCGCACCCGGCGGGGCCCCTTCGACGCCCGTACCCGGACCCTGCTCAGGCGGTCCGTCAGACTGTGCGGCGGGCCCCTGCGCGAGGACCGGGGCCCTCACGGTCACGTCCCGCTCCATGCGGACGTCGACGCCATCCAGACGATCTTCAACGCCTTGTCCGGACCGGCGGTCCTGCTGACCCCGCTGCGTTCGCGGACGGGTGAGGTGGAGGACTACCGGATCGATGCGGCGTCGCCCGAGTCGCTGGACCTGGCCGGGCGTCACGGCAAGGAACTGGTCGGCCGGCGGGTACTGGAGAACTACCCGACCGTGGCGGGCACGGCACTCTGGGAGGGTTACCTGGACGCGCTGACCATGGGGACGGTCTACGAGGGCGAGCCTTTCGTCTACGAGGAAGTGACCGCCGGAGTCCCGCACCAGTCCGTGTACTCGGTCCGCGCCAGCAGACTGCGCGAGCGCCTGATCGTGACCTGGATCCGCCACGACACCAGCGAACGCGAGACCCGCAGGCTGGACGACCTGCAGCGGCTGGGCAACCTCGGTTGGGCGAGCTGGAACCTGGCGACGGACACCATCACGTGGTCCGACCAGGTCTACGCGATCTTTGACCGAGACCCCACCCTGGGGCCCATGCGGTTGGAGGAGCTGCCGGGACAGCTTCTCGCGGAGGACCTGCCCAGGCTGGGCGCGGCCGTTCAGCGGCTGCTGGATGACGGTGCGGCCATCGACCAGCACTTCCGGATCACCTCCGCACACGGCGTGCGGCACCTGAGGATCGTCGCCGAGGCGCAGCGGGACGCGGACGGCAGCCCGCTGGAGGTACACGGCTTCTTCCAGGACCTGACCGCGCTGCGGGGTGCCGAGCTGGCCCTGCGGGAGAGCGAGCGCGCCAATCTCGTCCAGCGCGGAATGCTGAAGGCCGAACGCGCTCTCGGCGCCGCGCTCCAGGACACCCTGCTGCCGGTCCCCGAGCAGTCGCTGGAGCTCGCCGGTCTCTGCGTCGACGTCGCCTACCTCCCCGCCGACAGCGGGTTGAACGTCGGAGGCGACTGGTACTCCGCGATCGAACTCCCCGACAAGAGCGCACTGTTCGTCGTCGGAGACGTCGCCGGCCACGGCCTGGCGGCTGTGGGCACGATGGCCCAGCTGCGGTTCACCGCCAAGGGCATGACCATCACCGGCTCACCGCTGCCCGACGTACTCGGCCGGCTCAACGCCCTTCTGCTCCACACCGCTTCGGGCACCCACAGGGCCACCGCCACCATGGTCATGGGGCGCTACGAGCCCTGGAACCAGCGGCTGACCTGGGTGCGGGCGGGCCACCTCCCGCCGCTGCTGATCCGCGGGGGTGAGGCGAGCTTCCTCCGGCAGCCCGAGGGCACCCTCCTCGGCGCCGCGTTCGACTCCACGTACGGGCAGGCGGTGACCGACATGCGGCCCGGGGACCACCTGCTCTTCTATACGGACGGCCTCGTGGAGGAGCCGGGCGAAGACATCGAGGCCGGGCTCGCTCACCTTGCCGACACGGTCGTACGGCTCGTGCGGGAAGGCCGAAGCGGCATGCTCGCCAAGACCCTGGCCGGCCTGCGGCCGGGGAACCGGGACGACATCTGTGTCCTGGAGGTCCACGTACCCGACGAGCCCTGATCCGGCCCGGTCCCGGAAGTGCCCGTGTGCCCGGACTGCCCGGTACCGACGGGGCGGAGAAGGTGCGACGTCCGGCCCGCCGCCGGAACCTCACGGGGTGCGCCCGCGTACGATCGCCCATGCCGGTATGAGTACGCGAGCGGTTGCCCGCCGCGCGCGGCGCCGGAAAGGTGGACGCATGCGCCGACTGCTGCTCCTCGCCCCCCTGTTGCTGTTCACCGTCGGCTGCGGAATGGTGCAGTCCTCCGAGGGCGAGGCGACGGACGCCGCACGGGAGGTGGCCAGGAAGGCGGGCGAGCGGCTCTACGGCCAGCGTCCGCGCACGGCGGAGGAGGTGGGACGCTCCGCTTCCGGCACCGACGCGGTGGAAGTACTGAGGGTGACGGGGACCTCGACACACGATGGGGACGGCGTCGACGTGGTCGTCCGCACGTCCGGCTCGGCGTACAACACGTGGTTCGACCCTGAGGAGGTCGTCGTGCGGCGCTGTTTCGCGGTGCGGGTGTCGCCCAAGTCGCAGTGGCGTGAGGATCCCCGTGACGTGGATTGCCCGGACGGCTCTCCGCTCACCTTCGCCCCGGCACCCGAACCGCCCCGGCTGCCGTACGAGGAGCTCCGCGCGAAGCTTCCCCGGCTGCCGGAGGGCGGCCGGGTGGACGAGGCGGAGGTGCACCGTACGCTCGCCGCCCTGGACCTGGATCCGGCGGTCCGTACCGAGGTGAAGGCGGACGGCGGCCGGGTCGGCGTTCTCCTGTCGGTGAAGGGCAACGGCTTCGACGCGCAGGACTGCCTTCTTGCCCGCGTGGGCCCCGGAGCCACCGAGGTATGGGTGCCGCCCCGGATCCAGCGGATGCCCGGGGAGGGCGGCTGCACCGTCGGCAACGCCCTGGACCCGAAACCGTCACCGCACTGAACGGGGTGCCCGGCTCCGGCGAAAGCCGCCCGCGCCTTCCCCGCCGCCTCCGCCGATGCCGCGCAACGGGTGTTCGTCGCAGACGGCGAGGGTCTTTGCACCCCACGGCCTGAGCTGAAGGAAGACGGCGGGCGGGTGGGCGGTCCAGGTGCAGCGGCCCTGACCCCTGCGCGCAGAGGAGACACACGTACGACGCCTGTGGTGCATGGGACTCCCGGGCCGGGGCAGGCGACGCGTCGGTGGCGGCCGGTCGGCCGTGACCGTGACGTGTGCGAAGGAGCGAGATCGTGATGATGACTCACCCCACGGTGCTGGCACGTCTGGTGGAGGAGTACGAGATGGAGTCGGAGCTCCAGGCCGCAGGCCGTCACGAACCGGTGCGGCAGCAGATGGAAGACGTGGTCTACACGCTGTGCGTGTCGACCGGAACGCGTGACATCGATGCCGCGCTGGCCGTGGCTCGGGAGCGGCTGCGCACCGTATGGCTCGGTGACGTGGATGAAGCGGAGGCGGGGGCCCAGGACGGTCGGACCTTGAGCGGTACGGCGGGATAGTCCGCCGGTGCCGTACCGAGCCCGGTCGGGCCGGTACGGCAACGCCCGACCGGCGGCCGGGTGGGCGGGCCGCTCAGGCGGCAGTGGCCAGAACAGTGTCGATCAGCTGCCGCTGGTCCTCGGTGAGGTACGGATCCTGTAATTCCACCAGCTTGCCGTCGACGCCTATGACGTAGCTGAAGCCGTCCGGAACGGGGTCCTGCCCCGCGGGGCCCTCACCACTGAGCGCGAGCTCGGCCAGCCGTTCCAGTGCGGGCCCGTCCGCGCGGCACTCCGTTTCGAGGGACGCAGTCCGCTCCCCGCCCGCGAACCCGCCGGTGCGTGTGACGGTGATCAACATGGTGAGACCTCCTTGAAGAGAACACCGCCTGGTCGGTCGGTCGGCCGGCCGGAGCCGGACCCGGAGGCGGTGCATGGATGTGGTCAGCCCTCGCCTGCCCGCAAAGCCGCACATGCCCCCCTCTGCACGCACATCGAGCGCAAGATGTCCGAAAGAGGTCCTGCCGCACCCGCGGCGGAGGATGCCGCCCCGGTGAACTCCGTCGACGTCCCGCCCCCGTGAACTCCGTCGACGTCGTCGCGCGCAAGCCGACGCCGGTCCCGGCACCCAGGGAGGGTGCCGGGACCGGCGTCGTGGTGCGGGATCGGGATCAGGCGGGTCGGCCGCCGAAGGGGGCGCCGGTGCCGTAGTAGGTGCCCAGCTCTTCCCGGTACCCGGCGTCGCCGAGGTGCTTGTCGCGGTGGAACTCGGGGGCGTTCTTGATCTGTTCCTTGGTGCGGGCGACGAGGACCTTCTTGTCCTCGGGGTCGATCCTGATGACGGTGCTGGCCGGCAGCAGGACCTCCTTGCCGAAGATCCATACGCCGGTGTCCACGACCAGGTAGGCGTCACCGACCTCGTCGGAGTGCTTGTCGACCTTGCCGATGCTCCCGTCGGTCGCCTCGACCTTGTAGCCGGTCAGGTCCGTACCGGCCAGGTGGCCCGCGGTCGGCTGGTAACTCCACACATGCTCAGTCACGCGAAAACAACTCCTCCGGTCAATGGAGGACGGCGGGGAAATGCTTCTCCGCCGAACCTCCTTGTTCCGTACGTCGTGTCGGCAGATGTGCTGCGTTCCGCCTGGACTTCGCCTGCCCCGCTTTCAGTGCTTCACGCACTCCGGCAAGTCCGTGACGGTACCTCGGACACCTCCGTGGGGCCGGTGCGGGCGACCCTCCCTACGCCGAACGCTGATCAGAGGGCGGCGGGGAACCGGTCCCAGGCTCGGTGCCCGGCCAGCGCCGTCGTGAGTGCGCCGACGACCGCGGTACCGCTGTCGGCGACGGCGACGCCGGGTTCGTCTGCCGTGATGCCGGCGGTTTCGAGGAGCCCCTCCGCGCCGTTCCAGCCGCCGATCGCCTTGCCGTGCCGGTACGCCTCGGTGAGGAGCAGCAAGACGCGCGGGTCGGGGGCTTCGGGGGGCTGGGCCGTGCCGGCCTTGGCGTCGCGGGCGCCGTACGCGTCCGCGCCGGCCTGGGGTACGCCGGCCAGCAGGAGGGCGTCGAATTCGACGGAGCGGGCGGTGGCGAAGGTGCGCTGGACGGCGATCGGGTCGCCGTCGTCACCGAGGGCGCCGCCGGTCGGGGCGATGACGAGGGGCACCATGCCGGCGTCCAGGACGGCCTGCCGGGCGGTCCGTACGCCGTTCAGGTCGGCCGCGGTGTCGGCGATGATGCCGATCACCCGTCCGTCGGTCGGCCAGGTCCCGCCCAGTTGGGAGAGTGCGGGGCTGGGGTCGGCTGCGACGAGTGGCACGGTGGCCGCGGGGGCCGGCAGGCCGAGGCCCGTGGCGACCTGCTCGCACAGCTGCGGATCGATGTTCGCGAGCACCTTCAGGGTGCGTTCCTTGATGGCCTGCTCGTAGCACTTGCTCAGTTCGAAGGTGTAGGCGGCGATGATGTGTTCGCGCTCGGGCGGGGTCATGCTGAGCCAGAAGAGGCGCGGCTGGGTGAAGTGGTCCGAGAACGAGGCGGGTGCCTCGCGGACCTTGCTTGCCGCCGGTACCTTCACGGGTGTCTCGATGAAGGCGGCCGTATCGGCTCCGGCGAGGAAGGGGCAGCCCCCGTCGAGGCTGTTGGGCCGGTAGGGGGCGACGCCGGTGTGGACGGCGCTCTGGTGCATGCCGTCGCGCAGCATGTCGTTGACGGGGGCGTGCGGCCTGTTGACCGGGATCTGGCCGAAGTTGGGGCCGCCGAGTCGGCTGATCTGTGTGTCGAGGTAGGAGAAGAGCCGGCCGGCGAGCAGCGGGTCGTCGGTGACGTCGATGCCGGGGACGAGGTGGCCGGGGTGGAAGGCGACCTGTTCGGTCTCGGCGAAGTAGTTCTTGGTGTTGCCGTTCAGGGTCATCAGCCCGATGGGCTGCACCGGCGAGCGCTCCTCCGGCACGATCTTGGTGGGGTCGAGGAGGTCGATGCCCTCGAAGGTCTGGTCGTCGGTGTCGGGGAAGACCTGGATGCCCAGTTCCCACTGCGGGAAGGCGCCCGATTCGATGGCGTCGAAGAGGTCCCGGCGGTGGAAGTCGGGGTCCATCCCGCTGATCATCTGTGCTTCCTCCCAGACCAGGGAGTGCACGCCCAGCTTCGGCTTCCAGTGGAACTTCACGAGCACGCTCTCGTCGGCAGCGTTGACCAGGCGGAACGTGTGGACCCCGAAGCCCTCCATCATCCGGAAGGACCGCGGGATCCCGCGGTCGGACATGTTCCAGAGGGTGTGGTGGGTGGCCTCCGTGTGCAGGGACACGAAGTCCCAGAACGTGTCGTGCGCGCTCTGCGCCTGCGGGATCTCACGGTCCGGATGCGGCTTGCCGGCGTGGATCACGTCGGGGAACTTGACCGCGTCCTGGATGAAGAACACCGGGATGTTGTTCCCGACCAGGTCGAAGGTGCCCTCGTCGGTGTAGAACTTCGTCGCGAAACCACGCGTGTCGCGCACGGTGTCCGCGGATCCGCGCGAGCCCAGGACCGTGGAGAACCGCACGAACACCGGCGTCTCCACATCCTTGGCCAGGAACGCCGCCTTCGACACCTCACCGGCCGTGCCGTATCCCTGGAACACGCCGTGAGCGGCAGCGCCCCGGGCGTGGACGACCCGCTCCGGGATCCGCTCGTGGTCGAAGTGCGTGATCTTCTCGCGCAGATGGTGGTCCTGGAGCAGGACCGGACCACGTGCCCCGGCCTTGAGGGAGTGATCGGTGTCCGGCAGACGCGTGCCCTGGGCAGTGGTGAGGTACGCGCCGCTCTGCGCCATGCGCGCCTGGTCCGCCCCCGTTGCCTGCCCGGTAGGACCCACCGTCTCGGGGCCGTCCTGGTCGGGTTTCGGGGGAAGGGGTTGCGTGGGCTCCGTCGGCTCGATCAGAAGCGGAGACTCCGGGCCGGGCTTGCCCGGCAGCTCGTTCCCGGCGTTCCCGGCGTTGCCGGTTGATGTCGGTTGCTCAGTCATGATCGCTCTCCTCGGAGCCGCCGACGCGGTGGACAGGGGAGAGCGGTGCCTCGATGAGGCCCGTTGACCCCTCGCTCCCGCCCCGTGCGATGGGTGCTGCTGGGCTTTGGATCGGATGAAGATCGGATGAAGCATCCGATCGCGGCAGGTCACGGCAGGGGCGTACCTCCAGTGGCGTTGACGATCTCCCCGCTGGGTCAGCTCGCCGGGTACGGCGCGGCCTTGAGACGGCGGGCGAGGTGGGCGGTGTTCGCGGCGAGCGTGGCCGTGGTGGCGGCCGTCTTCTCGGGGGTCTTGTCGAGGCCCTGGTAGTCGGTGCCCTGCATGGCTTCGCCGACCCAGTAGGTGACGGCGTTCGGTGCGAGGGAGAAGCCGACGTCGCTCAGGCCCTGGAAGAGGTCGGCGCTGACCTTGTGCGCGCCGTCCTCGTTGCCGACGACACACACCGCGGCGGCCTTGCCGTAGGTGAGCATGCGGCCCTCGTCATCGGTCTCGGAGATCTCCGCGTCCAGACGCTCCAGAACCCGCTGGGCGATGCTGGACGGATGGCCGAGCCAGACGGGCGTGGAGAGGATCAGGATGTCGCAGCCCAGGATGGTGTCCCGGATCTCCGGCCAGGCGTCCCCGTCGCCCATGTCGGTCTTCACACCGGGCTTCACATCGTGGTCCGCGATCCGGATGGTCTTCCCTGTGACGCCGTGCCCGCCGAGGGCGGTCATGGTCTGCTCGGCCAGCAATTCGGAGCTGGACGGGGCGGGGGAGGGGGACAGGGTGCAGACGAGCGCGACAGCGCGGAGCGGGGTGTGCTGGTTGGGGTCCATGGTGTCCGGCTACCCGTGCACCCCTCTTTGATGTCGCGAGCGCTGCGTTTCCTCCCCTTTGGCTCGGTTCAGGAGCGTCGGCGGCCGAAGCGGGAGCTCTTCGGGGACGTACTCGCGCCTTCCGCCGCAACGGCTCGCTCTGGGGGGTGTCTTGTCGGTCGGGCGGGATCCGGTCGCTGCTCCTCGCGCGAGGGACGGATCGAGCATCCGCATGTGACGTGGGTGCTCGGTCCTTTATTGGGTAGGCGCGCCATGACAGCGGCGTGCGCACCGGAAAGGGGAGAGTCCGCATGAGCGTGGCAGAGCGGCAGACACACACCTCCGACGAATCCGTGAGCGTGCTGGTTTCACGTGCTTCCCAGCAGATTTCGGAGCTGGTCCGTGAGGAGATGCAGCTGGCTCGGGCAGAAATGGCTCAGAAAGGGAAACGCTTCGGGAAAGGCGGCGGCCTGTACGGCGCGGCGGGCCTGATCGGAATTCTGGCAGCCCAGGCCCTGGTCGCAACCTGCATCGCGGCCCTCGCGCTGATACTCCCGGTGTGGGCGTCGGCCCTGATCCTCACGGCGGTGCTCGCGGCGGTCGCCGCAGTGACCGCCTTGGCCGGGAAGAAACAGATCTCCCAGGCCGGCGCCCCGCTCCCGGAGAAGACCATCGGCAGCGTCAAGGCCGACCTGACCGAGATCAAGGAGAAGGCACAGCGATGAGCAACGACCCCCGAACCCATATCGGCGCGCCCACCCCCGACGAGCTGCGGGAACAGGTCGAACACACCCGTGACGAGCTCGGGCGGACCGTCGAGGCACTGGCCGCCAAGGCCGACATCAAGGCGCAGGCGAAGGAGAAGACAGCCGCTGTGAAGGAACAGGCCGCCGAGAAGACCGCCCTGGTCGCCGACCAGATCCGCGTGCAGACCCAGCATGCCGCGCAGTTGGTGAAGGACACGACACCCGATCCGGTTCTTCACAAGGCAGGCCAGGTCGCGACGGTCGTACGCGCCAACCGCAAGCCGCTGCTCGCCGTCGGCGCCCTCCTGGTCGTCCTCCTGCTGGTGCGGCGCGGCCGCGGACGACGATGAAAGCGTCCACGGTCGCCTACAAGCCGGTCGGGCTGGCTCTCGGCGCCGCCAGCGGCATGATCGCGGGGGCCGCGTTCAAGCAGGTCTGGAAGATCGTCGAAGGAGAAGGCGACGCCCCCAGCGCCACGGACGAAGACCGCTCGTGGCGGCAGATCCTGATCGCCGCCGCCCTCCAGGGCGCGATCTTCGCCGTGGTCAAGGCGGCGGTCGACCGCTCGGGCGCCGTCGCCACCCGTCGTATGACGGGCACCTGGCCGGGATGACCCGCCGCTGTACCGGCCCCTTCCCGGGCTACCGCGCACGGGGATGAAGTCCGGTGTTCGTCTGATCCTCTGAAGAGCGCGCAGTTCCGGATGGACCACATCGTCGAGGGCAGCCGCAGGGTGTCGGGTCATGGTCGCGGTCCGCTCTGAGGGCCGCATTGCAACCTGGAGGTACGCGGTGCCCAGCACGGCTCTGTCCCCGCCCCCGCTGCCAGTCGCCCTGATGGCCCTGCCGGGCGTCTACCAGCCGCAGGCGGACACCCTTCTCCTCGCGGAGGCGCTTGCCCTGGAGGATCTCGGGCGCTGGACGGACGCGCTGGAGATCGGGACGGGCACCGGTGCACTGGCCCTGCACGCCGCCGGCAGGGGAGCCCGGGTCACGGCGGTCGATGTCTCCTGGCCCGCCGTGGTCACGGCGCGCCTGAACGCGTTGCGTCGGCGACTTCCCTTGCGCGTCATGCACGGCGACTTCGCGGCGCGCACCGCAGGGCGTCGCTTCGACCTGGTGGTCGCCAACCCGCCGTACGTCCCCGCCCCGGGGGTCCGGCTGCCGTCGCGTGGGCCCGAGCGGGCCTGGGACGCCGGCCCCGACGGGCGCGAGGTCATCGACCGGATCTGTACGAGTGCCCCGGCGCTGCTGCGGCCCGGGGGTGTGCTGCTCATGGTGCACTCGGCTCTGTGCGGGGCCGAGAAGACGCTCGACCGTCTGACCGGAGCGGGGATCGCCGCAGAAGTCACGGTGAGGGCCTCGGTGCCGTGGGGCCCCGTACTGCGTTCGCGGCGGTCCTGGCTGGAGCAGCGGGGTCTGGCGGCAGCGGCCGAGGAGTGGGAAGAACTGGTGGTCATCCGTGCCGAATACGTCTGACCGCGGCCCGTGCCCGGTTCTCGCGGCCACGCCCGCGCGCCGGGTGTCCGTGGACCCCCAGGGCCCGGTCCTGGTGGAGGGGCCGGTCGAGATCGTCCTGGACGACGGGACGGTCGCCCGCTCGGACCGTTTCATGGTCGCGGTGTGCACCTGCCGCCGCAGCCGTACATACCCCTGGTGCGACACCAGCCACCGCCGTCGTGAGCGAGCCGACCCGCCGCCGCCCGAGGACAGGACGCCGTGATGACCCCTCCCAGCCCCGGCACGGCGGCGACCGTCGCCGGCCCCCGCCTGGCCGAGGGGCGCGGCCCGCTGTCCTCGGCCGTGGCCGCGGCACTGCGGTCCGGCGGCCCGCCCGCGTACGCCACCGGGACCGTACTGAAGGCCGACCCGTGGGGTGAGGACCTCCAGCTCGCGCTCTACCTCCTCTACGAACTGCACTACCGCGGCTTCGACGGCGTGGACGACGAACGCGAATGGGACCCGGACCTGCTCCGCCTGCGCCAAGCCCTCGAAACCCGCTTCCTCCACGCCTTGCGCACCGAGCTGTCCGACACCTCCCGATCACGGTCGGTCGAGGAGGCCTTCGCGCCGCTGCTCGTCGAGCCCGTCGACCCCTCCGGCAGCCTCAGCCACCGTCTCGAAACCGGGGGTGAGCTCTGGCAGTTGCGCGAGTACGCGGCCCTTCGCTCCCTCTACCACCTCAAGGAGGCGGACCCGCACGCGTGGGTGATCCCCCGGCTCACCGGACGGGCCAAGGCCGCCATGGTCGCCATCGAGTACGACGAGTTCGGCGCCGGCCGCGCCGACCGCATCCACGCACGGCTCTTCGCGGACCTCATGGCCGACCTGGAGCTGGATCCCGCCTACGGCCGTTACGTGGACCGCGCGCCGGCACCGCTGCTCGCGACCGTGAACGTGATGTCCCTCTTCGGGCTCCACCGCGCACTGCGGGGCGCGCTCGTAGGTCACTTCGCATGCGTCGAGGTCACGTCGTCGCCCGGGTCCAGACGGCTGGCCAAAGCCATGAGGCGCTGCGGAGCGGGACCTTCGGCCGTGCACTTCTACGCGGAGCACGTCGAAGCCGACGCCGTCCACGAACAGGTCGTGCGCCACGAGGTGATCGGAGGCCTGCTGGCCGACGAGCCGGACCTGGAGGCGGACATCGCGTTCGGGTGCGCGGCGACCGTCCTGCTGGAGGACCGCCTCGCGACCCACATCCGCGAGGCCTGGGACGAAGGACGGAGCGCCTTGCGTTCCCCCCTGCCGGTTCCGCCGGGCGTGCTCGCCGGTCAGGAACCGTAGGCCGGCCACCGGTGCGCGGCACGCGCCGGACAGAGGCCGACGAACCAGCGCGCCCGCGCACCGGCTTGGCAGAGGCCTCGTAGGCTGGCCCGATGCGTCACCACGATCTTGTCGTCATCGGTGCAGGATCCGGCAACGCCGTCGTCGACGACTCGTTCGCCGATCTGGACGTGGCCATCGTCGAGGAGCGCTGGTTCGGCGGAACCTGCCTGAACGCCGGATGCATCCCGAGCAAGATGCTCGCCTACACCGCGCACGTCGCCCGCACCGTCCGGGAAGCGGGGGAGTACGACGTGGACGCCGAGCTGCGAGCGGTGCGCTGGCGCGAGGCGCGCGACCGGGTCTTCGCGCGGCTGGACGCCGAGCGGGACGAAGGCCGCACGGGCCGAGAGCAGCAGGACTCGGTCACCGTGTACGAGGGCAGGGCACGGTTCACCGGCCCCAGGACCCTGCGCATCGACCGGGTGGACGGGTCCGTCGACGTCAGCGCCGGGCAGATCGTCGTCGCGGCGGGCGGTCGGCCCCTGGTCCCCGGGCCCGTCGCGGACGCGGGCCTGCCGTACGAGACGTCCGACACCGTCATGCGCATCGACGCTCCGCCCCGGCACCTGGTGATCCTCGGCGGTGGCTACATCGCCGCGGAACTGGCCGACGTGTTCGCCGAGACCGGGAGCTCCGTCACCATCGTCGAGAAGGAAGAGCATCTGCTCGGCCCGCAGGACGAGACGGTCCGGGAGCGGTTCACCGACCTGGTCCGCTCCCGCTACGACCTCCGGCTCGGCCGGGAGGTCACGGCGGTCGGCGGTCGGCCGGGCGCGCTACGGCTGACCCTGGACGACGGATCGACGGTCGAGGCGGACATGCTGCTCGTCGCGGTGGGCCGCGTCCCGAACAGCGACCGGCTGGACCTCGAAGCGGCCGGCATCACCACCCACGACGACGGCCGAGTGATCGTCGACCGGCATCAGCGCACCACAGCGGAGGGCGTCTTCGCACTCGGGGACGTCTGTTCCCCGGTGCCTCTCAAGCACGTGGCCAACCGCGAGGCGGAGGTCGTGGCCCACAATCTCCGGCACCCGGACGACCTGATCGCGGCCGACCACGAACTCGTGCCCGCGGCGGTCTTCACCCGGCCGGAAATCGCCTCGGTCGGTGCCACCGAGCAGGAGTGTCGCGACAGAGGGCTGGACTACCTGGTGGGCACGGCCAAGTACGGCGACGTCGCCTACGGGTGGGCGATGGAGGACACCACCGGATTCTGCAAGGTGCTCGCCGAGCCCGGCACCGGCCGTCTCCTCGGCGCCCACCTCATGGGCCCGCAGGCCCCCACCCTCATCCAGCCCCTCGTCCTCGCGGCGACACTGGGCATCGATGCCACGACCCTCACCAAGTCCCCGTACTGGATCCACCCCGCGCTCACCGAGGTCGTGGAGAACGCCCTCCTCGACCTCGGCCTGTGAGCCCCGCCGCCGAGCGACGTCAGCCGTTGACCGGGCACAGCCTGCCCGGCCCGGCCGGGGTCGAGCAGCGCCGGCGGGTTGCGGACCACCGTCCGGGGTAGCCGCCGTGAGGGCCACTGGGGCATTCGGAACACGAGGAGGCGCACCGTGACGGAGCTGGATCCCATGACGGACGTGCTCGACGGCCCGGTGTACGTGGTCACGGCCGCGTCCGGCGGCGAGCGGGACGGCTGCCTGGTGGGTTTCGCCTCGCAGTGCTCCATCGACCCGCCGAGGTTCACCGTCTGGCTGTCGATCGCCAACCGCACCTACCGCGTCGCGCGCGAGGCCGAGTGCCTCACCGTGCACCTGCTCCACCGCGACGACCGGGCGCTGGCGGAGCTCTTCGGAGGGGAGACGGGCGACGAGGTGGACAAGTTCGCGCGGGTCGCCTGGAGGCCGGGAGAAGCCGGCAGTCCGGTCCTGGAGCAGGTGCGCATCTGGTTCACCGGGCGGATCGAAGGGCGGATCGAGGGCGGCGACCACGTGGGCTTCCTCCTGGCTCCCGCAGCGGTGTGCGCGCCGATCGAGGGCCCGCCGCCCCCACTGCTCCGGTACCGGGAGCTGCGCGACCTGGAGCCCGGCCACCCGGCCTGAGGCCCGGGGCGCGTTTCAACGGGCCCGAAGTGGTAAGGCGCCAGATATGGTGCGAATCGGGTACACGATGATGACCGAGCAGGCCGGGCCCCGGGAACTGGTCGACCACGTGGTGGCAGCGGAGCGGGCAGGGTTCGGCTTCTCCGTCATCTCCGACCACTCCTTCCCCTGGCTGGAGGCCCAAGGGCACGCGCCCTACGCGTGGAGCGTCCTGGGCGCCGCCGCGCAGGCCACCTCCCGGATCCCGCTCATGACGTACGTGACCTGCCCGACGTTCCGCTACCACCCCGCCGTGATCGCCCAGAAGGCGGCCACGATGCAGCTCCTGTCGCAGGGACGCTTCCGGCTGGGTCTGGGCTCGGGAGAGAACCTCAACGAGCACATCGTCGGCGCGGGCTGGCCCGCCGCCCAGGTCCGCCTGGACATGCTCCAGGAAGCCGTGACGATCATCCGCTCCCTGTTCGCGGGCGGGTACGTCAGCCATCACGGCAGCCACTTCGACGTCGACAACGCCAGGCTCTGGGACCTCCCCGACGACCCGCCCCCCATCGGGATCGCCGTCTCCGGAGACCGTTCCTGCGAGATCGCCGGCCGCTACGGCGATCTGCTCATCGCCACCGAGCCGAAGCAGGAACTGCTGACCGCGTTCGGCGCGTACGGAGGCTCCGGCAAACCGTGTGTGGCCCAGCTCCCGGTCTCCTACGACCCCGACCGCGCCGCGGCGGTGGCCCGAGCGCACGACCAGTTCCGCTGGGCGCTCGGCGGCTGGAAGGTCAACGCGGAACTCCCCGGCCCCGCGGCTTTCGCCCAGGCCTCGCGGCACACCGGGCCCGAGGACGTCGCCGAGGCCATCCCCTGCGGCGATGACGTGGACGCCTTCGTCGATGCCGTACGCCCCTACGTCGACGCAGGATTCACCGAGGTCGCCCTGATCCAGATCGGCGGCGGCCGGCAGGAGCCCTTCCTGGACTGGTCCGAGACGAAGCTGCTGCCGGCTCTGGGGGAGCTGTGACAACGGCCTCCTCCGGGAACGAGACCGAGTTCAGGCACTCGGTCGCTGAGCCTTGCGGGAGGCGGACATGAACCGCGCCGCGTTGTTCGATGTCGACGGCACCCTCGCCGATACCAATCACCTGCATGTGGTCTGCTGGTGGGAGGCCCTGCGGCAGGCGGGCCACGACATTGCGATGCACGACATCCACCGCGCCGTCGGACTGCCCGGTGAGGACCTCCTTGCCCATGTGCTGGGCGAGGACCGGGATACGAGCGAGGACGACACGCTCAGCGCCGCGCACCGCACCCTCTACGGCACGTACTTCGACCGGCTGCCCCCGTTGGACTCGGCAGCGGATCTGCTGCGCGAGCTGGACCGACGGGGTTGGCGGGTCGTGCTCGTGACCTCCGCGAAGGACGCCGAGCTCGACGCGCTCAGACGGGCCCTGGACGCCGACGACGCCATCACCGCGACGGCGAGCTCCGACGACGTGAGCCGGGGCAAGCCCGCACCGGATCCGGTGCACCACGCCCTCGGCCTCGCCGACGCCCCCGCGCAGGGCGCCGTACTCGTCGGCGACACCGTCTGGGACATGCAGGCGGGCTCCCGGGCCGACGTGGTGTGTGTGGGCCTGCTCTGCGGCGGCATCCCACGGAGTGACCTCGAAGAGGCCGGCGCTCGGGCCGTCTACCGGCACCCCGCCGACCTGCTCGCGCACATCGACAACAGTCCGTTCGCCGCTTGAGCGACGACCCGCAGGGTAGGCGCCGTGCGTACGAGACGGACCCGTACCACGAGGTGATCTCCATGGAACGATCCACCGAGCCGGAACCCGAGGGCCCCGGGCCCACTCCGGATGGGCCGGATGCGGTCCCCCGCGACCCGCACCCCGCCGGCCCTGGAGACAAGCCGCCGCCGACCGATCCCCCGGAGCAGCCTTCTCCCACCGAACGGCCGGCGGTGCCGGAACCTCCCGACTGAGCTCGCGTGAAATCCGGCTGCATCCGCAGTCGTCGAGGGAGGGGCCGGTCGGGGTTTGTCCATCAGGGGACTGGGCAGCCGCGTGAGTGAAACCCAGTGAGGCTCCAGGCTGGAGGCCAACCATGTCAACCAGCACGCTTATAGCCGTCATTGCCATCGCAGCGGTCATCGTGATCGCGCTCGCGGTCGGCTTGTGGATGGCGGCCCGCCGACGTCGTCTCCAGAACAAGTTCGGCCCCGAGTACAACCGCACGGTCGAGGCGGAGGGCGGCCGCATGGCCGCCGAGCGCGAGCTGCGAGCCCGCGAGGAACGCCACGACAAGCTTGAGATCAAGGAACTGCCTGCCGAACGGCGAGAACGGTACGCCGGTGAATGGAGCAGCGTTCAGGAACATTTCGTGGACCGACCGGAAGGCTCCGTGGACGAGGCTGACGAACTGGTGTCGCGGCTGATGCGCGAGCGAGGGTATCCGACGGACGACTACCGGGGTCAGCTGCGTGACCTCTCGGTCGAACACGGCCGGACCCTGGAGCACTACCGGGCTGCCCACGACGTCAAGGTGCGCAGCACCGATCAGAGGACGACCACCGAGGAACTCCGAGGGGCGATGGTGCACTACCGCGCCCTGTTCGACGACCTACTGAGTGAAAGGAGCCGGTGACATGCGCAACCACGCGAGCAGCGACGAGCGGGCCGGCGACACCGCCATCACGACGGAGGACATAGCTCGTCCCGTGCCGGCCCGGGACGACGGTACGGGCACCCGCGCAGCGGCGGCCGACGGCGGGCAGCCGCCCGTGTACCCGGGGGAGGCCACCATGGACACCGCCGACGCCGACGAGGACGGGACCCGCGACGAGGGCGGCGACGAACTCCCGACGGATCGCGAAGCGGGGACCGGCCCGGCTCAGGCGGGCACTGACGAACCGCTGCTGGGTGCCGAGGACACCGCGGAGTACCACAAGACATGGAGCGAGATTCAGGGCCGGTTCGTCGACGACCCGCAGGAGGCGGTCAGGTCGGCGGACGCCCTCGTCGCGGAAGTGATGCAGAGCCTCGCCCGTACCTTCTCCGACCACAAGCAGGGGCTGGAGGCACAGTGGGGCCAGGGTGAGCAGGTCGCAACGGAAGAGCTGCGGCTGGCACTGCAGCACTACCGGTCGTTCTTCAACCGCCTCCTGAACACCTGACCGGCTCCATCCCGGAGCCGTCGACGGAAGGAGCCGCGCGGTTCCGGGCCGGTGCGCCTGCTGCACCACGTGCCGGGTGCGGCTCCCTCGCCGGGATCCGTCGCCTGCGTCGGAAATCCTCGTCCAAGCGGTCCGGCAAGCCGAAGAGCGGGAACAGGCGCTCGGTGTCACGGAAGGCCGTGATGCCGGTGATCCGGTCGCCGGAGAACTCGACGACCTGCAGCGCCCAGGGAAGGTAGCCGAGGCCGTCCGGGTGGGGTCGGTACTGGCCGAAGGCAGGGGAGCCGTTCGCCGCGGTCGGGATCAGACGTGAGCCGCGGCAGCCGATCGCGGGGCCGTTGAGCCATGCCTGGATGTCCGGTGCACCGCGCATCCATTTCGCGTACGGGGGCAGACACAGCGTGGCGCGGGCCCGCTGCAGGGCACTGTTGGCCGAGGCGATGGTGGAGCCGTGCAGGTCGGCAACCTCACGAGCCGAAAAGCCCAGGACGTCCCGCAGGATCAGCGTGGCCCGCTGCCTGGGCGGCAGATGCCGCAGCGTGGCGACGAACGCCAGTCGCACGGACTCGCCCGTCGTCGCCAGGGCAGGGTTCCACCCACAGGGCGGCGGCCTCCGGTGGTGCCGGCGGCAGGCTGCCCTCGCTCGGGCCGGACAGATCCATCGGCAGCGCCCGCCGCTTGCCCGAGGCGACGGCGTCCAGGCAGACGTTGGTGGCGATGCGGTACAGCCAGGTCCTCAGGGCCGGCCGGGACGGGCAGGGTCATCGCGGGTCGCAGGAGTCCTCTCGGGCCGCGAGGCGATCGGTGGAGGCAGACGCTGCCGAGGCCTGCAGCAGCAGGTCGCGCAGCGCCGTGGCGGTGTCCGACGGTTCGGTGGGGGTGAGGACGACCTGGTCGGCGGTGGTCGAAGGACCGGTGAGGGGGATGATCCGCAGGCCGGGTGGCTGGTGGTCGAGGGCGGATTCGACGGTGATGCCGATGCCCGTACCGGCGGCGACATGAGCGGCGATGGCGTGCACGCTGTCGGCGGTCCTGATGATGCGCAGGTCGGCTCCGCCGATGTGGAAGGCGGACAGGAGGCGGTCGCAGAGACCGCTGTTGATCTGGTGGGGCCAGGTGAGCAGGCCGGTGGTGGACAGTTCGGCCGCGTTCAGCTCGGCGTGCCCGGCGAGGGGGTGGGCCTCGGGTACGAGCGCCATGAAGCGCTCGGTGGACAGCACCCTCGCGCGCACCCCGGTGACGTCGCCGGTCGCCCAGCCGATGCCCAGGCCGATCGTCTCCGCCCGCAGAGCCGTGAGCTGGGCCGTGGTCGGCATGGTCTCCGGCACGATCGTCACGTCGGGGAAACGGTCGCGCAGCTGCGGCAGACAGCGCAACAGCAGCTGATGGCCGGTGTATTCGGCGTGGGCGACGACGAGGGTGGTGCCGCTGCGGTCGCCCGCGGCCAGGGAGCGTCCGCGCTGCTGGAAGCGGCGCAGCTGGGCCAGGGCGGCATGGGCGTCGGGCAGCAGCGCTTCGCCGAGACCGGTCAGTGACACGCGGCGGCTGGTGCGGTGGAACAGCCGCCCGCCCAGGGTGCTTTCCAGCCGCCTGACGGCGTCGCTGACGGTGGGCTGCCCCCGGTGCAGGCGCGCGGCGGCGCGGCCGAAGTGGAGCTCTTCCGCGACCGCGACGAATGCTTCCAGTTCGATTCTGTCCACGAGGGCAGACTAACGCGATCGATCGGTGCGACCGATCGCTGCGTGCCGAAGTTCGGCGTTGATGCCGTGGCGTACGGAGGCTGTGATGGGTGGGCAAGCAGGGATTGCCCCACGACCGGAAGCAGCGAAGAGCACATGACAGCCAATGAAGTTGCCCGTGAGTACGATGCGCCGACAGTTACGGTGACGGTGGTCCACCACTCGGTGCACGGGCACACCCGGGTCCTGGCCGAGCACCTCGCCGACGGGGCGCGGCTGGTACCCGGAGCCCGGGTGCATCTCGTCGAGATCCGGCCGGAGGACGTCATCGCGGGCCGTTGGCACGATGCGGAGGTACTGGCACTGCTCGACCGTTCCGATGCGATCGTCTTCGGCTGCCCGACGCTGATGGGCAGCGTATCGGCGGTGTTCAAGGCGTTCATGGAAGCGGCGTTCACGCCGTTCACGACGCAGGCGTGGAAGGACAAGCTGGCCGGAGCGTTCACCATGTCCGCCTCGCAGAGCGGCGACAAGCTCGCGGTCCTGGAGCAACTGGCGGTCTTCGGCGCGCAGATGGGCATGCAGTGGATCGGCGTGGGTGACATGCCGGGCAACAACTGGAGCGGTGGCACCCGCGACGATGTGAACCGGCTGGGCTCGTGGCTGGGCCTGATGAGCCAGAGCCACGCCGACCAGGGGCCGGAGCAGGCCGGATCGCGCGGCGACCTGATCACCGCGGAGCGGTACGGCGAGCGGATCGCCCGGCTGACTCAGCGCTGGGTCAACGCCGTGCCGTACGACACTCCCCGGATGACCGAACACGAGGCCCGCGCCCTGTCGGCCTCCTTCAGGGAGACGGACGACGCACCGGCAGCGCTGACCGGCGCCTGACCTCGTGGATCGCCTGGCAGGGCGAGAGCGGCGGCCGCCGCGACCGGGCCGGGCCACGGCGCTGCCGGACGGCGGTGCTGCTCGCGGCGGTCACGCTCGGCCGGCCGGTCAGGCGTGCAGGACGCCGGTGCCCAGCAGCCCGAAGAGGAGTACGCCGATGACGATCCGGTAGACGACGAAGGCGTTGAACGAGTGCTTGGCGACGAACTTCAGGAGCCAGGCGATCGAGGCGTAGGCGACGGCGAAGGACACGGCGGTGCCGGTGACCAGGGGGAGGGCGTCGACGCCGGCGCCGAGGGCGTCCCCCAGTTCGTAGAGGCCCGCGCCGGTCAGGGCGGGGATGCCGAGGAAGAAGGACAGGCGGGTGGCTGCGACGCGTTCGAGGTCGAGGATGAGGCCGGTGGACATGGTGGCGCCGGAGCGGGAGAAGCCGGGGAAGAGCAGGGCGAGGATCTGGGAGGAGCCGACCAGCATGGCGTCCCTGAGGTCGGTGTCGTCCTCGCCGCGCTTGTGGCGGCCCATCCGGTCGGCCGCCCACATCAGGCCGCTGCCGACGATCAGTGATCCGGCCACCACCCACAGGGAGGCGAGAGGTCCTTCGATCAGCGGCTTCGCCGCGAGCCCCACGACCACGATGGGGATGGTGGCGTAGATGACCCACCAGGCGAACTTGTAGTCGTGGTGGTAGCGCTCCTCGCGGTCGGCCAGCCCGCGGCCCCAGGCGGAGACGATGCGCACGATGTCGCGGAAGAAGTAGACGAGGACCGCCGCGATCGCGCCGACCTGGATGACGGCGGTGAAGGCCACGACGGACTTGTCGTCGACGGGGATGCCCATCAGCCCTTCGGTGATCTTGAGGTAGCCGGTGGACGAGACCGGCAGGAACTCCGTCACCCCTTCCACGATGCCCAGGACCACGGCCTGCCCCACACTGATCGCGCTCACGTGCCTTCACCTTCGTTCGACGGGACGGCGCCGGACTTCCGGCGCCGGAGGAAAACGAGGAACATCCCGGGCAGCCCGGCCCACAGGGCGGTCAGGAGCCACCCCGCCAGGACATCGGTGGCCAGTGCATGCCGAGGTACACGCGGCCGCCGCCCACGGCCGCCGCCCACAGCGCCGGCACCACCAGGGCCTCGTCGACCCCGAACGGCGTGCCGTGCGCCGCGCAGGCCGACGAGATCAGCGCCGCCGGCAGCATCGAGCACACCGGCACCGGTAGGGCGGGTCACCACCACGGCTTGCTGACGGCGCCGGGTGCGGCGGCGGGGAGGGAGCTCATCGGGCGTCCTGTCCGGACAGACCGCCACGGGCGGCACGGTCGGGGGCATGGGGGCATGGGGCATGGGGCTCGGGAGGGGCACTGTTTTTGGTCAGGGAGGGGTGAGCGCGCCCCACAGGAACAGCGACACCAGCTCGTGGGCGGGCAGGGTTTCCGCAGGGGCGGACGGCGCGCCCGACAGGACCATCGACTGGAACACCCGCGCGAGGTGCTCCGGGGGCATTCTGAGAAGCCCACGCTCCGGTTCGAACAGGGCCGTCAGCGCTTGTCGGAGCGACGCGAGCTCCACTTCGTGCCGGGCGTGCCCGTCAGTGCCCTCCCTGGGCCCGGGGAGCCGGGTCCGGTTCAGGGGTATGGCATCGGCGAGCAGGAGTACGCGGGTTGCGTAGCTGCGCAGATGTACGGCGGCCGAGGCCAGTCGGGCTTCGAGGGGCCGGGTCAGGTCGATCGCGGTGATGGCCGCCACTGCTTCGTCCGCCCTGAGTGCCTCGGCCGCGCAGGCTTCGAGCAGGGCTGTCTTCTCGGGGAACGCGGTGAAGACCGCCGCTGCCGGAACCCCCGCGGCCCGGGCGACCATCGAGGTGGTGACCGACATGCCGTGCCGCACGACCAGGGGCAGCGCTGCGGCGACGATCACCGCGTGACCGGGGTGCTGGGTCATCTCCCGTCCGCAGGGGTCAGGGGCCGGGGTGAGCCGGCCGGTGAGCGGAGGTGGCGGGGTCGGGCGACCGCCGCCATCGGCAGGGGCTGCGGCGCCTTCCCGGCCGGCCCGTCCAGGGCGGCCAGGCTCACCGCGCACTTCCGTTCGGGGTGCGGGACCCCCGCCGGCGGATCATTTCGACGGCCACCGGCGTGAGGGAGACGAGGACGACGAGGGCCACGATCGGCAGGAGGTAACGGTCGACGTCGGGTACGGAGGAGCCGAGGGCGTATCCGGCGAGGACGAGGCCCACGGTCCAGAGGAGCCCGCCCACGACCTGCCAGAGGGTGAAGACACGGGCGGGCACGCCCAGGGCTCCGGCCAGGGGATTGAGCACGGTGCGCACCACCGGTACGAAGCGGGCCAGTACGACAGCCTTGGCGTGCCCGTAGCGGTGGAGCAGTTCCTCGGCGCGCTCGGCTCCGTCGTGGAGCTTGCGACTCCGGCTACGGGCGAGCAGGGCGCGGCCGCCGCGTCGGCCGATCAGGTAGCCCACTTGCGCTCCCAGGAGCGCGCCGATGACGGCGAAGGCCAGTACCTGAGGCAGTGAGAGGTGGACGGGGCGGTTCCCGCCCGGCACGCAGAGCAGGCCCGCGGTGAACAGGAGGGAGTCGCCGGGCAGGAAGAAGCCGACCAGGAGGCCGGTCTCGGCGAAGAGGACGACGGCGATGCCGAGTGCGCCGAATGCGGACAACAGGGATCCGGCGTCGAGCAGGTTCACGGCCTGTGGCACAGCCATGTGGGCGGATAGGGCCATGGTGGACGGCTCCCCCTGAGGTGAGTGGACCGGGGCGGTGACCACACCATCGACTACAGTCGTGTAGACGGTCTACGTCACTGTAGACGATTGTTGTGGTGAGGAGATTCCCATGGGGCACGCGCATGCGGAACGGCGGCCCGCCGGTGAGTTGGGGGCGAGTGTCCTGGCGGCGCTGTGGGCGGCCGGAACTCCGCTGACGCCGGGGCAGGTCCAGGAGGCGCTCGGCTCCTCCCATGCCCGCACGACGGTGACGACGATCCTGTCCCGTCTGTACGAAAAGGGCGTGGTGACCCGCACCCGGTCCGGTCGCGGGTTCGCCTACCTGCCGACCGAGGACGCGTCGGGGCTGACCGCGCGCCGTATGCACGCGGAACTGGCCAGGACCGAGGACCGCGTGACCGTGCTGAGCCGCTTCGTCTCCCAGCTCGGCGACGAGGACGAGGCACTGCTGCGTGCTCTGCTGGAGGGCGACGGCGCCGGGGATGCCGCGTGAGCCGACCGGTGTGCCGCGCGCCGGTCACGAGCCTCCCACCGAGGGGCTCGATTCCGGCCCGTAGAGTTAGATAAGGCAAACCTATTTATCGATGACCGGGTGCATGGCCCGGGGCGGCAACAGGGCGGTAGCGGGATGGCGGAGGACGGCGGGGACGCGAGGCGTCCGCACGGTGAACTCGTCGCGGACGTGCTGGCGGTCCTGTGGGCGGCGGAGCAGCCGCTGACCCCGCAGCAGATCAACGCCGCGCTCGGCCGGGACCTGGCCAGGACGACGGTGACGACGATCCTCACCCGCCTCTACGAGAAGGGGACGGTCGTGCGGACCCGCGAGGGCAGGGGCTTCGCCTACGCCGCGGCGGACGACGCCGCCGGGCTGGCGGCCGGGCGCATGCGCCGCGAGCTGGAGCGGGAGCCGCAACGCGACCTGGTGCTGAAGCGGTTCGTCTCCTCGCTGTCCGGGGACGACGAGGAAGCGCTGAGACGTCTGCTCCTGGAGTCCGGGGAAGGCGAATGACCCTGGCTCTGGCCGTGGTCGTGCTGACCCTGCTGCTTCCCTGGGCAGCGGTGCCGGCGACGCGCCGACTGGCCGATCTCATGCCGCCGAAGGAGGCGTGCGCGGCGCTGACCGGAGCCGCTCTTCTGCTGGCCGGCGGCACCGTGGCAGCGCTCATCGGCCTGTTCCACGTGCCGTTCCTCGCCTCCCTGGAGCAGATTCCGCTGTCGCAGGCGGCCGCCGAGTGGCCTGCCACCGTGCCGGTGGCCGCGGCCGCCGGTGCGGTACTCGCCTTCCAGGCGGTGCTGCTGGTGCGCCGCTGGTACGAGCGCCGCTCGCTGCTCGCCCGTGCCTGGGCGTCCACCGGCGGCGCGGTGCCCGATGGCGATCTTCTGGTCGTGCCGGACGCCGAGCCGCAGGCGTTCGCGCTGCCGGTATGGCGCAAGCGCGGAGGCCGGGTCGTGGTGACGACGGGCATGCTCAAGACGCTCGGTCCGGCGGAGCGCGAGGTGCTGCTCGGCCACGAGCGGGCCCATCTGACGGGCCGCCACCATCTGTGGTCCGTCACCGCCTGCCTGGCGGCCGCGGTGCACCCCGCCCTGCGGCCCCTGCGCCCGGCGCTCGACTTCCATCTGGAGCGGTGGGCGGACGAGTCCGCGGCCTCCTCGGTGGGCGACCGGCGGCTGGCGGCGACCGCGATCGCACGCGCGGCACTGGCCGCCGCGTCCGCCCAGAAGGCGGGCAAGGACCGTGGCCCCTTGCTGTCGGTGAGTACGGGGCCGGTCCCGCAGCGGGTCGAAGCCCTGCTGCGACCGGTGCCGGTCCGGCCACAGGCGCGCCGGACGCAGGCGGCCGCAGCGGGCCTGATGACGGCGGTGGTGGTCTCCGCCCTGCTGGGACTGGCGCTGGCGTACGGACTCCACGAGTACGTGGAACTCGCCGCCGAAGACGTGCGAGGCCGCTGAACCGCCGAGTGACGACGTCGATGTAGACCAATCGCCTCGGGTGCAAGTAAGCTCAGCCCAGGTTTGCTTCACCTACCTCTTCGAGCCCGGAGCGCCGTGCGGTCCCGGAGCCGAAAGTGCTCCGTACCCGGCGCGCGGCGTGCCGTGGGCGACGTCGTCCGCGTGTCCCGGGCCGGAGGTGACATCCCCCTCCCCGGCGATTGGATGCGACGTGTACGACAGGGGGAGCGGGTCGTCGAGTCCCTCCGAGCAGACCGTCCATCTCCTGGCGGCGGCGGGCAAGGCCGTGGACGCCTTGATGACCGAGCGATTGCGTGCGGGCGGGTCGAGCCCCTTGCACCGGTCGGTTCTCACGACACTGGCCGAATGGGGGCCGCACGCCCGGCGCGACCTTGCCGCGCAGATGGACGTGCCACTGGCAGGCGTCTCGCGGGTGATCCGCGATCTCCTGGCGCAGGGCCTGGTGCAGGACATGGTCGTCAACATCGGTGGTCGCCACGAGGTGGTGACGCTCACCCCGAGCGGTACGGCGGCGCTGACCGCCATGCAGGACGACATGAACGCGGTGCAGGACGTCCTGCTGGGTTCCCTCACGAAGGGTGAGCGCACCCAGCTGCACTACCTGCTCCGGCGGGTGTGCGCGACGGCTGCCCGTCTCGGCCCGGTGAGCTCGGCTTCGTCCTGAGGCGCGCATGGGGTCGTGATCGATTGACGGTCCGGGCGAGGTGGTGACGAGGGGCTCTCCAGGGGACTCGTGCCGCACAGGTGTTCGTCCGCACGGTTCGGTCGTACGTCCTGCGGGCATGATTGCCGTCTGTTCGGGGGCCGACTGTCCAGAGGGGGGCGCCGGATGGCGTTCGGAAGCAGCATCGTCATGGACCAGCCGAGAACGATGTTCGCCCACGTGCTGAGTGTGCAGGGGGTCGCGGTGACGGTCACCCATCACCGGGTCCAGCCGCTTCCCATGCGGCCCCGGGAAGGCAGCGGCACGGGCGGAATCGTCTGCGCGGCATGCGGCGAGCAGTTCCTGGTGACCGTCCACAGCCGCGCCCGCACCACCGCCAGGCGAGTCCGCTACTTCGTCCTCGGCCTCATCGGCCTGGCCCTCGCCGCCTTGCTGCTCTGGCTGACCTTCGACGTCGGCATGCAGCCGGACGGCCCGGACCGCGGCGCGGACCCGGACATCGCTTCCTGGTACGGATACACCGGCATAGCCGGCGTCCTCCTCCCCATCTTCGGCCTGGGCTACCTCATCAACGCCCGCAAGTACGACGGCGTCGGCAAACTCCGCCGCATCGGTGAGGACGGCACCGCGTCCATCCGCACGGCAGGGCACAAACTGCTGCCGGGCACGTAGGAACACGTACCGCCGCCCCAGGGCTTGGGCGCAGCCTGTGCCGGGGTCAGCCGTCGCCTTCGAAAGGCCAGGACCGGATGTCGCGGTAGTGGATGGGGCCGGGGCCGCGGCCGGTGTTGCTCCCGACGAGGTGGAGGCGCCGGGCCTCCCACGGGCGGCCGGTGAACGCGTCGAGCCCGGTGGCGGCCTCCACCGCGCTGGTGGTGTCGTGGCGGCGGGAGCGCGCCAGCGTCAGATGCGGGCGCAGGGGCCGCCCGTGGAACGGGATGCCGCAGTCGGCGACCACGGCGCGCACCTCGGCGGCGAGCAGGTGCAGCCCATCGAGGTCTCCGTCGATCCCGGTCCACAGGACCCGCTCGTCGAAGTGCCCGCCGCCGCGCAGCGCGAGCCGCAGGGGCCGCCGGGCCGCGGCGAGCTCCGCGAGCGGCGGCCGCAGCAGTTCGACGGCGGTGACCGGGAGCTCGCCGAGGAAGGCCAGGGTGATGTGCCAGTCCTCGATGCGGTTCCAGCGCATGCGCGGGTAGGCGGCGTAGGCCGGACCCAGCCGCTGCTCCAGCTCTTCCTTCGCGTCGTCGGGCGGGGCCAGCGCTATGAACACGCGGACGGTCGCTGCCTGGGTCTTTTCGTTCACGAGGTCTTCGTATCCTGTTCGGGCACGTTCCGTCATCTTCTGCCCGGCGGGGTGCAGGCGCAGGTGCAGGTCAGTGGGCGCCGGGGGACCCGATGGTCACCACACGGGCCCAGGCGGGCGGGGAGTCCGGCACGTGGTCGGGGTCGTCCTCGTGCCAACGGCTCCGCCGATTCCGGTGGAAGAGGCCCACCACCGTGCGGCAGGGCGGTCGCGTGGCCGGCCAGGCCGTCTGCCCGTCCGTCAGCACCACGATCACGTCGGGCCGGGGTCCCGCGCCGAGGGCCTTGGCGAATCCCGTGCGCAGGTCCGTACCCCCGCCGCCCAGCAACGGGATGCCCTCACCGCTGCACAGCGGGTGCACGATCCGGGCCGCCGCGTCGCACGGCACCACGCTGACCATGTCGCTACGGCCGCCCACGGCACGGGCGATCGCGGCGACCTCCAGCAGCGCACTGCCCAGTTCGGCGTCGCTGACCGAACCCGAGGTGTCGATGACCACGCAGACCCGGGGCGGTCTGCGCCGCAGGCTCGGGAGTACGGCGCCGGGCACCGCGGCCGAGCGCCGGGAGGGCCGGGCGTAGCTGTAGTCCTCGCCCGCGCCCGCACCGGAGGCCGCCGACCGGACCGCCGCCCCCAGCAACTCCCGCCAGGGCTGCGGCGGGTGGAACGCCTCCTCCGCCCACCGCCGCCACCCCGCAGGCGTGCTTCCGGGACGGCCGGTGATCCCCTGCGCCACGCGGAACCGCACCGCGTCCTGCTCCTGAGCGCTGAGGCCGTGCGCGCCGTCCGGCCCCAGGTCCCAAGCGCGTTCCAGGCCGTCGGCGCCGCTGCCGCAGTCCAGCCAGGCCAGCTCCTGCGTCAGCGCTCCGAGCCTGAACTGCCGCAGGTAGTCCTCCATGAGCTCGCCCGGGGGCAGCCCCAAGTACTCCGGCGTCAGCGCCCCTTCGGGACGTACCAGTCCCTCGCCGTACGCGTCGTCGTTGATCTCGCAGTCTGCGGCGATGTTCATCCGCAGCCGTTCGCCCGGCCCGGTCAGTCCGCGTTCCCGGGCGACCCGGTCACCGCGCCCGTGGTGGTCGCGCAGCAGGTGGGACACCTCATGGACCCAGACCCCGGCGAGCTCCTCCACCGGTGTCCGGTCCACGAACCCCGGCGAGACGTAGCACCGCCAGTGGCGGTCGACGGCCATCGTCGGCACCTGCCGTGATTCCACGGTGTGCAGGGCGAACAGCGCCGTCGCCAGGTAGGGCCGGACCCGGGCGGCGTGCAGCCGGGCCGCGAAGAGCTTGTCGACGTCCAGCGCCCCGGCCCGCTCCGTCCCCGCCGGGTGCGCCACCGCCCGCCCTGTCCCTGTCACCGGTGCGTTCATCGGCCGACCCCCACGGGCTCCCCGGTCCGGGCCGCCGCCCGCTCCTGCGACAGGTCCGCCCGCCGGGACAGGGCCACCACTCCGGCGAGCCGCTCGATCGACTCCGGCACGTCCCAGTCCTCCTGGCGCAGCGTGGCGAGGGTCGTCGCGGGGACGACCACCAGGTCGGGGGCCCCGGTCTCCAGCGCCCGGACCAGGAGCGCCCACGCCGCGTCCCAGCGGGACCTGTCCGGGCGCCTGCGGACCGCCTCCACCACGCCGTCGAGCGTGGCCTGGCGCCGGTCCCCCCGCTCGGGCAGGTCGGCGCCCGCCGGGTCGGCGAGCAGCTCCTCGGGGTCCGGGAGGTCCATCCGGTCCAGAGCGGCCAGCAGCTCCAGCCCCGGACCGTCCCCCACCGTGCCTCTGACCAGCATGGAGAGCACTTCCCTGGAGGAGTCGGCCGCGTGCGCGAAGGCGAGCAGACGTACCGTCATGTCCCAGCTGCGGGGCGACGGCCACGCACCGCCCCGGCGGGTCTCGGTCGTGGGCAGCCGGTGTACGAGCGCGGGGCGGGCGGTGAGGAGCCCGCACACCGCCCGGCGGGCGTGGTCCACCGCCGCCGGCAGTCTCCCGGAGTCCAGGTGCGGCAGTGCCGCCCGGGGCCAGGTTCCGCCGAGCCCGCGGACCACCACGTCGTGGTCGTGGGTCCACTGGAGATGGACGAACCGGTTGGCCAGGGGCGGGCTCAGCTCCCAGCCGTCGGCCGCCGAGCCCCGCGGATTGGCGGCGGCCACGATCCGTACGCCGGGCGGCAGTTGGAGCGAGCCGATCCGGCGTTCGAGCACGAGGCGGAGCAGGGCGGCCTGGACGGCGGGCGGAGCCGTGGACAGCTCGTCCAGGAACAGCAGCCCGCGCCCGGCCCGTACGAGGCGAACGGCCCAGTCCGGCGGGGCCATCGGGACACCCTGTGCGGCGGGATCGTCCCCCACGATGGGCAGGCCGGAGAAGTCGGAGGGCTCGTGCACGCTGGCGATCACCGTGGTCAGGGGCAGGTCCAGGGTCTCGGCGAGCTGTGTCAGGGCCGCGGTCTTGCCGATGCCGGGCTCACCCCACAGGAGCACCGGCAGGTCGGCGGCCACGGCCAGGGTCAGGGCCGCCAGCTGGTCGTCGGCGCGCGGTTCGGTGGTGGTGTCGCGCAGCAGGGCCAGCAGCCGCTCGGCGACGTCGAGTTGGCCGAGCGGGGAGGGGGCGCCGATGGCTGTGAACGGGGTGTGCGAGGGCATGAGTGATCACCTGTGGGTTCGTGAGGAATGGGTGGTCCGGGGGACCGGGGGACCGGGGGACCGGGGGGAGCGAGGGAACGCAGGAGCGAGAGGGGCAGAGGGCCCCGGGGTCAGCGGGCGTGTGCCTGGCGCGGGTGGAGCCGGTGTTCGCGTGGGCGGGATGCTCGCGGGCTGTTCCGGCCGGGGCCGGGGCCGGCCAGGCCCGCCCGGAACAGCCCGTAGGTGAGCCGCCGCAGCGCGGCCGCTTCCAGTTCGTCCCGCAGGGCCCCGGCGCGCAGCAGGGCGTCGGGGCCGAGCAGCCCTTCCACCACGGCCAGAGCCCCGGCGATGTCGCCGTGGTCGAGGCGTTCGCGGACCCCGGTGAGGCAGTCCGGCCGACGGTGCGCCGCGTCGATGGCCTGCAGGCAGGGCAGCGGCGTGCCGGTCAGTGCGGCCAGCAGCTCCTCCCGGCGGATCTCGGCCGGGTCGTGGTCCAGTGCGGCCAGCACCCCGTCGACCAGGCCGATACGGTGCCGGGCGCCCCGGCACTCGACGAGGCGGGGCTGCCCCGCACGGTCGGCGTCCGTGGCCCGGGCCGGTCCGGCCGGGCCACGGTCCGGTACCAGTGCCGAGGCGACCAGCGGGTGCAGCCGCCCGGCCTCGATGGACCCGGAGCGGATCAGGTCCAGGTCGGGCAGGGTCCAGACCGCCGCGTCGGGCAGGATCGGCAGCGCCGAGGCGCTGCCGTCGGCGGGCGTCGCCCCGATCCGCGCGACGGGCGGCCCCGGGCCGTCCGCGGCCAGGTCCAGCACCAGCCGGTGCCGGGCCCCCAGCCGTACGGCGACGCCGCCGGTGGTCCGGCCCTCGGCGCGGAGCAGGATCCCGGCCTCGGCGGCCCACCTGCCGACGGCGCACCGGTGCCCGTGCGGGAGCGCCGCCAGGAGCTCGGCGTCCGGTGCGGGAAGGCCCTCGGCGGGCGGCCGGTCGGCCCCGGACCGGACCCGCAGTTCGCCCGCCCTGCGGGCGTCCCACAGGTGGCGGTGCAGGTCGAGGCGGAACCGGCGGTCGGGACGGAGCCCGCGGCGCGGGTCCCCCCAAGGGCCGTGCCCGGAGCGGGATCCGTCCCACAGGGCGAGGCTGATCCGCTGACCGCCGTCCGCCCAGGCCGGCGGAGTCCTGGCCACGAGGTGTACGGGGTCTGCGGGGTGCGCGGCATGCGGTTCGCCGCGCGCGGCCGTGTCGTACCGGGCCAGGGAAACGGTCAGCCCGGGGCGCAGCAGCCCGTCGGGAGCGATGCGCGGCATGTGCCAGCGCAACAGGTCGGGTGCCAGGTGGCGGAGGTCGGCCCGGATCCGGGCCGCGAGGTCGTGGCCGCGCGAGCGCGCCAGAAGACGGAGATCGAGATCGACGTCGATGCCCGCGGCGGCGCAGGCCCCGGCCCAGTCCCCGGCGGAGCGGCGGGCGGTCGCAGTCTCGATCATGGACGCCGGCACGGCGTACTCGCGTACGCGGAGCCAGAGGGAGAGGCGGGAATCCCCGTGCACGTTCTCGGTGGGCATCAGCGCTCACCTTGCGTGGACGGGACCCCCGATCTGTGAACGGAGTGAGTGGTCATCGCGGTGATCGTAGCGCTGCTCAGTACGACCGGCCAGGTGTTTTCCCGGGCCAGCGGTGGTGGTGCCGGTCGATGACGTAGTGGTGCCCGTGCCGCCAACCGCCCGTGGCCGGGCGGGCGTCGGCGAGGTGCGGGTGACCGGGCGGGAGGTCCGGGTGCACGTGGTCCAGCCGGTACGGGTCCCGGGCCGGCCAGATCGCCGCCGCGGCCGTAGCGGCGCTCAGCGCCACGGCGCCCAGGACCAGGACGGTCAGCGGCAGTCCCGTCACCGCGGCGAGCCACCCGGCCAGCGGGTAGGTGAGCAGCCAGCAGCCGTGGGAGAGGGAGAAGCGGGCGGCGAACGCGGCGGGCAGGTCGGCGTCGGCGGTGGAGCGGCGGATCACCCGGCCCCCCGGAGTCAGGACGGCGGAACAGGCGGCGCCGATCGCGGCCCAGACGGCCAGGAGCGCGGGCCAGGACCACGCGTGCGGGCCGGTCGCGCCGATCGCGGCCCCGGCCGCCAGGGCCACCGGGAGGGTGAAGGCGGCACGGAGCATCACCGCGCGGTCGGTGGAGCGTTGCAGGAGCCGGGGCAGGAGCAGCGCGGTCAGCATGGACCCGGCGCCGTACGCCCCGAGGGCGAGCGGGACGGCGCCCGCCGGGCGGTCGAGGTGGCCGCGCACCAGGGAGACGGTGTCGACGAGGACGACGGCTCCGGCGGCGGCGACCGCGAGGTCGAGTGCGAGCAGGGCCCGCAGCCGGGGCGTGGCCCGGAAGAGGTGGGTGCCGAAGACGGCCCGGGTACGGACGCCGCCGGTCCGCTCGACCGGGGCGGGTCCGGGCAGCGCCGTGGCGACGATGAGCGCGGCGGAGGCGAGGAAGCCGACGGCCGTGCCGGCGAACAGCCAGTCGTAGGAGACCAGGCTCAGCAGTGCCGTGGCCAGGACCGGACTGAACAGGCTCTCCAGGTCGTAGGCGAGCCGGGTCAGCGACAGGGCCCGGGTGTAGTCGCGTTCGGCGGGCAGGATCGCGGGGACGGTGGCCTGGAAGGTCGGGGTGAAGGCCGCCGACGCCGCTTGGAGCAGGAAGATCAGGACGTGGATCTGCCAGATCTCGGTGACGAACGGAAGGGCCACGGCCGCACCGGCGCGGGTCAGGTCCATGGAGGTCATCAGGGCCCGGCGGGGAATCCGGTCGGCGATCGCGCCGATCACCGGGGCGATGGTGACGTAGGCGATCATCTTGATCGCGAGGGCGGTGCCGAGGACCGCCGAGGCGCGCTCGCCCGCGAGTTCGTAGGCGAGCAGGCTCAGTGCGACGGTGGCCAGGCCGGTTCCGGCCAGGGCGATGACCTGGGCGGTGAACAGGCGGCGATAGCGGGTGTTGCGCAGTACGGACAGCACGGTCCCCGTCCCGGTCGGCGGATCGATGACGGCACGTCGGATTCGGTCGGATCCAGCGTAGTCAACATGTGCGCACCTGTGCACCTGTTGTGCGCCGTTCCGGGCGGGCCGCGGGTCGCGGGCCGCGGGCCGGGCCCGGCGGTGAGGAAGGCGGTCGCCGCCGGGGTGCGGCCGCTCCGGCTCCACACGGCGTACTCGACGCGGGCCGGGCGCCGGTCACCTCGACGGTCGCCACGCGGGTGACCCGGGGCGCGTAGGCGGAGGGGAGCAAGGGGGAGGGTCGCGGTGCGCGGCACGCTGAACCGTCCTGCTCGGCCAGGCGCTCGGCCCGGTCCAACTCGGAGGGTTCGGGCTCGCGCTCGCCGCGATCGTGGCGGGACAGCTTCCGGCGCCAGGCCGCCCGCCAGGCCGCCCGCCAGGCCGCCCGCCTGGTCGCCCGGCCGACCCCGGCCTGCCTGGTGTTCAGTCGTGCGGCGGGAGCGAACCGAGCTGGTGGTCGGCGACGTTCAGGGCCTCGTCCACCAGCCGCCGCAGATGCCCGTGACCCAGCGCGTAGACGACCCGGCGGCCGTCCTTGCGGGTGGTGACCAGCCCGGCCAGACGGAGCTTGGCGAGGTGCTGGCTGACGGAGGGTCGGGCGGCCCCGCACGCCTCGGTGAGGGTGGTGACATCGGCCTCGCCCCGGCCGAGGCGTTCCATGAGCGCCAAGCGGGTCCGGTCGGCGAGCAGGGCGAGCACGGACGCGGCGGCCTCCAGCCGGTCGCCCCGCTCAGGCGTGCCCGGCGTGCCCGGTGGGCCCGGCGCGATCTGCGCACCGTGTGCACCTGCCGGATGTCTGCCTGCACTCATGCGCACATCGTAGGGCGCCGCTGCGCGCCTGTGCCCGGGCCCCGCCACCCCCACAAGGGGTCGGCGGGGCCCGGGCACAGGCGGCGCGCTCGGTATCAGCCGAGCGCGGGCGCCTCCTGCTGAGCCGGAGCCGTCACTTCCGCGCCGTCGGCGCGCGCGGCGAGGAGCCGCTGGGCGAGGACGCCGAAGACGACGGCGAACACGGCCCACAGGACGAGCTGGACGGCCAGCGAGGCGACCCGGAACTCCCACAGCAGAGCCGCGGGGAAACCGGGCTGGACGGCGTCGCTGTTGTCCGGCAGGAACACGAACGCCAGGGCGGCGGCGACGATGAAGCCGGCACCCGCGGTCAGCGTCGCGTTCCAGTTGCCCAGGCGCGGTGCCAGCCGCCGCCCGAGGATGATCGCGCCGATGCCCAGCAGCACGCTGAGCAGGATCATCAGGAAGAACAGCGTGGTGCGCTGACCGATCGTGTCCGGGTTGCCGACCGCCGGCGGGGTGGCCGGGTACTTCAGGAACGGCACCAGGTAGACCGTGGCGAAGGCACCCGCCGCGGTGAGTGCCGCCGTGGCCCGCGGGCTGAACCCGCCGACGCGGCCGAGGGCGAACGAGAACGCGAGCGAGGCGATGCCGCCCAGCGCGACCCCGTAGACCAGGACCCCGGTGGCCAGGCCGAAGGTCGACTGAACCGGTCGGCTGACCAGCTCTTCCTCCTCCTCGGCGGCCTCGCCCGACGCGGCGTCACCGCCGTGCCCGGCGTGCGCGCTCGGGGCGCTCGCGGCGTCCTGGGCGGCCTGGGCCTCTTCCACGGCGATGGAACCCCGTACCGGCGGCTCACCGACCACGTAGGCGACCGCGAAGGCGAACAGCCCCGCGATCAGGCCCGCGAGCATGCCGCGGACCAGCAGTCCTCTGACAGTTGAGGCGTACATGTGCGTGGCCTCTCAGTGGCAGGGGAAGCCGAGCAGATGACGACCGTCGTGCACCCACTCGTGCACGCCTTCACCGGCGAACACGGCCGTGGCGCCCTGTTCGGCGCCGACGAAGTACAGGGCGACGAGCATCAGGAGACCGACGAAGAGCGCCCAGGGCAGCACCGCGCGCACAGGCAGCGGAGCCGACAGGGAGCCGGCGGGGGTGGATATGGCAGCGGAAGCGACAGCCTCGGCCATGATGGAACCTCCTCGGGGAACAACGCGTCCCATACGGTGGTGCAGGACGACGGTCCTCGGGTCTGACTCGCCGCGACGCCATCGTGGGGATGCCGCCGCAGCACACAGTGGCGCGACCATGCCGGATTCACACCGGGCTTCCGTCTCGCCGTCGTCGCTATGTGGAAATGTCGCCGTGACGGTACCGTGCGCAGCGCCTGCGGCCAAGACCGTGAGTCCCTGATCACACGCCTACGCTGCGGTAATGCGGATCCGGCGCGGCCCGCGGGACCCGAAGAGTCCATCAACTGGGCCTGCAGACTGCTAGAATGACCGCGTTGGCCTTCGGCGTGCGTGCCCCGTGCATGTGTCCGGAGGCTTTTTTCATGCCTTCACACCGGTCCACCACCAGCCCTGCCCTGCCTCCGGCCACCGCCGCCACCGGCTACCGCGCCCTGCTCCGCAACAAGGAGTTCAGCGGCCTGTACATCGGCTTCACCCTCACCGCCGCCGCAAGCACTTTGTCCGGCTTCGCGCTCGGCACACTGGTCAACCACCGGACCGGTTCCCCGTTCCTGACGGCCGTGAGCATGTACGGCGCCACGTTCGCGACGGTGCTCGGCGCCCTGACGCTGATGTCCGTCGCGGACGGGAAACGGCCCCGCCGGACCCTCCTCCTGCTCCAACTCGTCTCGCTGGTGGGCGTCGCCGCCCAGGCGGTCCCGGGGCTGCCGATCGCGGCCCGGTTCGCCCTGCTGCTGACGCTCGGCTTCTTCCAGTCCCTCGGCACCGGCACCCGGCTGGGGCTGCTCGCCGAGGTCGTGCCCGCCTCCGCCTACGCGCCCGCCCGTTCGCTGCTGAACATCACCTCGGGCGGCACGGTGATCACCGGCTACGCCGTCGGCGCCGTACTGCTGCGCCACCTGGGCCCGTACGGGGTCTTCGCCGTCGCCGCGGCCCTGACCGCCCTCGGGGCGGCCGTGGTGGCCGCCACCGTCCGGGAGCACTCGATCCGGCTCACCCGCCGGCCCGGGCTGCGCCGGACCTGGACGGCGAACGCCGAGCTGTTCGCCCACCCCGGCCGCCGGACGCTGCTGCTGAACCTGTGGGTCCCGAACGGCCTGATCGTCGGCTGCGAAGCCCTGTTCCTGTCCTACGATCCCGGCCGGGCGGGCACCTTCCTCGCCGCCGCTTCGGCGGGCATGCTCCTCGGGGACCTGACCGTCGGCCGGCTGCTCACCGCCGACCGGCGACGCCGCCTCGCCTTCGCCCTGCGGCTGCTGCTCGCCGCCCCCTTCCTGCTGTTCGCCGTCCACCCGCCCGTCCCGGTCGCGGCCGTGGCGGTGTTCCTCGCCGGCATCGGCTTCGCGGCCACCCTGCCCCTCCAGGAGCAGCTCCTCGAACAGACCCCCGAGGCCGTCCGCGGCCAGGTCCAGGGAGTCGAGTCGGCCGGCCGGATGACCTGGCAGGGCATCGGCGCCGCCATCGCCGGGGGCCTGGCCCAGTACGTCGCCCCGGGCACCGCGATCGCCGTCGTCGCCGGGGTCTCCGTGACCGTCACCCTGCTGTGCCGGCCGTCGCGCCGTACGGGGCCGGGCGTGGTGCAGGGCTGAGCCGAGGCGCGTTATTCGAGCGCATGTTCGGTTAATGGGGTTAGGGTGGATCCATGCACGCAGTCCAGGGCCTTCAGGGTTCCCTCTTCGACCAGGGCGACGAGATCCGGCTGGGGCCCCTCGGCGGCATGCGGCGGACCGACCTCGGGGCGGGGGCCTGGGTCGATCACCTGCCCGGCTGGCTGAGCGGCGCCGACGCGCTCTTCGAGCGGCTGGCCGCCGACGTGCCGTGGCACGCCGAGCGGCGGCAGATGTACGAGCGGGAGGTGGACGTGCCCCGGCTGCTCGCCTTCTACGCCGCGGACGAGCCCCTGCCCCACGCCTCGCTCACAGAGGCCCGCGAAGTGCTGACCGGCCACTACGCCGGTGAGCTCGGTGAGCCCTTCACCACCGCGGGCCTTTGCCTGTACCGCGACGGCCGCGACAGCGTCGCCTGGCACGGCGACCGGACCGGCCGCTCCCGGACCGAGGACACCATGGTGGCCATCGTCTCCGTAGGCGACCCGCGCGATCTCGCCTTCCGCCCCCGCGACGGTGGTGCCACCCTGCTGCGACTGCCCCTGGGGCACGGCGACCTCGTGGTCATGGGCGGCTCCTGCCAGCGGACCATGGAGCACGCCGTACCCAAGTCGGCGCGGGCCGTCGGCCCTCGCATCAGCGTCCAGTTCCGGCCCCACGACGTCCGCTGACCTCCCGCTTCCCGCCCGCCGCCGCCCGCGGTTGCGGCCCGGTACGGGGGCGTTCACGCTGGTGCGCATGGATCTGGGCGCATTCTCCGTGAGTCTGTCCGTGCGCGACCTCGACGCCTCCAAGGCGTTCTACGAGAACCTCGGATTCGCCGTCTTCGGCGGGGACCCCGCCCAGAACTGGCTGATCCTCAAGAACGGCGACGTCGTGATCGGGCTGTTCGTCGGCATGTTCGAGAAGAACATGCTGACCTTCAATCCGGGCTGGGACAGCAGCGCGAACGCGCTCGACTCGTTCACCGACATCCGCGACACGCAGCGGCAGCTGAAGGCGCGGGGCGTGGCGTTCCTGACAGAGGTCGACGAGTCGGGCTCGGGCCCGGGCAGCTTCCTCGTCGTCGACCCGGACGGGAATCCGGTCCTCTTCGACCAGCACGTCTGACGGGCACGTCTGGCCGGCACGTCTGACCCGGACGGCTCAGGCGGCGGTGCCGGGCCCCTTCGGGGAGCGGACGGCACCGGCCGCCGCGTGCAGCGAGCGCAGCGCCAGCAGCAGGATCCCGATGTCGTCCAGGTACACCGGGTCCGGAATCAGGTCCACGGGTGAGACGGTGTAGATCACCGCGGCCCAGAACAGGGCCTTGTCGTGCAGCGGGATCCCCGCGTCGACCAGCAGCCGCCGGGCCGCGAAGACCCGTACGAGCAGCACGGCCGCGGCGATCGCGAGCCCCACCGCGACCACCGTGCCCAGGGCGAGCCAGACCTTTCCGTCCATGGCGGCCCTATACCCCGATATCGGGCCGCGATACCCCGCGGGCGGCCGGATCCATTCAGGCGCCCTCTCCGCGCAGCCTGCGGCCGACCTCGCCCAGCCCGTCGGCGAGCGCGTCGAGCTGGGCGGGGGTGAGGACGTCGACGAGGATTTCCCGGACCGTCGCCACGTGCCCGGGGGCGGCCTCCTCCAGCTTGGCGCTGCCGGCGTCCGTGAGGACGGCGAAGACGCCGCGCACGTCGGAGGGGCAGCTGCGGCGGCGGACCAGGCCGGCCTTCTCCATCTGGGTGACCTGGTAGGTCAGCCCGCTCTTGGAGTTGATCAGCCCGTTGGCGAGCTCGGTCATCCGCAGCTCGCGCCCCGGCGCCGCGGCGAGCCGTACGAGGATCTCGTACTGGGGGTGCGAGAGCCCGGCCTCGTCCTTGAGCTGTTGGTCGAGACGGCGGTTCACCAGGGCCGATGCGGCGAGGAACCCGCTCCAGGCGCGCATCTCGCGGTCGTCCAGCCATCTCGGTTCAGCCATCGCTCCAGACTACACGGGTTGTTCCAATTTGAATCAATGGTTAGGGTCGGGGTCTAGCGGTTCGAATTTGAACAACTCTCTCCTGCCTCCCCACCGGGCCGCCCGACCGGAAGGACCCCCCCGATGACCAGCCCCTCCGTCACCGCGACGAAGCCGCAGGCCGCCGCACCGGCCGCACGCCCCGAGCCCTCCGCCCTCTCCATCCCGAGCCACGACACCGGCCTGCTCCTCCTGCGCCTGGTCCTCGGCCTGACCATGGCGGCGCACGGCTCGCAGAAGCTCTTCGGCTGGTTCGGGGGCGGCGGCATCAGCGGCACCGGCCAGTTCTTCACCGCCAGCGGCTACCCCGCAGGCGACGCCATGGCGGTCCTCGCCGGCCTCACCGAGACCCTCGGCGGGCTCGGCCTCGCCCTCGGACTGCTCACCCCGCTCGCCGGGGCCGCCATCGTCGGCACCCTGATCAACGCGATCGCGGTCCACGGCGCCGGCGCCTTCTTCGCCCCTAAGGGCATCGAGTACGAGCTGCTGCTGACCGCGGGCGCCGCGGCCCTCGCCCTCACCGGTCCCGGACGGTACGCCGCCGACCGCTTCCTGCCCGTCCTGCGGAACCACCGCCTCGCGCACGGCGCCCTCGCCGTCACCCTCGGCGTGGTCCTCGCCGCCGTCCTGCTCCTCGTACGCGACTAGCAGGGCCCGCAAGCCGGTGGACGCCGGGTGGGCCGCCATGGCCCGCCCGGCGTCGGCGTATTCCGACCGGCCATACGGATTTGCGCCAACTCTCTTTGACTTCAGGCAAGTTATTGCTGTGCTCACCTATGTTCTACGGGGCACATCAGTTCGCCCCAGGAGGTCAGATTGCAGTCCAGGCGCTTCCTCGCCCTTCACCGCGCGATACGCCGTTCCCACCTGCTCATCGCTCTCGGCCTCGGCTCCCTGCTGATCGGTCTGACCCCGTGGTTCGTGGTCACGAGCACCGCAGCGGCCGGCCGTGCACCGGCGCCCCGTCCCGCGCCCGTGCCCTTCGACCAGCAGACGGCGAAACAGTCGCCGCACCACGGCATCGTCCCCGCGAACGCGATGGAGCCGACGGCTCCGATCCTCGACCGGACCGGATGGACGGCCACGGCGAGCGACCAGGAGACGGGCGCCGAGAACGGCCGCGCGGCCAACGTCCTCGACGGGAACACCGCCACCATCTGGCACAGCAAGTACGCCCCCACCCCCACCCCGCTGCCGCACGTCATCACGGTCGACATGCACCGCACGGCGGTCGTCTCCGCCCTCGTCTACCGTCCCCGCACCGACGGGCCCAACGGCCGCGTCGGTGAGTACAGCATCAGCCTCAGCAGCGACGGACTGAACTGGGCGACCCCGGTCGCCACCGGCACGCTCGCGGACGACGTCAGCCCCAAGACCCTCGGATTCGCCCCCCAGGGCGCCCGGTTCGTCCGGCTCACCGCGCTCAGTGAGGCGGGCGGCCGCGGACCCTGGTCCTCCGCCGCCGAGATCGACCTGCTGGGCGACCCGGGCACCCCTGCGGCCACCATCGACCTGTCCCGCGCCGGATGGACGGCCACGGCGAGCGACGAGGAGACGGGCGCCGAGAACGGCCGCGCGGCCAACGTCCTCGACGGCAAGGACAACACCCTCTGGCACAGCAAGTACGCCCCCACCCCCACCCCGCTGCCGCACAGCATCACCATCGACATGCACCGCACCGAGGTCGTCTCCGCCCTCGTCTACCATCCCCGCTCCACCGGGCCCAACGGGCGCGTGGGTGCCTACTCCATCGCCACCAGCACCGACGGCGTCACCTTCGGCACACCGGTGGCCTCCGGCACCTGGCGGGACGACGACACCGTCAAGACCGCCACCTTCACCCGCGCCGCATCGGCCCGCTTCGTCCGGCTGACCGCGACCAGCGAGGCCGGCGGCCGCGGAGTGTGGACCTCCGCCGGTGAGATCCGCCTGAGCGGCCCGTCAAGCCCGGCCGTCCACGGCTCCTGGGGCCGGATCACCGGCTTCCCGCTGGTGCCGGTGGCCACCGCCGCCCTGCCCGGCGACAAGCTGCTGGCCTGGTCCGCGTACGCCGTCGACCGCTTCGGCGGCAGCAACGGCTACACGCAGACCGCGATCCTGGACCTGAAGACGGGCAAGGTCACCCAGCGCCGCATCGACAACACCGGACACGACATGTTCTGTCCCGGCATAGCCATGCTCGCCGACGGCCGGGTGCTGGTCACCGGCGGCAGCAACGCGGAGAAGGCGAGCATCTACGACCCGGCCACCGACAACTGGTCCGCCACCACGAGCATGAACATCGCCCGCGGCTACCAGGCCATGACCCTGCTCTCCACCGGCGAGGCCTTCGTCCTCGGCGGATCCTGGAGCGGATCCACGGGCACCGACAAGGCCGGAGAAGTCTGGTCCCCGGACACCAGCACCTGGCGCAGCCTGCCCGGCGTCCCCGCCGCCCCGGCGCTCACGGCCGACCCGGCCGGACCCTACCGCGCCGACAACCACATGTGGCTGCACGCCACTTCGGGCGGCAAGGTACTGCAACTGGGCCCGAGCAAGCAGATGAACTGGATCTCCACCAGCGGGCAGGGCGGCATCACATCCGCCGGCACCCGGGCCGACAGCCAGGACGCCATGACCGGCAACGCCGTCGCCTACGACATCGGCAAACTGCTCACCCTGGGCGGCTCGCCCGCCTACCAGGACACCCCGGCCACCCAGCGCGCCTACACCGTGGGCATCTCGGGCAGCCAGGTCCAGGCCGCCCGCACGGGTGACATGGAACATGCCCGCGCCTTCAGCAACAGCGTGGTCCTGCCCGACGGCAAGGTGGCCGTCTTCGGCGGTCAGGCCTATCCGGTGCCCTTCAGCGACGCCACCTCCGTCCTGACCCCCGAACTGTGGGACCCGGCGACCGGCGCCTTCACCCCGCTCGCCACCATGGCCGTTCCGCGCAACTACCACAGCGTGGCCAACCTGCTGCCCGACGGACGGATCTTCTCCGGCGGCGGCGGTCTGTGCGGCGACTGCGCGACCAACCACGCCGACGGGGCGATCTTCACCCCGCCCTACCTGCTCAACGCGGACGGAACCCCGAAGCCGCGTCCCGCCATCACCGCGGGCGTGCCCCCCAGGGCGGCCCCCGGCGCCTCGCTCACGGTGAGCACCCAGGGCTCGGTGGCGTCCTTCGTCCTGATGCGGGCCGCCGCCGCGACCCACTCCACCGACAACGACCAGCGCCGGGTTCCCGTGGTGTCCACCGCGGCGGGAGGCGGCACCTACACGGTGGCGATACCCGCCGACACCGGTGTGGTGCTGCCGGGGACCTACATGCTCTTCGCCCTCGACGCCCAGGGCGTACCGAGCATCGGTCAGTTCGTCACGATCTCCTGACCCCGACCTCATGAGCGGTGTCCGGGGCCTGAGCTGATTGGCCCCGGACATTCAGGGGAATAGCGCACAAATGACACAACCCATCGAAGACTACGCACTCATCGGCGACCTGATGACCAGCGCACTGGTCGGCCGCGACGGGTCCATCGACTGGCTGTGCCTGCCGCGCTTCGACTCGGCGGCCTGCTTCGCCAAACTCCTCGGCGACGAGGAGAACGGCCACTGGCGCATCGCGCCCCTCGACGCCGCCGTCGGCGAGCCCTGCACCCGCCGCGCCTACGTCGACGGCTCGCTGATCCTGGAATCGTACTGGGAGACCGAAACCGGGACCGTCAAGGTCACCGACTTCATGCCCCAGCGCGAGGTCGCCCCCGACTTCATGCCCCAGCACGAGGCCACCCCCGACGTCATCCGCATCGTCGAGGGCATCAGCGGCACGGTCAGGATGCGCAGCACCCTGCGCCTGCGCTTCGACTACGGCCACGTCGTGCCCTGGGTGCGCCGCAGCAACGGCGACCGGGTCGCCATCGCCGGGCCCGACTCCGCCTGGTTCCGCAGCGAACCCCCGGTCCGCACCTGGGGCGAGGCGAACAGCACCCGCTCCCAGTTCCCGGTCACCGCCGGCCGGCGCGTCGCCTTCGTCCTGACCTGGCACCCCTCGCACCGGCCGCGCCCCGAGCCCTGCGAGCCCTTCGGCGCGCTGGAGCAGAGCCTCGCCGACTGGCGGGAATGGACCGCGCAATGCCGCTACGAGGGCCCCTACCAAGAGGCGGTCACCCGCTCCCTGATCACCCTCAAGGCCCTCACCTACGCCCCGACCGGCGGCATCGCCGCCGCGGCCACCACCTCCCTCCCCGAAGAGCTCGGCGGCGTCCGCAACTGGGACTACCGCTACTGCTGGCTCCGGGACTCCACCCTCACCCTCGGCTCACTCCTGTCCACCGGCTTCCTCGACGAGGCCCGCGCCTGGCGCGAGTGGCTGCTGCGCGCGGTCGCGGGAGACCCCGCCGACCTCCAGATCATGTACGGGATCGCCGGCGAGCGGCGGATCCCCGAGACCGAACTGCCCTGGCTGCGCGGCTACGCCTCCTCCGCCCCGGTCCGCGTCGGCAACGCCGCCGTCGACCAGCTCCAGCTGGACGTGTACGGGGAGGTCATCGACTCCCTCTACCTGGCCCGGTCCGCCGGCCTGCCCTCCGAACGCCACGCCTGGCGGATCCAGCTCGCGCTGCTCGACTTCCTCGAACACAACTGGCACCGGCCCGACGAGGGCCTGTGGGAGGTCCGCGGCCCCCGCCGCCACTTCGTGCACTCCAAGGTGATGGCATGGGTCGCGGCCGACCGGGCCGTACGCACCCTGGAGGGCGACCCCTCCCTGGACGGCGACGTGGAACGCTGGCGGGCCATGCGCGACGAAGTGCACCGCGACGTGTGCGCCAACGGCTACGACCCCGAACGGGGCACCTTCACCCAGTACTACGGCTCCGCCGAACTCGACGCGGCGACCCTGCTCATCCCCAGGGTCGGATTCCTGCCGCCCGACGACCCGCGGGTCGTCGGCACCGTCGACGCCGTGCGCGCCGAACTCGGCAGCAGCGGACTGGTCCGCCGCTACAGCACCGCGGGCTCCACCGTCGACGGGCTGCCCGGGGACGAAGGCGCCTTCCTGGCCTGCTCGTTCTGGCTGACCGACGCCCTGCACATGACGGGCCGGCGGGAGGAGGCCCGCACCCTGTTCGAGCGGCTGCTGTCCGTACGCAACGACGTGGGCCTGCTCGCGGAGGAGTACGACCCCCTCGCCGGACGCCAACTCGGCAACTTCCCGCAGGCGTTCAGCCACGTCGGCCTGGTGAACTCCGCGCTCACCCTGGCGAGCCCGGCCTGACCGCACGACGCCCTACGGGTCCCCGCCGGTACGGGAGGCCAGCAGCAGGGCGATGTCGTCCGGCCGGTCGGCGGTGTTGCCCGCCTCGCTGATCAGCCGGTCGGCGGTCTCGGTCAGCGGGGACGGCCGGGCCGCCTCCAGGGACTTCCGCAGCCGTTCCACCCCGACGTCGATGTCGAGGCCCGGTTTCTCCACCAGCCCGTCCGTGTACAGGGCGAGGACCGAGCCCGTCGTCAGGCGCAGCTCCGTGAGCGGGTACGAGGCCTCCGGGTCGATGCCGAGCACCACACCGCCCGCCAGGTCCAGCACCTCGGTCCGGCCGTCCGGGTGGCGCAGCAGCGGCTGCGGGTGCCCGGCCCGGGCCGCCGTCACGGAGCCCGACGCCGGGTCGAGCAGCATGTAGCAACAGCTCGCGAACTGGCCCGGATCCAGGTCGATGAGCAGCTGGTTGGTGCCGCTCACCACCTGCTCCGGGGTGCTGCCGCTGAGCGCGAACGCCCGTACCGCGCTGCGCAGCTGGCCCATGGTCGCCGCGGCCGCCACGCCGTGGCCCTGGACGTCGCCGATGACCAGGGCCAGCAGGCCGGCGCCCGTCTCGACGACGTCGTACCAGTCGCCGCCGACGTCCATGCCCAGGGTGCCGGGGAGGTAGCGGCCGACGGTGTCCACGTGCTCGCGCACCGGCAGCCGGTGCGGCAGCAGGGCCGACTGCAGACCGCGGGCGAGCTCCACCTCGCTGTCGTAGCGCCGGGCCCGCGCGAGCGCCTGCGCGATCAGACCGGCCAGCGCCGTGAGCACCGTACGCTCCTCCGGGCTGAAGCCGCGGGGCGAGTCGAAGCCGAGGATGCACGAGCCGACCGGCCGGCCGGAGGCGATCAGCGGCAGGAAGGCGCGGGCGCCGACATCGGCGTCCAGCGGAATGCCCGGATAGGCGGTGGCCAGGTGCTGCATCGACTCGAAGAACAGCGGCCGGCCCGTGGTCAGCGTCTCCACGCCCGGCAGCCGGACGTCGAGGGAGACCCCGTCGAACCGGTTGAGGAAGCCCTGCGGGAAACCGGTCTCCCAGGCCAGGTACAGATGGCGCTCGTCCAGCAGGTAGATCGCCAGCTGGCGGCCGCCGAAGGCCGGCAGCAGCTCCTCGGTGACCACCGCCGACACCTGCCGGGCCGTGACCGCCTCGGTCAGCGCGATGGCGAGGGCCACCGGCCGGTACAGCGCCGAGGCCTCGTCGGCGGACACGTCGGGGTCCGCGTACGCGTCCACCTCGGCGTCCATGCCGGAGTCCAGGTCCGCGACCGGGTCCGGCCGGGCCCGTGCCTCGGGCGCGTAGGCCGGTTTCGCGGAGGTGTCCAGCGTCAGGGTCACGCCGTCGGCCGCGGGGTACAGGTCCACCGACAGCCACTGCCCGGGCGCGTGCCGGCCGCGCCGGGCGGGGAAGTGCACCGGCTCGCCGGACATGAAGCCGGCCCGGAAGTGGTCCTCGTAGGCCGGATGCCCGAGCCACGGCAGGGCCTCCCACAGCAGCCGTCCCCGCAGCTGGGGCCCGTCGAGGCCGAGCAGCTCCTCCGCCGCGGTGTTCACGTAGCCGATCCGGCCCTCCCGGTCCAGGGAGAGCACCGCCTGCGCGAGCCGGTCCGCGGCCCTGCGGGCGCCCTCGGCCCCGGCCTCCGGCGGTGGCGCCGGCACGCCCACCGGGTCGCCCTCCCACAGCGTCCGCGCGCCGGCCGCCGCGAGCGCGGCAAGGTCTGCGGCCAGCAGTTCCGAGGCCTGTCGCATCCGTTCGCGGTCCGCGGTCCCGACCGGGATCCCCGGGGTCGCCTCGCGCAGCACCACCAGCACGCCGAACCGCTCCGTCCCGGCGGTCACCGGCTCGTACAGCGAGCCGAAGGGGAACGGCAGCCCGGCCATCAGCTGCGGGAAGCGGCTCATCGCCGACTCCGCGTCGGGCAGGTGCACGGCCCGCCCGGAACGGTAGGCCTCGGCGATCGGGTACGGACGGTTCACCTGCATCCGCCACCAGGGCCGGAACAGCTGCAGCGGCAGCCCGGTGAACACGGCCATCAGGAGCAGCCCGGTGGTGGGCGAGCGCAGGTAGACGCCGGCCGCGAACCCACCGACGGCCTCCATCGCGTTCACGGCGGCCCGTGCGAGCACCTGGGCCGTCGCATCAGGGGCATCCGTGGTGTCGGGCGCGGCGCCGGCGCTGTCCGCTCTCGCCATCACACAGCCAGGATGCGCCCTCGGCGGCGACCCCTGCATCCTGGCTGGTCGCGGCCGTGCCCGGCCGATAGGCCGACCGCTTCCCTCGTCCGGGGGACGCCCGGGTGTGCGGACCACCCCCCGGACGGCGCCGCGGGGCACGATACGCAGGCGTCCCACCCCCGGCAGGCCCCCGGAAGGCAGAGCATGCGGTTCCAGTACGACACCATCGGCGAGCGCTACGCGGAGTCCACGAGCACGGCGGCCTTCTCCGCGGCCGACACCTACACCCTGCACGGAGCCCTCGACGCCCTCGGCGGGGTGCGCGGGCTCGACGCCCTCGACCTGGCCTGCGGATACGGATACAACACCCGGCTGCTGGCCCGCGGCGGAGCCCGGCGGACCGTCGGCGTCGACGTCTCGGAGGAGATGATCCGGCTGGCCCGCGCGCACGAGGCGACCAAGGACCGGCCGGACGTCGAGTACCACGTCGCCGACGCCGCCGGCCTGCCGCACCTGGGCCCCTTCGACCTCGCGACCGCCGCGTACGTCTTCAGCTACGCGCCGGACCGCAGATCCCTGCACGCGATGTTCCGGTCCGTCCGTGTCAATCTGCGGGCGGGCGGGCGGCTGCTCGCCATCGTCCCCAACGCGGGGGCGTTCCCGCGCGTGGACTGGTCGCCGTACGGGGTGCGCATCCTCGACCGGGTCCCGGACGGCGACGCGCCGCTGCTCAAGGCGCATTTCCTGACCGAGCCGCCGGTGCCCTTCGAATTCCGCGAATGGGCCCACGCCGACCTCGCCGAGGCCGCCGTCGAGGCGGGTTTCGTCACCGTCGGCTGGCAGCCGAACCGGACCCCGCCCGCCGACGCCGTACGCGACGAGGCGTACTGGACGGCGTACCGCGCCTGGCCGATCAGCTCGCTGATGACCTGCACGGCGTAGCCGGCCGTCAGCGATCCGCCGTCACCGCCGTGCCCTCACAGCCCCGCCGTCGACCTGATCAGCTCGACGATCCGCTCGCGCGCCGCGCGCCCCTCCGGCACGGGCATCAGCGGGTACCCGTGCGGCATCCCCGCCGCCTCGTGGAACTCCACCTCGGCCCCGTCCGCGCGGGCCCGGCGCCGCAGCTCCCGGCTGTCCGTGCTCAGCACGTCCCGGGTCCCGGTGAACACCGTCATCGGCGCCAGCCCGGCGAAGCCGCCGTGCAGCGGGCTCACCCGGGGGTCCTCGGCGTCCAGGGTTCCGGCGTACAGCCGCCCGGCCTCCAGCAGCCCCGGGCGGGACAGCATCGGATCGGCCGCCTCGATGGCCGCCTGGTCCGGATGGCTCATGGTCACGTCCAGCCAGGGCGAGATCAGCACGATCCGGGACGGCTGGTCCCCGGTGCGGTCACGCAGCCGCTGGGCGGCCGCCAGCGCCAGCCCGGCCCCGGCGGAGTCCCCGATCAGCACCGTCCCGCCGGAGCCGCCGCTCGCGATCAGACCGCTCAGCAGGTCGGCGGCGACCGGGACGGTCCGGTCGGCGGTACCGCGCGGAGCGAGGATGTAGGCGGGTACGACCACCCGCGCCCGCGCCTGGGTGACCAGGGTCCGGACCAGCGCCCAGTGCGGGCGGACCAGCTCGTCGATGTAGCCGCCGCCGTGCACGTACAGCACATGGGCCGTGGGCTCCGCCCCCAGCGGGGAGACGTCGTACACCGGCCAGGCTCCGACGAAGGTCCGCGAGATGTCGGCGACCCGCCCCAGCGACCGCGGCGGCAGATGGGAAGCGGGCCGGCGGGCGGACTCGGCCACCCGGCTCCGGACGGCCTCCGCGCTCGCGTACCGTCTTCGCCGTCCCGCCGCGATCAGCGCCACCGACAGCGCCCTGCTGCGCAGACTCGGCACGCCCCTCACCTCCCCTTTTTCCCGCGCCGTCCCCAGCGCGAGCCCCTTCCCCGTCACGGGAGGAGCATAGGCGTGAAGCTGCGCTGTCGACCCGTTTAAGAAAGTCTCGATGGACTGATCACCGCGCCGATCGGCAGATTGGTGCACGTCACCGCCGCCGTTCGGGCCCATCCGCCCGCGGCGTACCCTTCCGCATGCCTGGAGCCACCCCATGAAGGCACTCGTCAAGCACAAGGCAGAACCCGGCCTGTGGCTCATGGACGTCCCCGAGCCCGAATACGGCCCCGGCGACGTGCTGATCAAGGTGCTGCGCACCGGCATCTGCGGAACCGACCTGCACATCCGCGCCTGGGACGGCTGGGCGCAGGGCGCGGTCAAGACCCCCCTCGTCCTCGGCCACGAGTTCGTCGGCGAGGTCGCGGCGCTCGGCGCGGACGTCCAGGACATCGAGGTCGGCGCGCTGGTCAGCGGCGAGGGCCACCTGGTGTGCGGCAAGTGCCGCAACTGCCTGGCCGGCCGCCGCCACCTGTGCCGCAGCACGATCGGGCTCGGGGTCGGCCGCGACGGCGCCTTCGCCGAGTACGTGGTCCTGCCCGCCCAGAACGTGTGGGTGCACCGCACCGCCGTGGACCTGGACGTCGCCGCGATCTTCGACCCCTTCGGCAACGCCGTGCACACGGCGCTGTCCTTCCCGCTGGTCGGCGAAGACGTACTGATCACCGGCGCCGGCCCGATCGGGATCATGGCGGCGGCCGTGGCCAAGCACGCCGGCGCGCGCAGCGTGGTCATCACCGACGTCAGCCCCGAGCGCCTGGAGATCGCCCGCAAGGCGGGCGCCACCCTCGCCGTCAACGTCGCCGAGTCCTCCATCGCCGAGGCGCAGACCAAGCTCGGCCTGCGCGAGGGCTTCGACATCGGCCTGGAGATGTCCGGCCGCGCCGAGGCCATGCGCGACATGATCGACAACATGACGCACGGCGGCCGGATCGCCATGCTGGGCCTGCCCGCGCAGGAGTTCCCGGTGAACTGGGCGAAGGTGGTCACCTCGATGATCACGATCAAGGGCATCTACGGCCGTGAGATGTTCGAGACCTGGTACGCGATGACCGTGCTGCTGGAGGGCGGGCTCGACCTGAGCCCGGTCATCACCGGCCGCTACTCGCACCGCGACTTCGAGGCCGCCTTCGACGAGGCCTCGACCGCCCGCAGCGGCAAGATCATCCTGGACTGGACGGCGTAACCACCCGCTCGTCCACCCACCGAACCACCTCCCTCCGGGCCGGGCCCCGCACACCCTCCCCCCTCCGCGGGGCCCGGCCCCTCCCTCGTCGCCCTCCGCCGCACAAGGAGAACCGCACCATGTTCGAGACCGTCCGCGAGGACCTGCGCTCCACTCTCGACGAGATCCGCGCCGCCGGCCTGCACAAGCCCGAGCGCGTCATCGGCACCCCGCAGAACGCGGCCGTCGCCGTCACCTCGGGCGGTGCCGCCGGCGAGGTGCTCAACTTCTGCGCCAACAACTACCTGGGGCTGGCCGACCACCCCGAGGTCGTGGCCGCCGCGAAGGACGCGCTGGACCGCTGGGGCTACGGAATGGCCTCCGTCCGCTTCATCTGCGGCACCCAGGAGGTGCACAAGGAGCTGGAGGCGCGGCTCTCGGCCTTCCTCGGCCAGGAGGACACGATCCTCTACTCCTCCTGCTTCGACGCCAACGGCGGCGTCTTCGAGACCCTGCTCGGCGCCGAGGACGCGGTCATCTCCGACGCCCTCAACCACGCCTCGATCATCGACGGCATCCGCCTCTCCAAGGCCCGCCGCTTCCGCTACGCCAACCGCGACCTGGCCGAGCTCGAAGCCCGCCTGAAGGAAGCCACCGAGGGCGGCGCCCGCCGCAAGCTGATCGTCACCGACGGAGTCTTCTCCATGGACGGTTACGTCGCCCCGCTCGCGGAGATCTGCGACCTGGCCGACCGCTACGACGCCATGGTCATGGTCGACGACTCGCACGCCGTCGGCTTCGTCGGCCCCGGCGGCCGCGGCACCCCCGAGCTGCACGGCGTCATGGACCGCGTCGACATCATCACCGGCACCCTCGGCAAGGCCCTCGGCGGCGCTTCCGGCGGCTACGTCGCGGCCCGCGCCGAGATCGTGGAGCTGCTGCGCCAGCGCTCGCGCCCGTACCTCTTCTCCAACTCCCTCGCCCCGGTCATCGCGGCAGCCTCGCTCAAGGTCCTCGACCTGCTGGAGTCGGCCGGTGACCTGCGCGAACACCTCGCCGCCAACACCGCGCTCTTCCGTACGAAGATGACCGAGGCCGGCTTCGAGGTCCTGCCCGGCGACCACGCCATCGCCCCCGTCATGATCGGTGACGCGGCCGAGGCGGCCAGGATGGCGGAGCTGCTCCTGGAGCGCGGCGTGTACGTGATCGGCTTCTCCTACCCGGTGGTGCCGATGGGCGCGGCGCGCATCCGCGTCCAGCTCTCCGCGGCCCACTCGACGGCCGACGTCGAGCGCGCGGTGGCCGCCTTCATCGACGCCCGAGACGCCCTCGGCACCGCTGGGGTCTGAGGGGCACGAGGGGTCTGAGGGGGCTGTGCACCCTGAGACAATGGTGGGGTGATCGACCCCCGCCGGCTGCGCATCCTGCGGGCCGTGGCGGATCACCGTACGGTGACCGCCGCGGCCGCAGCCCTGTACCTCACCCCCTCCGCCGTCTCCCAGCAGCTCGCTGCGCTGGAGCAGGAGACGGGCCACGCGCTGCTCACCCGCAGCGGTCGGGGCGTACGGCTCACGGCGGCCGGTGAGATCCTGCTCGGCCACGCACACGAGGTGCTCGCGCAGCTGGAGCGGGCCGAGGCGGAACTCGCGGCGTACGCGGGCGGTGCGGCGGGCGAGGTCACCGTCGCCGCCTTCGCCACGGGCATCGCCGAAGTACTGGCACCGGCCATCGCCCGGCTCGCGCTGGAACGGCCGGGCATCCGGCTGCGCGTCCGCGACGCGGAGGGCGACCAGAGCCTGCCGCTGCTGCTGGACGGCGCGGCGGACCTCGCGCTGGCCGTCGAGTACCGGGGCGGCCCGGGTGCCGACGACGCGCGGCTGTCCGTCCTCCCGCTGTACGCGGAACCCTTCGACGCGGTCCTGCCCTCGGGGCATCCGCTGGCCGACCTGCCCGCGGTGTCGCTGGCCGACCTCGCTGACTCGGACTGGGTGGGCCAGTACCCCGGCAACCCGTGCCACGACGTGACGCTGCTCGCCTGCGAACTGGCCGGCTTCCAGCCCCGGCTCGTGCACTCCTCGGACGACTTCCGCGCCGTGACGGCGCTGGTGGGCGCGGGGGCCGGAGTGGCCCTCGTACCGCGCTCGGCCCTGCGCGGCATGGACCTCAAGGAGGTCCAGGTCCGCCCGGTCACCGGGCCGGCCGCCACCCGCCGGGTCTTCGCCGCCACCCGCCGCGGGGCCGAGACCCACCCGCTGATCGCCCCCGTCCTGGCCGCCCTGGTCCGCGAGTCGGAGCGGCTCCCGGCCCACTGAAGGAGCCGGCGGCAGGGTGAATGGTTTCGTCACGCGCCTGTACGGGTGAAGTCCGGCGCGCGCTCTGTGAAGGGCGGCCCCCGCGGTCGAAGACTGTGCCCCGAGCCGTAGGAGCCCCACCCCGACCACGGAGGCATCATGGGCCGCGCCACCGCCGACACCGCCGACACCCCGGACACCCCCGACACCGCTCCCGACTACCTCAAGCACACGGCAGAAGTGGTCCGCGAGCACCTGGCAGCCGCCACCCAGCTCGCCACCTTCCTGAAAGGTGCGGGCACCCTCACCCTGGAGCAGCGCAAGCTCCTCGTCGACCAGGCGCTGGTGCTGCTGGAGCAGAACTACGTACATCTGCCGCTGAAGATCGCGATGCACGCGGTCAACCCCGTACAGCGGCTGCGCCTGATCCGCCGCCGGCTGGAGCAGCAGACGCCGGCCACCATGCCGCCCGAGTGGATCTTCCACTCGGAGATGTCGAAGGTGTTCAACTCGGTGCGGGACCTGCACACCAACTACCAGCTGCCCGAGCCGTTCGCGAAGAAGATCGCCTTCCTGCCCTTCCTGGTCGAGGAGACCACCGACGGACCGGAGCCGCGCTTCCTGGTCACCCTCGTGATGCAGGGCTTCTCCGCGCCCGGTTTCGAGCCGGGGGCCGAGGTCACCCACTGGAGCGGCGTCCCCATCGAGCAGGCCGTCGAGCTCAACGCCGGCCGGTTCGCCGGCGGCAACGAGGCGGCGCGCCGCAGCCGGGGCATCGAGTCGCTGACGGTGCGTTCGCTCTCCGCCCACCTGCCCCCGTTCGAGGAGTGGGTGACCGTCAGCTACGTCGGTAGCGACGGCGCCCCGCGCGAACTGCGGGTGCTCTGGCAGATCGTGGACCTCTTCGGGGAGCAGGCCGGCCCCGACGGTGAAGAGTCGCTGGCCCTGGGGGTGGACTACGAGTCCGAGGAGATCAGCCGGGCCAAGGTCATGCTCTACGTTCCCCACGTCATCGAGCAGCAGCAGGCGGTGGCCGCGGGGGAGTCTCCGCGGTCCGCGGCGGGGGAGGTCGCGAGCACGATGCCGGAGGTGTTCACGGCCCGTTCCGTCGAGACCCCCTCGGGGACCTTCGGTCACATCCGCATCCACACCTTCATGGTCGAAAGATCCGGCCCCTTCGTCGCGGAGTTCGTCCGGCTCGTCGCCACCCTTCCGCAGAACGGCCTGATCGTCGACGTGCGGGACAACGGCGGCGGCTCGGTCCTGGCGTCGGAGCGCACCCTCCAGACACTGACGCCACGCCACATCACCCCGGAGTCGTTCCAGTTCATCAACACCCCGCTCAACCTGCTGATCTGCCGCAGCAGTGGCGACCTGGACCCGTGGGTGGCGTCGATGGAGCAGGCGGTCGAGACCGGGGCCACGTTCTCCGCCGCCCTGCCCCTCACCCCGGAGGAGCTGGCCAACCAGATCGGCCAGCAGTACTTCGGCCCGGTCGTCCTCATCACCAACGCCCGGTGCTACTCCGCCACCGACATGTTCGCCGCAGGCTTCCAGGACCACCGGATCGGGATCGTGCTCGGCACCGACGACAACACCGGGGCCGGCGGTGCCAACGTCTGGGAACAGGGCGACTTCCTGCGGGACTTCCCGCTGACCGCCTCGCCCTACCGGCCGCTCCCCAACGGAGCGGGCATGCGCGTGTCGATCCGCCGGTCCCTGCGGGTCGGTGACCGGTCCGGCACGCCCCTGGAGGACCTGGGCGTCGTACCGGACGTGCGCCACCGGATGACCCGCCGGGACCTGCTGGAAGGCAACGCCGACCTCCTGGCGAAAGCCGGTGAACTGCTCGCGGGCCAGCCCGTACGGGAGCTGAACATCGCCAACGTCGCGCGCGCCGACGGATCGCTCCGCCTCAAACTGACGACCTCCAACATCGACCGCGTCGACGTCTACCTCGACCGCCGTCCCGGCGCCTCCGTGGACGTCCCCGACGGCCAGGCCGACCTCACGGTGACGGGTGCCACGGCCGCCCGGTCGATGCGGGTCGAGGGCTACGCCGTGGGCGAGCTCGTCGCCAGCCGCACCATGTCGCTGTAGGCGCAGAGCGGGTGGGGCGGGCAGGGCGGGTGGTGCCCGGCCCGGCCCGGTCACCCGCCCCGCCCGCCCCTCCGCAGCTCACACCGTGACCACGTCGACCCCCGCCGCGGTGAAGGCCCGGGCCACCGCCGGGGCCAGGCCCGTGTCCGTCACCAGGACGTCCACCGACGAGGTGGCGCAGATACGGGCGAAGGCGCGAACGCCCAGTTTGCTGGAGTCGGCCGCGACGACCACCCGGCGGGCGCGTTCGCACAGCAGGCGGTTGATCGAGGCCTCGTCCTCGTGCCGGGTCGCCGCGCCGTCCTGCGGGTCGAAGCCGTCCACGCCGAGCACCGCCGTGTCCACCGCGAGCTGCCCGAGGACCTGCTCGGCGAGCGGGCCCGTCAGCTCGTACGACTGGGGGCGGGCCACCCCGCCGGTCAGTACGATCTTGAACTGCGGCCGGATCACCAGCTCGCCCGCGATGTTGAGGGCATTGGTCACCACCGTGAGCGCGGGCGAGCCCTGGGCCAGGTCCGGACGCCCGGCGAGGGCCCGCGCCACCTCCGTGGTCGTGGTGCCGCCCGTCAGGCCGATCACCTCGCCCGGGGTGATCAGGGCCGCCACCGCCTCGCTGATCCGGTGCTTCTCGGCGGCGCGGCGTGACGTCCGGTAGCGCAGCGGGAGTTCGTACGAGACCCCGTGCAGCACCGCCCCGCCGCGCGTACGGACCAGCAGCTGCTGCTCGGCGAGCTGGTCGAGGTCGCGGCGGATGGTCGCGGCGGACACCCCGAGGGCCTCGGCCGCCGGTTCCACCTCCAGCTCGCCCCGTTCCACCAGCAGGTCCAGCAGTGCCTGCCAGCGCTCCTTGCGGGTCATCGGCCGCCCCCTCCCGTGCTCGTCCCGTGCTCGCCCCATGGCCGCAGTCGGGCCACCCGGCGACACTAACTCAGCAGATCACCCCGTGGTTGCTTGAAGTTGCGCGAAAGTGCGGGCTACCTTGCAGGAAAACGCAAGACACCCCACGCATTCAGACCCGCCTGCCGCACGAGGGAGCCTGTATGAGTCACGTCGCGTACGAGTTGGGCACGCAGCCCGCATGCTGGGAGCGGGCCGCAGAACTGGCCCCGGCCCGGCGGGCGGTGCTCCCGCAGCCGGGGGAGCGTACCGCGATCGTCGGGTGCGGGACCTCGTACTACATGGCCCAGGCGGCCGCCGTGCTGCGCGAGGAGTCCGGACAGGGCGAGACCGACGCCTTCCCCGCCTCCGAGTTCCCGCGCCACCGCCGCTACGACCGGGTCGTCGCCCTGACCCGGTCCGGCACCACCACCGAGGTACTGGACCTGCTGGCCGGGCTGCGGGACGCGGGCGTGCCCACGACCGCGGTCGTCGGCGATCCGGCCACCCCGGTGATGACCGCCGCGGACGAGCTGGTCGTCCTCGACTTCGCCGACGAACAGTCCGTCGTGCAGACCCGGTTCGCGACGACCGCCCTCACCCTGCTGCGCGCCCACGTCGGGCGGCACACCCCCTCCGTGGCCGCCGACGCCCGCACCGCCCTCGTCGAGCCGCTGCCCGCCGACATCGCAGGCCGGGACCAGTTCACCTTCCTCGGCCGGGGCTGGAGCGTCGGACTCGCCCACGAGGCCGCACTCAAGATGCGCGAGGCCTCGCTGTCCTGGGCCGAGTCCTACCCGGCGATGGAGTACCGGCACGGGCCCATCAGCGTCTCCGGGCCAGGCACCGTCACCTGGTCGCTCGACGAGGCCCCCGACGGGCTCGCCGAACAGGTACGCGCCACCGGCTCCCAGTGGGTGCCCGGCCGGCTCGACCCGCTCGCCGAACTGGTCCGCGTACACCGCCTCGCCCTCGCCGTCGCCGCCCACCGGCAGCTGGATCCGGACGCGCCGCGCAACCTCACGCGCTCGGTGATCCTCACCGCGGGCGAGGAGGCGGTCCGATGAGCCTGGTCCGGGCCGGAGACCTGGTCCTGGAGGCGGCTGCGGCGGGCCGGGCCGTGGCCGCCTTCAACATCATCACCCTGGAGCACGCCGAAGCCGTCGTGGCCGGGGCCGAGGCGGCCGGCCTGCCCGTCATCCTCCAACTGAGCGAGAACGCCGTGAAGTTCCGCGGCGGGCAGCTGCTGCCCATCTCCCGGGCCGCAGGCGCGTGCGCGGAGGCCGCCGGGGTCCCCGTCGGCCTGCACCTCGACCACGTCAAGAGCCCCGAGCTGCTCCGGCAGGCCTGCGACGCCGGATACAGCTCGGTGATGTACGACGCCGCGCAACTCCCGTACGCCGAGAACCTGGAGGCCACCCGGTCCGCGGCCGACTGGGCACACGCCAACGGGCTGTGGATCGAGGCCGAGCTGGGCGAGGTCGGCGGCAAGAACGGCGCCGCGCCGCTCGACCCGCACGCGCCCGGTGCCCGTACCGACCCCGACGAGGCCCGGCGGTTCGTCGCAGACTCCGGGGTCGACGCCCTCGCCGTCGCCATCGGCAGCAGCCATGCGATGACCAGCCGGACGGCGGCCCTGGACCATGTGCTGCTGGCCCGGCTGGCCAAGACCGTGGACGTACCGCTCGTCCTGCACGGCTCCTCGGGGCTGCCGGACGCCGAGCTCGCGGCGGCCGTCGCGGGCGGCATCCGCAAGGTCAACATCGGCACCGCCCTCAACGTGGCGATGACCGAGGCCATCCGTACCCACCTGACCCCGGCGGACCCCCGGCCGTACCTGACGGCGGCCCGTACGGCGATGACGGCGACGGCGACGGCTATGATCGGCGCCCTGAACTGACGGGCGGCGGGGGCGGCGATCATGGACATACAGCGGGGACGTACGAATCGCCGCCGGTTCCTGCTGATCGCCGGCCTCCCGCTGCTGACGGTGGGCGCGGGCATGACCTACCTCCTGTGGCCGGAGCCGCCGCGCCGGCCCGAGGTCCGTACCGACCTGGAGCCGCTGAACCGGCGGCTCGGGCCGTTCCTGGGCGAGCTGACCGACGCGCACTGGCTGGGCTACGACATCGACGACGCGGGTGACGACCGGAGCATCCCGGGCCCCGACTCCCGGATCCGTGTGGTCGGTGTCGCCCACCTGCCGGCCGGCGGCGCGGCCGCGATCACCGGCAAGCCCGACCACACCTTCGCGGCCACCGGCGCGCCGTCCGACCTGCCCGCCGCGCTGAAGCAGCACCTGCCCGCCGCCGCGGCCTGGCAGCACAGCCCCGGGTTCGACGCGTACGCGAACGGCCAGGGCGGCGGCAGCCAGGCTTCGGACGGGATCCCCTCGGGCCGGTACCTCTTCGACACGGCCCGCGACCTCGTCCACTTCGACGTCCTGTACTTCTTCACCTGACATCGGGCGGCGGCCAGGGCGGCGGACATCCCACTGGGTGGGAGGATGCCCGCGGCGCCGGTGAAGGTGCGCCGCGCACGGTGTTTCGTCGTACGGCAGACGTGCCGCGCCGTACCTCAGCGCGGTCGCCCACACCCTGGACCTGGCGCTCGCCTCGCCCCCCCCTCGGCGCCGCGGCGCGCGGCGGCGGCCCGGCCGGGCGCGCACGCGGTGGTCGACCCCTCGGCCGAGCAGTTCGGCGCCACCCTGGCGCGGCTCGCCGACGGGCGGATCGACCCGGCCGCCCCGGTCACCGGCGAGGCCGGGTTCGGCGGCCTGTACGGGGCCTTCGCCTCCCCGCACCGGCCGGAGGAGCACATCAAGGTGCTGATCCGGCCGGGCCTGGCGGGGACGGGCGTCAGCGCGGTGCGAGGCGGGCCTGGTGGTACTGGATCCCGTGCCACCGGGCCTGGTCCGGGCGGGCGCCCCGGTCCAGGGTCCGGGTGCCCTCGGCGAGCGTCAGGGCGCGCTCGGTGGACAGGACGAGGGCGACGAACCAGGTGGTCCGCTCAGGCTCGACGGTCTCGTCGTAGTACCAGTCGGCGGTGACAGGGGCCTCCCCGGTGAGGAAGGGGCGCTGCAGGAAGTCCTGTACGGGGAGCGGGAAATGGCCCAGCACCCCCTGGGCCTCCGGGACCAGTTCCAGGCGCAGCACCGGAGCCCCCGGCAGGCCCGGGGCGGTGGCCCGCCCGTCCGCCGCGGGCCGCCCGTCGAAGGACCGGCTGTGCAGCGAGCCCGGTTCCACCCGGGCGCGCTGCCCGCGGAACTCCGCCACCCCGTCCCGCAGCACCTGGCCGACCCGGCACAGCCCGCGGTCCCCCACCACCAGCGCGGCGGGGCGCCCGTCGGCATCCGGCCCGGCCCACCAGGTCAGGCACCGGCCGGCCTTCTCCAGCAGCCGGGCCCGTACGTCCCCCGGAAGCAGCTCCCAGTACGCGTGCCGGGCCGGGATCCCGGGGTCGGTGGGGAGGGCGCCCGGCTCGTGGATCTGCGTCACCGCCCGCGTGAACTCGGGGTCCTCGCGGCGCCATGCGTCGATGTCCATATCCGTCCATTGTGCGGCAGGCGGCCGAACTGCGTCTGTGTTTCAGGCGAGTTGGGGGCGAGGCAGGCGACGGCCGGGCGCTCTCAGATGCCTATGGCCCCGTCGATCCGCTCGCGCAGGAGGTCGGCGTGCCCGTTGTGCCGCGCGTACTCCTCGATCATGTGGATCAGCACCCAGCGCAGCGACACCTTCCCGCGCCACGCGTCCACGGCCTCGACGTCCAGATCGGGTGCCTCGGCCACGAAGCCTTCGGCGAAGGCCACTTCGGCGCGCCACGCCGCCCAGGCCGCTTCGACCGCCGCGGGATCGGAGAGGACTCCGTCGAAGTCCCCGTCGGGATCCTCCGCCGAGGAGAACAGGGGCGGCGCGTCCCGGCCCGCCAGGACCTGCCGGAACCAGCGGCGCTCCACATCGGCCAGGTGCCGGACCAGGCCGAGCAGGGAGAGCGTGGACGGTTCCACCGAGCGGCGCGCCAACTCCGTCCCGAGACCAGCGCACTTGAGTTCCAAGGTGGCGCGGTGGTCCGCCAGGAAGGCGACCAGCATCCGCCGCTCGTCACCGGTCGCGGGGCCGCTGAAGCGGCCGTCCCGCTCGGGCTCGACGAAGAATTCCGCTCTGCTGCGTGGGCTCGTCATGGTCGCGATTATCGACGCCGGTTCTGATCGGCCGGTACCCGGGTCCTTCCGAATTCTTGTAACAGGTTCTACTCTGACCGCCGCCACCACCACAGCGACCGGCTGGACCGCGAGACCCCGGAGGGGCCGTGCACCTCGAATACACGCCTGAGCAGCAGCAGTTGCGCACCGAGCTGCGCGCCTACTTCGCCGAGCTCGTGCCGCAGGACGTCTACGCCCGCTACGAGGACCCGGCCTCCCAGAAGCGCTTCTACCGGGACACCATCCGCCGGCTCGGCGCCGACGGCTGGCTCGGGGTCGGCTGGCCCAAGGAGTACGGCGGCCGCGGGATGACCCCGATGGACCAGTTCATCTTCTTCGACGAGGCCGCGCAGGCCGTCGTACCGCTGCCCCTGATGGCGCTCAACACGGTCGGGCCGACCATCATGCAGTTCGGCACCGACGAGCAGAAGGCGTACTTCCTGCCGAAGATCCTCGCCGGGGAGATCGACTTCGCGATCGGCTACAGCGAGCCCGACGCCGGCACCGACCTCGCCGCGCTCAAGTGCAAGGCCGTGCGCGAGGGCGACGAGGAGACCGGCACCTACGTCGTCGACGGACAGAAGATCTGGACCACCAACGGAGACACCGCCGACTGGGTCTGGCTCGCCGTACGCACCGACCCGGACGCCCCCGCCCACAAGGGCATCACCATGCTCCTGGTCCCGACCTCGGACCCCGGCTACTCGTGCACCCTCATCAACACCCTCGCCTCGCACGACACCACCGCCAGCTACTACGAGAACATCCGCGTCCCGGCGAGCCGCCGCGTCGGCCAGGAGAACAAGGGCTGGCGCCTGATCACCAACCAGCTCAACCACGAACGCGTCACCCTCGCCGCACACGGCACGATGGCCATCCGGGCCCTCCACGACGTCCAGCGCTGGGCCGCCGCGACGAAACTCGCCGACGGCCGCCGGGTCATCGACCTCTCCTGGGTCCGCGGCCGCCTCGCCCGTACCCACGCCCGGCTCGACGCGATGAAGCTGCTCAACTGGCAGATGGTGGGCGCGGTCGAGGCCGGCACCCTCACCCCGCAGGACGCCTCCGCGGTCAAGGTGTACGGCTCGGAGGCCCGCCGGGACGCGTACGCCTGGCTGATGGAGGTCGTCGGCGCGGCAGGCTCCCTCAAGGACGGCTCGGCGGGCGCGGTCCTGCACGGCGAGCTCGAACGCGGCTACCGCAGCGCCGTGATCTTCACCTTTGGCGGGGGCAACAACGAGATCCAGCGCGAGATCATCTCCTGGATCGGCCTCGGCATGCCGCGCGTCCGCCGCTAGGCTGCGCCGCGTCAGCAGCCGCCACATCCGCCATCTGCGTGGTACGAACATCGCGGCCTACGTTGTCCCGTTCAGCCGTGTCCGCCGCCTACAAAGCCAAGGGCCGACGACTTCAGGCTGCCCAAGGACGCCGAAGAGTTCGACCCCCAGGGGCAGCCTGTGCCAGGTCCCATCGACAACGCCGAGCACACCTCGCGCTCGCGCGGGAGCGCCCCGCGGCGCGTGGCTGCGTGGCGCCTTGCAGGGTTCAGTCGATCTGCTCCCCGTTCTGCGTACCGCCCTTGCAGTAGTTGCCGTCCTCATTGATCGCGGGCGTTCCGCCACCCTGCTTGCACTCGGAAGGGGTGACGGCGGATGGGGCACCCTGTGTGGTGGCGGTGGCGGCGGTGGCGGCGCCTGTGAGGCCGAGTCCGGCGAGGGCTGCCGTAGCGATCACGGCGGCGAAGATGCGTCGAATGCGCATGTGGTTCCCCTTTCACGGATTGCGTCCGTCGGGGCACTATTCAGCTTCTCACCCATGTGGGTGGCACGTCATGTTGGGCCACGCGGGTGGCAGTGCTGTGGGTGCGGGGTCGGTGACGCGACCCGTCGGACAGGCCCAGGAGGAGTCCGACACCGCGCCTGCTCAGGGACCTGCTCCCGGACAGGCGGCTCTGCCGCCTTCGCAGGCGAAGTCGGGTACACCGAGCTGGCGGCACATCCCGAAGCCCTCGACCGGCTGCGGGCCGACATGCGCATCGACGGTCGGCGCGGCGAAAACCAGCTTGAGCACTTCCCGTCCGACCTGGGCGAGGGGGCGACCCCGCCGGCATCGCCAACCGGCATGCGGCCCACGGCCCTCTCCGGCGACCTGCGAGACGGCGCCGTAACAGCACGACCAAGGAGCCGACCGACCGGCACGGTGCACCCGCCGGTCGGCTCCGCCGTGCTCCTCGACGGTCCCGGGGACGACTCCATCGTTCGGCCCATCAAGGGCACCGGCCGCAACGCCGAAAAGGACCAAGCGGAGTCGCCCACCCTCGCGTTCCGGTACGCCTCCGCGCCTCAGGCCGCCCCGATGACGGCGGTCCCGTGCCCCACCGACAGGCCCGGAGGAGATCCCGCATGCGCGTCTTCCTGCCCCTCACCGCCGTCACCACCGCCGCGCTCCTGCTCGTCACGGTCACCGGCGCGACTCCCGCCGCAGCAGACCGGAACCCCGACGGCACACCACTGGTCAAGGTGTCCCACGGCGACCCGTACGCGGACTGCACCATCGGCGCGATCTCTCCCGACAGCGTGGTCTATCCGGGCACCGAGGTCGAGCCGTACCTGTCCGTCGATCCGCGCGACTCGAGGCGCGTGGTCACCGTGTTCCAGCAGGACCGCTGGAGTGACGGCGGCGCCCGTGGCCTGGCGGCAAGCTGGACCACGGACGGCCACACCTTCCACCGGAGCACGCTGCCGTTCAGCCTCTGCGCCCCGGACGGCGCGGACTTCGAACGGGCCACCGACCCCTGGGTGAGCACCGGACCGGACGGCACCGTCTACGCGAGCGGCGAGGGCGTCGACTTCATCAAGAGCACGCGCACCGGCCTCCTGGCCGCCACGTCCCGCGACGGCGGCCGCACCTGGCGCAACGTCACCACCACGCACGTCGACGAGCAGCCGTTCTTCAACGACAAGCCCTCGCTCACCGCCGACCCGATCCGCAAGGGCACCGCCTACCAGGTCTGGAACCGCCTCGACAACGACCCGCCCGGCCCCAGCTCCCTCGACGGTCCCGGCTACATCTCCCTCACCCGCGACGGCGGCCGCACCTGGAGCAAGGCCCGGCCCTTCGTCGACACCAGCACCGTGCCCAACACCCAGACCATCGGCCATCTGATCGTCGTCGACCGGCACACCGGTATCCTGTACGACTTCTTCGACCGGATCACCCACTCCGAGGACCTGAGCACCGTCGTCGAGGCCCGCTACGAGGTGGTCACCTCGACCGACGCCGGAGAGACCTGGAGCGCCCCGGTCACCGTGGCCAAGGACACCTCCGTACCGGAGGTCGACCCGAACGACCCCACCAAGCTGCTGCGCGCCGCGTCCACCCTGCCCAGCCCGGCCGTCGACCCGAAGACGGGCACGCTCTACATGGCGTACGAGGGCTCGGACTTCTCCGGCGGCAGGTTCGACTCCGTCCAGCTGGTGCGCTCCACCGACGGCGGACGCACCTGGGAAGCCCCGGAGCTGATCAGCCCGAAGGACGTGCCGGCCTTCTCCCCGTCGATCGCGGTCGACGAGCGGGGCACGGTCGCACTCACCTACTACGACCTGCGCTTCCTCAAGCCGGGCGACACCACCACCCTGCCCACCGCCTACCAGCTGGCCACCCTGCCGCACGGGGACCCGAGGCACGCGACCGAGCGACGCATCTCGCGGATCTTCGACTGGCTGCAGGCGCCGTTCGCCGGGGGCTACTTCCTCGGCGACTACCAGGGCCTGGTGGCGGACGGCAAGGGAGTGCGGGCGGTACTCACCGAGACCAACTCCGGCGCACCACAGAACCGTACGGACGTGTACACCGGCAGTCTCCGCACCAGCTGACCGACGCGGACGCCGTCGGCCGGGCCCCGACCACGACCGGCCCTTGTTCTCCGGTGTTTCCGTGGGTACCGACTCTGATCGGACGCGTGTCCCCGAAGCAAGGCCTGTCATGCAGTGGCCCGTTACGGCGGCTGATGTAATGATGCGTCATATACGTTGAGGGGAGGCGGCGTTGGGGTTACCGACGATGCGGCGCCGGAATCTGGTTCGCGCAGGGGGCATCGGTGCCGGCTTGGCGGTACTCGCTACAGCGGTGCTGACGACGAGCAGCGTCGCGGTGTGGGCGGGTGGCGTGGTCGTGGCCGCCGGGACCACGCTTGCGACGAATCTGCTGCTGAAGGCCGCGGATCGCGTGGGGGGCGCGCCTGCGCTGCTGACCGCGTCCGTCGAGACGGTGGCGACCGACTACATCGTGATCCCCGACCCTGAGCGGGGGACAACCGATCTGGTTCCGGAGAGCGGCCACGTCGTGCAGGTCACTTTGCAGACCTCGTCGACCGGGGCGGTGGTGTTGTCAAGCACGATCCCGGAGATAGTGTCCCGCCAGGTGCTCGTCCCCGGTGCGGCGCGGATGCCGCGTCAGGGCGTGATCGACGTGCGCCCGTTCGACCTGTGGCTGGACAAGAGGCGGCCGAGGCTCAAACCGGGTGGACCCTGGAACTTCCCGTTCAAGATCACATCAACCGAGCCCGAGGTGCTGGCCATCCGCGCCCATACTGCCGGGCATGAGGTGCGATGGCGCCTCACGTTGCACTGGATCGGGCCGGACGGAAGCGCTGGCGAGATGGTCATAGGCGCGGCCGGCGTTGACAGTGAGCCCTTCCGGACCGCCGGCCTTCCCAGGGGAGCGTGACTCCGTTGGCCACCGAGCGGGAAGGGGAGAAGGGGCCGGATCTCACGGAGCTTCTCCACGCGGGGATCCAGGCCGCTGAGCGGTACCGGCGGGAGGGTGCGGAGGTCGACGGCGACACGGCGGATCGCTGCCTGCGCCTGGCACTCGACCTCGCTGCCCGGGAAGACCCCTCGGCGGTCCCCGCGTGCTTGTCCGAGATTGCCTCTTTCGATCTCGCCATCCATGAGAGGCTCGGTGGCCGCGAGGCACTGGCCGACGCCTATTGTCTGATCATCGAAGCGTTCCTTCGGTCCAGGTCCACTCCTGGAGCCGGGGCGTTGCGGGAACGCGTAGAGCTGGTCCTCCGGACGGTGCGCGGCGTCCTGGATCCCGCCGTGCTCGAAGACGCAGACTGGTTCATCGCCCTGAACCGGCAGCTTCTTGCCCGCCTGGGCGACCAGGCCATCGTCCTTCGGGAACTGCTGGTCGCCTTGAGCTGGAAGTCGCAGATCACCCAGGCCGACCCGGATGTCCTCGCCATGGCGGAGGCCGCTGAGCAGGCCGCCCTCTGGTACGACGAAGGTCCGGCAGCGGCGTTCGTGCTGCGGGTTGCGGCGGAGGGCTGGCACCTTCTCGGTTCGCGGCAGAGGAATCCAGACCTTGTCCGCAAAGCGATCATTTGCCGGCGAAGGCTCGCCGACCAGATCGGCGCCGCTTCCGTCGGCGACCTGGCCGACCTCGCCCTGGGCCTGCTCCAAGTCCACTACGAGGCCCCGGACGACAGCCTGCGGCGCGAAGCACTCGTGCGGCTCGGTCAGCTTCGTGCCCTTGAGGAGCAGGAGGGCGGTGCGGACGAGCGGCTGGGCGCTGCGGCAGGGACGATCACCCGGGTCCTCCACTGGGAGTACAGCCGAGACCAGGACATGCGCCACTTCGACGAGGCCATCGACTTCGGCGCATGGTGCCTGGAGCGGATTCCCGCCTCGCATCCCTCCCGGCCAGGGCTGATGAATGACCTGGCGGGCTGTCACTGGGCCCGGTACGCAGACTCGCGCCGGTCGGCCGAGTACGACCGGGCCCATGAGTTGAGTTGCCTGGTCCTGGAACTGGCTGCCCCGGGATCGCCGGAGTATCAGAAGGCCGATGGGCGTATGCCCCTGGTGGTGCAGACCCAGCGCGGGATGAAGAGCGGTGGACTGGGTGATCGAGACGTGATCGCTGCCGTCGGAGACGTCCACACCTTCGGTGGGCCGATACGCCTGCCCGTCGCAGAGTGGACGGCGTCCGGCACGTCGCCGGTCACATGCCGGATGACGTCGGTGTTCGCATCCGCGTTGATGAACGCCCCCGGCAGCCGGACGGGGCCGACACCTGACGTCATTCCGGCCCGCACGCACGCCGTGGAAGTGGTCGTCGAGGCGCCGCAGCACGGCGAGGTCGTGATCGTGGCGCTGCGGACGGTGGTAGAGGCCCGGAATGCGATGACGATCGCTGACTCGATGCTCTGCCGGCCGGGCCCGCTTGATGTGCACGTGGACGTCGACCTCGACGAGGAGCCGCCGGTCGTCCGGAGCGCCGACGGCTCCGCTCCCGGCGTCCGGTCGCCTCAAACGCTACCGCGCGGCGAGAAGGGGCTGTTCACGATGGTGGCGCGGACCCGGTCGTGGGACATCACGTGGCGCCTCCAGGTGGAATGGAAGTGCGGCCGGCACTCCGGCGTGTTCACGTCGCCGCAGCTGAGGACCACAGGCGAGACGGGTTGGCGTCGATTCGGCCCGACGGGCAAGGCAGAGCCGGCCGACCTCGGGGGCCTCCCTGACATGACCTATTGATGGAACGTCAGCTCCCTGCAGGGCTGTTGCGGGAGACGAGCGTGACCCTCCGGGCACGGCCAAGCGGCACCACACTCCGGATGAGGCCGTGAACTGGCGGGTCGGGCGCGGCGCATGGCTTGCGGCAGCCGGATCCGCGCCGCCACGGAAGGCACTGCCCACCCGATCGTCGTCGTCCGGCCGGGAGTCCCGGCACTGGACGTACGCGGGCTGTCGGCCTGTTCGGCGAAGGGGTTGTCCGTCGATGTGCCGGACTGCCCGGAAGGTCAGCGCGCGCGGTCGTCGGCCGGCATCGGGGAGGGAGCCTGGGCCTCAGTGGCCCAGGCCAGTAGCATCCGCAGGGCGTCGTGCGAGGGGCTGCCCGGCTCGGCGGCATATGTGATCAAGGCCTGATCGGGGTCGTCCGTTGCGCGCAGGGTCTCGTAGGCCAGTTCCAGATCGCCTACCACGGGATGGTGGAATCGCTTGGTTCCCGAGGTCTTGTCCTGTACGGGGTGTTCAGCCCACCAGCGGCGGAAGTCCGCGCTCTTCATGGACAGTTCGCCGATCAGGCTCGCCAACTGGGGGTCCTCGGGGTGCCGTCCCGCGTCCAGGTGGAGGTAGGCCACATTCCCGCGGGCGCAGGAGGGCCAGTCCGCATACAGTTCCCGGGACGTCTCGTCGAGGAAGGTGATCCGGGCGATGTTGCGCTCCGCTCGGTCCAGGGCCGCGTAGTCGCCGAAGAGGGCGACCGCTGCCGCATTCCCGGCCAGCACGTCCATGCGCCGGCCCATCACCATCGCCGGTATGTCCACCAGATCGTCCAGCAACCTCTGAAGCATGGGGCGCACGCGTTGCGGCTGGGCCTGGCGCCGGGGAACGTTCCGGGCGGAGGACTGCGGTCGGGCGAGGCGGTGCAGGTGGCGTGTGGCATCGCCGTCCAGCCGAAGTGCGCGGGCGAGGGCGTCGAGTACCGCGCCGGAGGGGTTCGGCACGCGGCCCTGTTCCATCCGTGTGTAGTAGTCGACGCTCACCCCGGCGAGCTGTGCGATCTCCTCGCGGCGCAGGCCCGCGACCCGGCGCCGGCCTCCGAAGTCCGGCAGGGCGACGTCTTCAGGGTGCAGGAGGGCGCGGCGGGTTCGGAGGAATTCGCCCATGTTGATCGCTGTGCTCATACGGCGATTGTGCCCGGTCGTGACGGGTGGCTGCCTGGCCCTGTCGGGGCCAGGCAGCCACGCCTGCCGTCAGGAGGCGGGGATCGCGTTCACCAGGCCACCGTCGACGGCGATGTCCTGGGCGGTGATGTACGACGACCGGGGGGAGAGGAGGAAGGCGACGGTCTCGGCGATGTCCTGGGCCTGGCCGAGCCGCCGCAGCGGCACCTGGGAGCGGATGGCATCGTGCGAGGCAGGGTCCGGGTTGGCGGCATCGAACATCTCGGTGACGATGTAGCCCGGGCTGACCGAGTTGACCCGGATGCCCCGCTCGGCGAGATCACTGCCCAGCGTGCGGGCCAGATTGTGGACGGCGGCCTTGGTGGCCGCGTACACGGGTGCGACGGCCAGGCCCCGGTGCAGTGTCCACGAGGCGTTGATCACGATGGAGCCGCCACCCGCCGCGTCGAGCAGCGGCAGAACCTTCTGGACCGTGAAGAACACCCCCTTGAAGTTGACGTCGACGGTGAGATCGAAGTCCTGCTCGGTGACCTCGCCACTGCGCTGGAACACTCCGACCCCGGCATTGGCGAACACCCCGTCCAGACGTCCGTGGCGTTCACGGATCAGGGCGGCCAAGCGGTCGAGGTCGGCAAGGCTGGCGGAGTCGGCCCGGACCGTGAGCAGCCGGGCGCCCTGGTCGGAGACCTTGTCCAGTTGTTCGGCTGCGCGGTCGAGGCGGGCATCGTCGCGGCCGGTGATGACGATATGGGCGCCGGCTTCCAGGAGCAGACGCGCGGTGGCCAGGCCCATTCCGCTGGTTCCGCCGGTGATCAGGACGACACGGTTGCGGAAGCCGGTCACATCACTGTTGTTGTCGGTCATGGTCACAGCCTCGCCACCAGCCTCCGGGCCAACCAGGCCCAGATCAACCTGGGTCTCCCAGGCCCCCTTTGTGCAGGCGTTCGGCTTCGAGTGCGGTCCGGCCCGCCTCCCCAACCTGCTGAGCGGTTACGGAGTTGTTGCAGGAATTGTGGGGTCCGGCACAGTGCTCGCCCGTGCTGCGATGGTGGGGTCGGGTGGTGGCGTACCTCTTGTTGGTTCTCGTTCCGGCAGGTCTGATCCTTCCGTTGGTCTTCGCGGGCCGGGCCTTTGGTGTGCTGGCCCGGGCCGGGGGTTCGCGGCGTGCCGACAGCGCGGCCTGGCTGCGGATCGCCGGCTTCGTCCAGGCGGCGATTGCGGTGGGCGTCTACGCCTGGGGCCTGCTGCACGTCACCGGCGCGGTCGTGTCGGCCGAGGACGGTGGGACGAACTCGTCCCCCCTTCCGCCCTGCCGTACCCCGGGTTGGGAGTACCGGGCGGAAGGGATCACCGGCTACCGGGTGGAGTACGTGCCTCTGCGGTTCGTGTGCGAGACCGACGACGTCGGCGACTACACCACCTCCGTCCCCGGCTACGTCAACCCGGTCTTCTTCTTCCTGGGCCTCGGCGCCGCCGTCTGCTTCACCGTCGTAGCCCTTGATTCCGACAGCAGCCGCGAGCAGACCGGCACCGGAACGTAGCGGATCAGCCGGCGGCGGTGATCGCGACGAGTTCGACCTCGAAGCCGTCGGCGTTCTCCAGGTAGGCGGCGTAGTGCTGTGGGCCGCCGGCGTGCGGATGCCGGTCCGGGAACATCAGGCGCCAGCCGTGGCGGACCGACTCCTCGGCGAGGCGCTCGACCGCGGCCTCGTCCTCCACATGGAAGGCCAGGTGGTTCAGTCCCGGCCGGCAGCGGTCGTGCCGGTCGGAGGTGAGGGCCGGGGACCGTTCGACGACCAGGTACGTCGGCCCGAGCCGCCAGCTGCGGCCGTCGGCCCACTGCTGATAGGGCGTGTGACCCAGGGCCTCCAGGAGCCAGCCGAGCGAGGCGATCGCACGGTCGAGGTCCGGCACCCACAGTTCGACGTGATGCAGCGTTCCGCTGACCGGCCGGCTCACGTGTAGAGCTCCCGGGCGCGGGTCAGGTCGACGGGTCCGTCCTCGGGCGGGGACAGTGGCAGGAAGTGGTCCAGCTGCCACTCCTGTGCGCGGCCGGCCTGGCGGTTGGTGGTGGTCACCCAGGGCGGGTAGACGCGGAAGGCACGCTTCCCGCCGGAGCCGTCCGTCGATACGACGCCGTGCCGGCGCAGTGCCTCCAGAGGGAGGACGAACTGGCCGAAGTGGTGACCGTCACGGGTGCTGATGACGAAGAGGTCCACCGGGTCCGCGGCGTCGAACGGCTGGATGGGACCGGCCGGGGAGCGCTTCCAGACGGTGACGAACTGGCCGACCTTCGTGGGCGTGGTCTTCGCCGCGCGGAACCGGACGGCGCGGCCGTCCAGGGTGAAGGTGTGGGCGGCGTAGTCGGCGCCCTCGGCCTCCGGGACCGGCAGCGAGCAGATGAATCCGCAGGGGTCGTAGACGAGCGCCTTCGCCGCGACGAGGTCCGCGTGGGCCGTGGCCGCTGCGGTGTCCGACCACGGCTGGGGGAGGGGAGTGGATGGGTGTTCGCGGCGCGTCGTCATGCCTTCACCCTGCCACGGCCCGGACCGGACCGGGCCGGCGGCCCGAGGGCCGATGGCCGCCGCACCGCGGTCAGTCGAGGTCGATGTGGACGCTGGTCGACTTCACTCGGGCGACGGCCTGCACACCGACCGCGAGTCCGAGCTCCTCGACCGCCTCGCGGGTCAGCAGGGAGACCACGCGGTGCGGGCCGGCCTGGATCTCGACCTGGGCGGCCACCTCGCCGAGCGTCACCGCCGTCACGATCCCGGGCAGCGCGTTGCGCGCCGAGGTGGCGGACTCGCCGTCGCCCTCGGCCGCCTCCTGGGCGAGCGCCACGCAGAAGGCGGCCAGATGCACGCCCTCGATCATCCGCTTGTTGCCGTCCCGCAGGGTCGGGAAGCGGCCCGCGTCCGCCCAGCGGCGGGCGGTGTCGGTGCTGACGCGGAGGAGTTGGGCGGCCTCGCCGATCGTGTAGAGCTGCACCCCGCAACTCTATGCCGCCCGTACCCCGGCCCGCGCCCGGCCGCTTCCTTCCGATCTTCCGGGCACAGGGGGGCCGGGCCTGTGCCGGGCGGGCTGGGCTCACTGGCCGGTGCGGATCTCGTCGATCCGCTTCGCCAGTGCCTCCGTCTCCGCGATCAGCCGCGCGTGCGCCTTCTTCTGCTCCCCGTCACCCTCGGCCCTGAACGCCCCGCTGAAGTGGGGCTGGAGCTGGGTCCACCAGCCGTAGTCCAGCATCGCCCACGCCTGCGGACACAGAGGGGCGCGGGTCCTCGGGAGATAGCCGCTGTCGACCAGGGACCGCTGGTATTTCTTCGGGTCGCTGCCCTCCAGGTAGCACAGGAAATTGAAGGCCCGCTGCTGCGTGACGGGATGGTCGCTCGACATGCCCTCCAGGGTCGGCGTGCCTTCCTTGCGGGCGATCTCGTCGAAGAGGATCGCGGCGGCCAGCGACGGGCCCGGCCCGACCTCGTTGACGGTGTAGAAGGACGCGAAGCCGTCGGCCGCGTCCTCCTCAAGGCCGAGGTTGGCCAGGAGGAACTGGCGTTGCAGGGCGTGGCCCATCTCGTGGCCGAAGACGAACTCGGTGGACAGCACGGTCAGGTCGTCGGTGTTGTACTCGGACGCGGGGAACGGGGCGGGCCGTTCGACGCTCTTCACGACCTCGGCGAGGGCCTTCTCGATCTCGGTCAGGAACGACGGCGGGATGAAGATCGTCCTGCCGTCGGGCTGGGTGACGGCGTCGGTGACGCCGGGCGGCACGTCCGCGGTGACCTTCACGACCATGTCGTGCGGGAGGGTGAGCGCTCTGTTCACCCAGTCGGCCGTCCGCTCCAGCACACGGGATTTCCGGATCAGTGCCACGGCCTCCCGGTCCGCCGGTGCGACCCTTCGGTCCTCGTAGACGACGGTGACCCTGCCGGAGCGCACCGCCTGGGGCCGAGGCCCTGCTCCGGGGCCCTGCCCGGCGTCGCGGGCCGTGCCGCCGCACCCGGTCACGACGACCCCGGCGAGGACCAGCACGCCTGACAGGACGACGCGCGCCCTCTTCGAGCAACCGGCGGTGTTCGGCATCCTTGGTCGGCTCCCGTCATGTTGTTCCCGCCCCGATCCTCCGGCCGTCCGGAGGCGGATGCCCGTCGAGCAGCCCGTTCGGGGCACCGGCGGCCGATGAGCCGGGGCGCGCAGCGGACCCCGTACGGCGCCGGCCGCGGGTTGTCGCACGGGTTCGTCCTCCTGGCGGCCGCCGACGGCCGCCCCGGATCGGTAGGCTGGAGCCGCCGGGCGTCTGCGACGGGGAGGTACGGGATGGGGACCACCGCGACCGGACCGCGCCCCGGCGCCGACCCGGGGCTGTACGGCCCGTCGTCCGTCACCTGGCAGTGCCACGGCGACCCGATGATGTGGATCGCCGGGCTCCGCGCCCTCTACCTCCAGGCCCTCCACCCGCGCGCCGTCCGCGGGGTCATGGAGAACTCCGACTTCCGGTCGGATGCCTGGGGACGGCTGCTGCGCACCGCCGACTTCGTCGGCACCGTCACCTACGGCACCACCGAGGCCGCCGAGCGCGCCGGCCTCCGCGTGCGCACGATCCACCGCAAACTCTCCGCCACCGATCCGGACACCGGCGAACGCTTCCCCGTCGACGACCCCGAGCTGCTGCTGTGGATCCACTGCGCGCAGATCGACAGCTTCCTGCACGTACTGCGCCGCTCCGGCGTCCCCCTCACCGCCGCCCAGGCCGACCGCTACGTCGACGAGAACCGCGTGGGCGCCCGGCTCGTCGGGCTCGACCCGGCCGGGGTCCCCGCCGATACCGCCGGGCTCGCCGCGTACTTCGACCGGATCCGCCCCGCCCTCGCCGCCGGCCCCGACGCCCTCGCCGTGGACGACTTCCTGCGCGGCCCGCCCGTCCCTGCCCTCCTCGTACGTGGCCGAAACCTGCTGTGGCCGCCCCTCGCCGGCCTGGCGTACGGTTCCCTCCCGGGCTGGGCGCACCAGCTGTACGGGCGACCTGCACCGGCCCCGCGCAGCGTCACCCGGCGCATGCGCCTCACCGGACACGCACTGCGCAGCATTCCCGCAGGTCTACGCTGGCAGCTGCCTCCAGGTCACATCTTGAAAGCGATGCGTCGCATGGGCCCCGGGAGTCGCCCCTCGCCGTACACACTGCGTACATCAGCGGCCATACTGGACCGGCCGGGGAGGGCGTAGCACGAAAACGGGGGCGGCTTTAAGACATGGCGGAGTCCAGACTGATCCAGGGCCGTTACCGGTCGCTCGATCTGATCGGGCGCGGCGGCATGGGCGAGGTGTGGCGCGCCCGGGACGAATCGCTGGGCCGGCAGGTCGCGGTGAAGTGCCTCAAGCCGATCGGCGCCGAGCAGGACGCCCACTTCACCCAGGTGCTCCGCGAGCGGTTCCGGCGCGAGGCGCGCGTGGCCGCGTCCCTCCAGCACCGCGGGGTCACCGTCGTCCACGACTTCGGCGACGACAGCGCCGCGGGCGGCCCGCTCTACCTCGTCATGGAACTCCTCGAAGGCCGCAACCTCAGCCAGCTCCTGGAGGACAACGACGCGCGCCCGCTGCCCGTCGACGTGGTCGTCGACATCGCCGAGCAGATGGCCGCCGCCCTCGGCTACACGCATGACCAGGGCGTCGTCCACCGCGACCTGAAGCCCGCCAACATCATGCGGCTCACCGACGGCACCGTGAAGATCTGCGACTTCGGTATCGCCCGCCTCGCCCACGACATCGGCTTCACCGCCAAGCTCACCGGCGGCGGCATGGCCATGGGCACCCCGCACTACATGTCGCCCGAGCAGATCGCGGGCGGCGAGGTCGACCACCGCAGCGACCTCTACTCCTTCGGCTGCGTCCTGTACGAGATCGCCACCGGCGCACCGCCCTTCGACCTCGGCGACTCCTGGTCGGTGCTGGTCGGCCACCGCGACAACGCGCCCGTACCGCTGCGCGAGCACCGCCCCGAGCTGCCCGGATACTTCGACGAGGTGGTCCTGGACCTGCTCGCCAAGCGCCCCGAGGACCGGCCGGGAGACGCCCGCCACGTGCACCGCCGGCTCGTCGAGGCACGGCTGGGACCGGGCGGGCTGCCCGGTGCCCAGGCCCCGCTCCCGCCCTGGGCGCGCGACATGACCGCCGGCCGCAAGGCCGGGATCGACGCCCGGCCGGCGAGCGGCGAATGGGCCGTGCTCACCGGAGCCTGGACGGCCGCCCGCCCCGCGGGCGGGCCGCCGGTGCCGCGCCCGCGCGGCGCATACCCCCCGGTCCACCCCGGCACCACCACCATCGTCCGCCCCGCGCCCGCCGAGGACCCGCGGCTCACCGCCGCGTACGGATTCCCGCGCCCCGCCGGCCCGCGGGGCAGCGGTCCCGACGCGCTCGCCGCCGGTCACGCGCGCGCGTACGCCCTCAGCCGTGCGGGCCGGCCCGACGAGGCGCTCGCCGGGTACGCGGCCGTGGCCGAGGGGCGCACGCGGGTACTCGGCGCGGACCACGCCGACACCCTCGCGGCGCGCCAGGAGACCGCCTACGAGCTGGGCCGGCTCGGGCGGCACCAGGAGGCGCACGACGTCTACCACGCGGTGCTCGTCGCCCGCGAGCGGACCACGGGCCCGCTCCACCCCGACACCTTGCGCTGCCGGCACAACCTGGCCTGCGCGCTGGGTGCGCTGGGCCGGTACGCCGACGCCCACGCCACCGCCGCCGAGGTCGCCGCCGACCGGGCGGCCGTCCTGGGCGCCGAGCACGCGGACACCTTGCTGACCCGCTACGAGGCGGCGTACGCGCTCGGCCGCCTGGAGCGTTGGACGGAGGCCCTGGTCGCCTTCCACGAGGTCGCCGTCGTACGGGAGCGGGTGCTCGGCCGCGACCACCCCGACACCCTGGCCGCCCGCTACGAGGTCGGCATCGCGCTCGGCCGCACCGGCGACAGCCAACAGGCCCTCGACCTGTTCCGGGGCCTGGTCCGCGACCGCACCCGCGCCTACGGGGTCACCGACCCGGAGACGCTGCGCGCCCGGCACGTCCTCGGGGTCAACCTGGGCCGCCTGGAGCGCTGGGCGGAAGCGGTGGCGGAGGCGCGCCAGGTGGGCGCCCTGCGCGCCGAGGTGCTGGGGCCCGAGCACCCGGACACCCTGGTCAGCCGCCGGGAACTGGCCGGAGGACTGGGCCGGCTGGGCCGCTGGGACGAGGCGCTGCCCATCTACCGGGACCTCTCCGGCATCCGCGAACGGGCCCTCGGCGACGACCATCCCGACACGGTCCTGGCCCACGCCGACGAGGCACACTGTCTGGAGCGGCTCGGCCAGGTGTGCTACCAAGAGCCATGACGACCTTCGGGCGGGACGTGTACGACGACGTGATCGTGGGCGGTGGGCACAACGGCCTGGTGGCCGCCGCGTACCTGGCCCGGGCCGGCCGCTCGGTGCTGGTCCTGGAGCGGCTGGGGAACACGGGCGGGGCGGCGATCTCCAGCCGTCCCTTCGTGGGCGTCGACGCCAGACTCTCGCGCTACTCGTACCTCGTCTCCCTGCTCCCGTCGAAGATCGTGCGCGACCTGGACCTGCGGTTCGCGGTACGCCGCCGCACGATCTCCTCGTACACGCCCACGGAGCGGGGCGGGCGGCCCGGCGGACTGCTCGTCGGCGGCGGAGAGCAGCGCACCCGGGAGTCCTTCGCGCGGCTGACCGGCTCGGAGCGGGAGTACGAGAGCTGGCGCGCCTTCTACGGGACCACCGGGCGGGTCGCCGAGAAGGTGTTCCCGACCCTGACCGAGCCCCTGCCCACACGGGCGGAGCTGCGGGCCCGGATCGACGACGAGGACGCCTGGCGGATGCTCTTCGAGGAGCCCCTCGGGCAGGCCGTGGAGCGGAACTTCGCCGACGACCTGGTTCGCGGGGTGGTCCTCACGGACGGGCTGATCGGCACCTTCGCGGACGCGCACGACCCCTCCCTCGCGCAGAACCGCTGCTTCCTCTACCACGTCATCGGCGGCGGGACCGGCGACTGGGACGTGCCCGTAGGCGGCATGGGCGCGCTGACGGACGCCCTCGCGGCGGCGGCCCGGGCGGCCGGTGCCGAGATCGCGACCGGCCACGAGGTGCTGCGGATCGACACGGACGGGGTCGCCCCGGCCGAGGTGGTGTTCCGCACGGCGACCGGGGAGGGCCGCGTCGTCGGCCGCACGGTCCTGGTGAACGCCTCGCCGCGGGCCCTGGCCGAACTCCTCGGCGAGACCCCGCCAGAGGGCGCGGCCGCGGCCGCGGCACCCGAGGGCGCCCAGCTCAAGGTCAACATGCTGCTGCGCCGACTGCCCCGGCTCCGGGACACCTCGGTGGACCCGAACGAGGCCTTCGGCGGCACCTTCCACATCGCCGAGGGCTATGCCGAGCTCGCCCGGGCCTACGCGGAGGCCGCCTCCGGCGAACTGCCCTCCGTACCGCCCTCGGAGATCTACTGCCACTCGTTGACCGACCCGACGATCCTCGGCCCGGAGCTGGTGGAGCAGGGCTACCAGACCCTCACCCTCTTCGGCCTGCACGCCCCGGCCCGGCTTTTCGTACACGACAACCAGCAGGCCCGCGAGGTCCTGCTGACGGCCACCCTCGCGCAGCTCGACGCACACCTGGCCGAACCGCTGACCGACTGCCTCGCCTTCGACGCGGACGGCCGCCCGTGCATCGAGGCGAAGACCCCGCTGGACCTGGAGCGCGAACTGCGGCTCCCCGGCGGTCACATCTTCCACCGGGACCTGTCCTGGCCCTACGCCGACCCGGGCGGCCGGTGGGGTGTGGAGACCGCCCACCGCAACGTCCTGCTGTGCGGGGCGGGAGCGGTCCGCGGCGGCGGCGTCAGCGGGGTCCCCGGGCACAACGCGGCGATGGCGGTACTCGGGCACTAGATGGCGGTACTCGGGCAGTAGAGGACATCCGGACTCGGCCGGACGGGTGGATCGTGCAGACCCCGTCCGCCCGCCGGGCCGGGCGCGCCGGCCCGGCCACGAACCGGAATCGGGGGTGTCCGGCGCCGCGGCGCGCGGTGCGGCGCGGGGGCGGGAGAACTTGCCCGGGACGGCAGCGGTTTTGCAGGCTGTCCGTTGCCGGTCCCCTCCGAGGCCAGTCGGCCCGGGGACGGCAGTCAGCCGAGGGAAGGAACCGCCCCGTGTCCGCCGCGCTCTCCGACGACCTGAAGAAACTCATCGACGACAACCCGGTCTTCGCGACCGTGGCCACGATCCAGCCGGACGGCAGCCCGCAGCTGTCGATCACCTGGCTCACCCGGGACGGAGACGACCTGCTCGTCTCCACGACGGTCGGCCGCCGCAAGGAGAAGAACCTGCGCGCGGACCCCCGGATCACGGTCATGATCAACCCGGCGGACGCGCCCTACACCTACGCCGAGGTCCGCGGCTCCGCCGCACTGACCACGGAGGGCGGCCAAGAGCTGATCAACGCGCTGTCGCGCAAGTACACGGGCAAGGAGTACGCGGACTTCAACCCGGCCTCGAAGGACGACGCCGAGCGTGTGGTCGTCCGCGTCACCCCGCGCAAGGTCGTCGGCTCGATCTGACGTACTCCGGACGGGCCGGCGGGAGGAGGACCCCGTCGGCCCGTCCGGCGGTGTGCGCACCGGCCCGACGGCGTGCGGCCCGGCCGCGGTCCGGCCACGTCCCGGGCCGCCGCCGTGGTCGTCCGCTGTGGTCATCCGGCGGGTTCGATGACGACGATCGGGATCTCGCGGTCCGTCTTGGTCTGGTACTCGTCGTACGCGGGCCAGTGCCCGACCATCACCGGCCAGTACGCGGCCCGTTCCTCGGGGGTGGCGGTACGGGCCGTGCCCTGCATGATCTTCGGGCCGACCTGGATGCGGACCGTGGGGTGTTCGGAGAGGTTCCGGTACCAGAGCGGGTGCGCGGGCTCGCCGCCCTTGGACGCGACGACCAGGTAGGCGCCTTCGACCTCGCCGTAGATGAGCGGGGTCCGCACGGGCTTGCCGGACACCCGGCCCAGGGTGGTCAGCAGCAGGGTCTGGGTGCCGTTCCAGTACTGGCCCTCGGAGCCGCCCGAGCCCACGTACTGCTTGACGTGGTCCAGCTGCCAGGTCCCCTCCCTGGGGTCGGTCGGGTTGTCCCAGTCGATGTCGGTCGTCATGTGACTCCGCCTGCCTTCGCTATCGAAACAGTCAGCGAACCTCACCAACGAGCGGCAACGCCCGCGGGCACGGTGTCCATTCCGTCCGGGAGCGCGAATCCGTCGAACAGCGCAGTCATCGCCCGGTTCGTGGCCCGGGCGGGGGTGGCGCGGACGGCGAGGTCGCGGACGGCCACGGCGAGGGGGTGGGTGAGGGCGGCGACCCGGCCCGCCCGGCGGGCGCGGACGCGGATGGCGTCGGTGCGCGCGCAGCGGGCCGCGCTGTAGGCGGCGAGGGCGGCCGGGACGCCCTCGGTGCCGGTGCCCGCCAGCAGATGGCCGAGGACCGCGGCGTCCTCGACGGCCTGGCAGCCGCCCTGGCCCAGGTTGGGCGTCATGGCGTGGGCGGCGTCGCCGAGCCAGGCCAGGCGCCCCTGGTGGAAGCGGGGGAGCGGGGCGGCCAGGTCGTAGAGGTCGTGCTGGAGCACGGCCGCAGGGTCGATCCGCCGCAGCAGGGCCGGGATCGGGTCGTGCCAGGTGCCGTAGCGGCGCAGGAGTTCGGCGCGGACGTCGGCGGGACGGTGGCCGGCGGGGACGACGGCGGTGGCGTAGAGGTAGATCCGGCCGTCGGCGAGCGGGACCACACCGAAGCGCTCGCCGCGGCCCCAGGTCTCGGCGGTCACCGTCCCGGCGGGGCTCGCGGCGGTGGGCAGGACCGTGCGCCAGGCGGTCTCCCCGCTGTGGTGGAGGCCGGGGTGGTCCGGGAAGTACTGGCGGCGCAGCGGGCTGTGGATGCCGTCGGCCGCGATGACGAGGTCGGCGCCGTCGAGATCGCCGGCGTCGGTACGGACCACAGGGGAGCCGTCGGCGTCGTCCACCGAGGTGACGGCGACGCCGTAGCGGATCGCCGTGGCGGGGAGGGCGTCGGCAAGGGCGTCGGCCAGCGCCGAGCGGTGCAGGGCGAGCGGCGGGCCGCCGAAGCGGGCGGCCAGCGCGGCGGTGTCGGCGCGGCTGAGCCAGCGGCCGTCCGGGCGGCGCAGGCCCATCGCGGCGGGGGCGGCGCGGCCCGCAGCGCGGGTGACGTCGAAGCCGATGGTGTCGAAGGCGCGCAGGGCGTTGGGGGCGAGCACGATCCCGGCGCCGACCGCGGTCGGCCCGGCCGCCCGCTCGCACACGGTGACCCGCCAGCCGTGGCGGTGCAGGGCCACGGCCGCGGCGAGCCCGCCGATCCCCGCGCCTGCCACGACCGCGTGACGCTGAACTGCCGACATGACGAGTCCCCCGCTTCCTCTTCCTCGTACTCCTCCGGCCGGATCCTCTACATATGTAGAGTCCGATGCGGTCACTCTACAGTTGTAGAGTGGGGCGATGCCCGCCCCTCGCAAGAGCCCGCCCGCGGCGGACCGCAGAACGCTGATCGCCGACACCGCGATCGACCTCGTCGCCGCCGCCGGGCTCCGGGGCCTGACCCACCGCGCGGTCGACGGTGCGGCGGAGCTGCCGGCCGGGAGCACCTCGTACTACTTCCGTACGAGGACGGCGCTGATCGGGGCCTGCTACCAGCGGCTGGCCGAGCTGGACCTGGGCGATGTCGGTGACCTCGGTGCCCTCGGTGACCTCGGCGGCGCCGGGGGCGCTCTCGTGTCCGAGGGGCCGCCCGCGCCCTCGACGGCGGACCGGGAGACGGCCGCGGCCGCGCTGGCCGGGCTGCTGCACCGCTGGCTGACGGTGGGCCGCGCGCGCCAGCTGGCCCGCTTCGAGCTCAGCCTCGAAGCGGCCCGCAATCCCGAACTGGAGGCGGACTTTCACCGGGCGGGTCAAGGGGCCCGGGCCCGCGCCTCGGGCATCCTCGCCGCCCTCGGCGCGCAGCGGCCCGAGGAGGCCGCCGAACTGCTGGTCGCCTGGACGGACGGGCTCCTCTACGACCGGCTGGCCGGCGCCCTCGCCCGCTCCCGCCCGGCCCCGGACCTCGCCGAACTGACCTCTGTCACCCGGCGGATGCTCGACGCGGTCCTCGCCCACCCGGCCTGACCCGAAGGGCGCCGGGGATCCTTCGGGCCGTCGCGCCGCCGTACGAAGCCGTGGTGGGCACCTGCGCAGTGGGGGAGGGGCAGGTGCCCACGGGGGCGGCCGCGGGCCGCTCGCCGGTTCGGCCGCCGCTTTTCAGCGTAGGACGTTCCGGGCAGACAGGGGATGGCGAGCCCGGTGCCGGGGTCAGGCCGGGCCGGGTCCGGACCCGGGTCCGGGTCCGGGTCCGGGAACCTCCCGGGGTGGTTGACCGTTCATCTTTACGTGGGTGCGGTGAAGGGGCTGATGTCCCCGCCCCTCCCGATACGCCCCGGCCGGCCTCCCCCCGGCCTGCCGGGGCCCGCCCCGATCGGCCTTCCCCCCGGCCGGTCGGGGCCCACGTCCCCCGGCCGGCGCAAGGCGGGCGGCGTCCGGACGTCCGCGCCGACAGGCCGGGACGCAAGCCCGCGACCTGCGGGTTCGCGGACCGGTCGGGGGACGGCGCCGGGCGTCCGGCGCTCTCCGCGCCGGACGGGACGGGAGGTCGCCGCGCCGCGGCGGGGCTACGTTCCGATGGCATGAACCGCATATCCGGTGATCAGCACTCCGGCCCCACCCGTCGTGCCCTGCTCACCGCCGGGGCGGGTGCCGCCCTCGTGGCGGGCTGCACCCGCGGCGGCGCCCCCGGCGCTCCGGCGGCAGCGACCAGCAGCGGCTCCGCCCCACCCACCGCGGCAGCGGGCGGCCTCACCCCGGGCGCGATGACCCTGTTCAAGGACCCGGCGTACAACTTCAACGGACTCCTCGCACTCGGTGCCTCGGGCGCCGGCGCCGCCGAGGTCGGCGAGGTCCTCACGGCGGTGAACGCGATCAACGGCGCCGGTCTGACCGCCCAGACGTACGTACAGACCTTCCGCGCACTCGGCGACCAGCTCCTGGAGGCACCCCCGGGTGCCCCGGCCGACGCGCAGACCAAGCGGTTCCGCGCTCTGCGCGCCGCTCAGTACTACGGTCAGGCGCTGTTCTTCGTCCTCGGCTCGGACGACCCCGGGAGCGAGGAACAGCTGTACAAGGCGGGGCGCGGGGCCTGGGACACCTTCTGCGGCCTGTGCGAGCCCGTCCCGGTGAAAGCGAACGTGCCCTACGGGGCCACGCCGCTGCCGGTGTGGTTCTTCCGCCCCGACACCTCCGGAACCCCGCGCCCGACGGTGATCCTGACCAACGGCAGCGACGGCCAGAACGTGGACATGTGGACCTACGGGGTCCCCGCCGCGCTGGACCGGGGCTGGAACGCGCTCGTCTACGACGGGCCGGGCCAGGGGCAGCTGCTCTTCGTGGACCAGGTGGTCTTCACGCCCACCTGGGAGAAGGTCGTCACGCCCCTCGTCGACTGGCTGTCGGCCCGCGCGGACGTCGATCCGGACAAGATCGCCCTGACGGGTCTGAGCATGGCTGGGGACCTCGCCCCGAGGGCGGCGGCGTTCGAGACCCGCATCGCCGCGCTGGTGGCCATGCCGGGCTGCGTGGAGCCGTGGCTGGGGTTCCCGCCCGAGATCCGGAAGATCCTCACCCCCGACAAGCAGGAGACGAACGACATCTGGAACAAGGAGGTCGTCCCCGAACTGCCTCAGGACGCCGCCGACGTGATGAAGAAGCGCTTCGAGCCGTTCTCCATCCCCGCCATGCTCGAAGCCCGTCAGGGAAAGCTGTTCACCGACTTCTACACCCCCGCCACCCGGATCCAGGCGTTGACCATCACCGATGTCGTCGGCCGGATCAAGGCACCCACCCTGGTGCTGGACTACGAGGGCGAGCAGTTCTACCCCGGCCAGCCACGCCGCATGTACGACGCGCTCACCTCGCCCAAGGACTACCTGAAACTGACGGCGGCCCAGGGCGCACAGCTGCACTGTTCCCCCATGGCCCCGCAACTGCACTGCGAGGTCGTCTTCGACTGGCTCCAGAAGACGCTCCTGGACCGCTGACGGAGGGCCCCGCGGTCTCACCCACGGGAGACCGCGACGGCGTTGCGTCGTTCTCGAACAGCGGGAAGCGCGGATCGACGACGTGGAAATGGGCGTCGAAGAAGGGCTGTCGGGGCACCGGTCTGCTCCTGTCGGTCGCGTCGGTCGCGTCGGCCGGTCGGGTCGGTCTCGTCTCTCGCGTCGGACCGGTACTCCACCCGCGGAGAGCGGGAGCGGCCGTCGTGGATCGCGCACCGCGGTCCGGGCGGGCCGGAAATCCGTGGCCGGGGCCGTCCCGGCTCTGCATGATGGGGACGTCGCCGCCCGGCGGCCTCGATGCCGATCCCTCGATGCGGAGCAGCGGTGCCATGGCGACCATCGCGGTGACGGGCCATGCGAACCTCACCGGGGCGAGCCTTCCCCTGGTCGCCGGCGCGCTGGTCCCGCTGCTCGCCCGCTTCCCGGCCGCGGAGCTCACCGGAATGTCCTGCCTGGCCGCCGGTGCGGACACGGTCTTCGCGGATGCCGTTGTCGCGCTGGGCGGGCGGCTGGTGGCCGTTCTCCCCTCGGCCGACTACCGTGCGCGCATGCCGGAGGGGCCGCACGCCGTCGCGTTCGACCGCCTCCTGCGGGCAGCCGCCGAGGTGAAGGTCATGCCGTACCGGAGGGCGGGTGCGCCCGCCTACGCCGCCGCCAACCGACTGCTGCTCGGCCGGGCCGAGCTCCTGGTCGCGGTCTGGGACGGAGGGCCGGGCGGCAGGCAGGGCGGGACGGCCGACGCCGTGGCGACGGCCCGCGCGCAAGGGATGCCGGTGGAGGTCGTCTGGCCGGCCGGCGCCGCCCGGCAGCCCCTGATCAGGCCGGAGTCGAAGGGGCGCCCGGCTGCGGGACGGCCCTTAGGATTCGATCGTGATCGCTGAACTGCAATGCGTGGTCCTGGACTGTCCCGACCCGCGGTCGCTCGCCGAGTTCTACCGGTCCCTGCTGGGCGGGAACGTCAACCAGCCGGACCGGCGCTGGTCACTCGACGAGAGCTGGGCGACGCTCCACACCCCGTCCGGTCCGGTCCTCGCCTTCCAGCAGGCCCTGGACCACGTGCCGCCGCGCTGGCCCGACCCCACCCGGCCGCAGCAGTTCCACCTGGACCTCGGCGTCCCGGACCTGGACCGGGCGCAGGAGGAAGTGCTGGCGGCCGGCGGCACGCTGCTCGACGGCTCGGACGGGCGCGGCTGGCGCGTCTACGCGGACCCTGCGGGACATCCCTTCTGTCTCGTCCGGCACTAGGGGGGTGTCTGGCCGGTCAGGCCGGGCTCGCGGTGGCCGGTGCCTCGCCGCGTTGTCCTCGGTCGGCGACGCTCCGCGTCGCCTCCCTCGTCCGCCTTGCGATGCTTCCCCTCGGCCCTGGCGGGCCTGGGAGACCCCATGGCACCGGCCGCCGCTCCCTGATCCGGCCTGATCGGCCAGACACCCCCTTGGGGGTGTCTGGCCGAGGTCAGTCGGCCGACCGGGTCCAGCCGATGGCCTCGATGCGGTCGGCGTCGGCGGGGCGGTCCTCCGCGAAGAGCAGGCGGCCCGGTTCCGCCACGCGGACCACGTCCACGTAGGCCCCGCGTCCTGCGTAGCGGCCGGTCGCGGTGTGGCGGAAGCGCAGTCGTACCTCGCGTCCCGCCCAGGCGGCCGTGAGAGGGGCTTCGAGGCGGTGCCAGACGCGGCCCGACCAGCCGCTCACGGAACCCCGCGGCCACTGCTCGGGGGCGCCGCCGGTGGACCGCAGCGTGCTGAAGGGCAGCGCCTCCCAGTGCTCCCCGTCGGCGGAGGCCTCCAGATACAGGGCACCCTCGCCGGGCACGGTGTCCCACCACACGGCGCAGCGCAGTCGGGCGGCGGCCGTGGCCGGGCCGAGCGGCGGCAGCGTGAGGGTGCCCGAGGCGCCCGCCTGGATGCCGGAGAACCAGGCCGCGCCGCCGTGCCGGGTGCGGACCGGGACGGCGCGGGCGAAGCGGTTGCCGACCGCGACCCGTGGTGCGCTGCCGGCCCGCCAGGTCCGCACGGGGTGGACGGAGTTGCCGAGCAGGATCAGGAACGAGTCGGTGGAGGGGTCGAGGACCAGGGAGGTGCCGGTGAAGCCGGTGTGCCCGGCGGAGTGCGGGGTGGCCATGGCGCCCATGTACCAGTGCTGGTAGAGCTCGAAGCCGAGACCGTGGTCGTCGCCGGGGAAGGCCGTGTTGTAGTCGGTGAAGAGCAGCTCGACGGAGGCGGGGCGCAGGATACGCCTGCCCGCGTAGACCCCGCCGTCGAGGAGGGCACGGGCGAGGAGGGCCAGATCCCAGGCGGTGCCGAAGACCCCTGCGTGGCCCGCGACGCCGCCGAGCGCGTAGGCGTTCTCGTCGTGGACCTCGCCCCACACCAGCCCGCGGTCCAGGCCGGACCAGGGCGGGCGCTGCACCTCGGTGGCGGCGGTGACCCGGCGCCAGGAGAGCGGTGGGTTGTAACGAGTGCGGTGCATCCCGAGCGGAGCGGTGATCTCGTCGCGGAGCAGGACATCCAGAGTGCGACCGGTGATCCGTTCCAGGAGCAGTTGCAGCGCGATGAGGTTGAGGTCGGAATACCGGTAGACGGTCCCGGGGGTCTCCTGCGGCCGCACCGACCACAGCAGCCTCAGCCTCCCCTCCCGCGTGGACTCCTGGTAGAAGGGCGCCCAGGAGCGCAACCCCGAGGTGTGCGTGAGCAGCTGACGGACCGTGACGACCTCCTTGCCGCCGCCGGTGAACTCCGGCAGGTACCGGCACACCGGAGCCTCCAGCTCCAGTCGCCCGCGCTCCATCTGCTGCACCGCCAGGACGGAGGTGAACAGCTTGGTCAGCGAGGCCAGGTCGAAGACGGTGTCCTCGGCCATCGCGATCCGTTCGGCCGCCGGGAACTCCCGGACCCGGTCCGTCCGTCCGTCGTAGTCCGCGTACCGCACCGCGTACCCCATGGCGCGGTGCAGGGCGATGGTGCGGCCCCGGCCGGCGAGGACCACAGCCCCCGCGTAGTAGGGGTGTTCGGGGGAGGGGCCCAGGAAGCGCCGGGCCTCGTCCGCCACCCCCTCCAGGTGCTTCTCCAGCAACCCGGCCTGGCGGGCGGATCCGTACCGCAGCCGCAGGCCCTGGAGCGCGCGCCGTTCGGCCGGGCCGCCCGGACCGCCCGGGCCGCCCGCGGCGCCTGCGGAGCCCGGGAGTGCGGCGTGCAGGACGAGCACCCCGCCGAGCGCGAGCAGCCGCGCCCCCAGCCGCCGCCGGTTCAGCCCTCCACCGGCTGCGCCGGGCCGGCCGCTTGTCTTCCCGGGCCCGCCGCCGGTCTTCCCGGGCCCGCCCGTTGCGGCCTGTGCGGGCCGCGCTTCTTCCGCCGCCGCGCCGAAAGCCCCCGTGCGTACTGTCATGTCCGCCCTCCTGTCCGCCGTCCACCTGCGGCGTCGTCTCCCAGGGCTCCGCCCCGGACCCCGCGACTCAAACTCCCCCGGCTACCGCTGGGAGGTGCCCCTGGCGGGCTGGGTTGGCCCCGGCCTGCGGTGCCGTCTCCCGGCGCTCCGCCCCGGGCACCGCCCGGGGTCCGGAACCGCCGAGCGCGCCGGAGGCGGACCCCGGGCCGGAGCCCGTATCCGCCGAGCGCGCCGCAGGCGATCCGCACGGTAGTGGGTATCTGCCCACGCACCGGGCACCCTCCGCACCGACCGGCCCGTAAAGAATCTGACACTGCATCAGAAAACCTCTTCCCTCGACCGCCGGGCTGCGGCATCCTGCCGCCCATGGAGACGGAGCTGAGCAAGAAACTGGGAGTCGAGCACGCCATCTTCGGCTTCACGCCCTTCCCGGCGGTCGCCGCGGCCATCACCCGCGCGGGTGGTTTCGGGGTACTCGGCGCGGTCCGCTACACGGCCCCCGACGACCTGAAACGCGACCTCGACTGGATGCAGACGCATACTGACGGCAAGCCCTACGGCCTCGACGTCGTCATGCCCGCCAAGAAGGCAGTCGACGGCATAGGCGAGGCCGACATCGAGGCGATGATCCCGGCCGCGCACCGCGCCTTCGTCCGCGACACCCTCGCCAAGCACCACGTGCCCGAGCTCGCCGAAGGCGAGGCCTCCGGCTGGCGGATCACCGGCTGGATGGAGCAGGTCGCCCGGAGCCAGCTCGACGTCGCCTTCGACTACCCCATCAAACTCCTGGCGAACGCCCTCGGTTCCCCGCCCGCCGACGTCATCGCGCGCGCCCACGACCACGGCGTCCTCGTCGCCGCCCTCGCCGGCAGCGCCAAGCACGCCCGCCGCCACGCCGAAGCCGGCATCGACATCGTCGTCGCCCAGGGCTACGAGGCCGGCGGCCACACCGGCGACATCGCCACCATGGTCCTGGTCCCCGAGGTCGTCGAGGCCGTCGCCCCCCTCCCGGTCCTCGCCGCCGGCGGCATCGGCAGCGGCGAGCAGATCGCCGCCGGCCTCGCCCTCGGCGCCCAGGGCGCCTGGCTCGGCTCGCTCTGGCTCACCACCACCGAGGCCGACCTCCACTCGCGCGCCCTCACCGGGAAACTGCTCGCCGCCGGCTCCGGCGACACCGTCCGCTCCCGCGCCCTCACCGGCAAGCCCGCCCGCCAACTGCGCACCGAGTGGACCGACGCCTGGGACGACCCGGCGGGCCCCGGTGCGCTCCCCATGCCGCTCCAGGGCCTGCTCGTCGCCGAAGCCGTCTCCCGGATCCAGAAGTACGAGATCCAGCCACTGCTCGGCACCCCCGTCGGCCAGATCGTCGGCCGGATGACCGAGGAACGCAGCGTCCAGGCCGTCTTCGACGACCTCACCAGCGGGTTCGAGCGGGCGATCGACCGCATCAACCGCATCGCCGGCCGAGTCCGAGAGGCGTGAGTGCCATGACCGCGACGACGTCCACCACCCCCACCGCCGACCGGCAGCCGCCCAACGGCTTCTGGGCCCAGGCCGCCGCCGACCCCGGGCGCGCCGTCCTGGTGACCCCCGAGGGCGAGGAATGGAGCGCCGGCCGGCTGCACGCCGACGTCAACCGCCTCGTCCACGGCCTGCGCGCCGCCGGCCTGGAGAAGGGCGACGTCTTCGCCGTCGTCCTCCCCAACGGCGTCGAGTTCCTCACCGCCTACCTGGCCGCCTCCCAGGCGGGCTTCTACCTCGTCCCCGTCAACCACCACCTCGTCGGCCCCGAGATCGCCTGGATCGTCTCCGACTCCGGAGCCAAGGTCCTCATCACCCACGAGCGCTTCGCCGAGGCCGCCACCGCCGCCGCCGACGAGGCCGGCCTGCCCGCGAGCCACCGCTACGTCGTCGGAGCGGTCGCGGGCTTCCGGCCGTACGCGCAGCTCCTCGACGGGCAGCCCGCGACCGCCCCCGAGGGCCGCACGCTGGGCTGGGTCATGAACTACACCTCCGGGACCACCGGCCGCCCGCGCGGCATCCGCCGCCCGCTGCCCGGCAAGCTCCCGGAGGAGACGTATCTGGGCGGCTTCCTCGGCATCTTCGGCATCCGGCCCTTCGACGGCAACGTCCACCTGGTCTGCTCGCCGCTCTACCACACCGCCGTCCTCCAATTCGCGGGCGCCGCCCTGCACATCGGGCACCCGCTGGTCCTGATGGACAAGTGGACGCCACAGGAGATGCTCCGCCTGATCGACGTCCACGCCTGCACGCACACCCACATGGTGCCGACCCAGTTCCACCGGCTCCTCGCCCTCCCGCAGGAGACGAAGGACGCGTACGACGTCTCCTCGATGCGGCACGCCATCCACGGCGCCGCGCCCTGCCCCGACCACGTCAAACGGGCGATGATCGACTGGTGGGGCCGCTGCGTGGAGGAGTACTACGCGGCCAGCGAGGGCGGCGGCGCCTTCGCGACCGCCGAGGACTGGCTGAAGAAGCCGGGAACCGTCGGCAAGGCCTGGCCGATCAGCGAACTCGCCATCTTCGACGACGACGGCAACCGGCTGCCCGCCGGGGAACTGGGCACCGTCTACCTCAAGATGAACACCGGCGGCTTCAGCTACCACAAGGACGAGGGCAAGACGAGGAAGAACCGGATCGGCGACTTCTTCACCGTCGGAGATCTGGGGCTGATGGACGAGGAGGGCTACCTCTTCCTCCGCGACCGCAAGATCGACATGATCATCTCGGGCGGGGTCAACATCTACCCGGCCGAGATCGAATCCGCCCTGCTCACCCACCCGGCCGTCGCGGACGCCGCCGCCTTCGGCATCCCGCATGCCGACTGGGGCGAGCAGGTCAAGGCGGTCGTCGAACCGGCCGAGGGCTTCGTCGCGGGCGACGCCCTGGCCGCGGAGATCCTGCACCACTGCGAGCGGCAGCTCGCCGGCTACAAGCGCCCCAAGACGGTCGACTTCATCGAGACGATGCCCCGCGACCCGAACGGCAAGCTCTACAAGCGGCGGCTGCGCGACCCGTACTGGGAGGGGCACGCCCGGCCGCTGTGACGCCGGCCGCCGGGCCTCACCACCGGGTGAAGTCGTACACCGCCGCGCAGTACGGGTCCTCGGTCCCGGAGAGGTGCCGGGCGAGCCCGTGGCGTACGAGGGAGGGCAGGGCCGCCGGCGTCGGTGACCCCCCTCGGCCGCGCCCGTCGTCCTCCCGCGGCGCAAGGTCTCGGCGCGGACTTCGGCGACGGGGATGCCCGGCCCGTCCTCGCAGTTCGCGGCGGTCCGGTCCGGTCCGGCCCGGTGGACGCCGGTCGTCGCAGTGCCCCGAGGAGATCGTTCCACGGGGCGTTGCCGTCGTGCCGGCCGAACAGGGGCAGGCCGTACCCGACCGAGGTGTCCGGGTCGCGGCCGTCCCACACCCCGCACGGGCCGTCCGGCGCCGCCGTCCTCGGCGCCCGGAGGCGGCGAGACCGGGCGCAGCAGCCCCCGCAGCACCACACGGTGCAGGCCGGTCGGCTCTTCCTCGTTCCAGGGTGACGCCGAGTCCGCCGATGCCATGGCTCCATGGCTCCATGTCACATGGTCCGGCGCCGCGCCGCTCCGGCCTCGCACCCCGCGCCCGCCACGCCGCGCGATGCCGTGAGAAGAGCCACGTCAAGGCCCTGGAGGCGCGCCTTGCGCCGCACTGGCGGGACACTTCTGGCAACTTGGCTGATATGAGTACGACTGCGCGCAGATCTCCCCTGACCGACTGGACCGTGGTGGTCCCCGTGGTGGCGCTGGTCGCGCTCGTCTTCAGCTGGGGGCGGGACCTACCCGGCTTCGCGGTGGCGCTCGTCGCGCTCTGCCTCGCGGGCGCGGTGCTGGCGGCCGTCCACCACGCCGAGGTCGTCGCCCACCGGGTCGGGGAGCCCTTCGGCTCCCTCGTCCTCGCCGTGGCGGTCACCGTGATCGAAGTGGCGCTCATCGTCACCCTGATGGCCGACGGCGGCGACAAGACCGCCTCCCTGGCCCGGGACACCGTCTTCGCCGCCGTCATGATCACCTGCAACGGCATCGTCGGCATCTCGCTGCTGGTCGGCGCCCTGCGCAACCGCGTCGCCGTGTTCAACCCCGAGGGATCCGGCGCGGCGCTCGCCACCGTCGCGACCCTGGCCACCCTCAGCCTGGTCCTGCCGACCTTCACCACCAGCAAGCCGGGCCCCGAGTTCTCCACCGCGCAGCTCACCTTCGCCGCCGTCGCCTCGCTCGCCCTGTACGGGCTCTTCGTGGCCGTCCAGACGGTCCGTCACCGCAGCTACTTCCTGCCCGTGGACACCGGACAGGGCCCCGGCGCCGGCGAGGACCACGCGAAGCCGCCCACCGCCCGTGCCGCCCTCATCAGCCTCGCCCTGCTGCTGGTCGCGCTCGTCGCCGTGGTCGGCGACGCCAAGGCCGTCTCCCCGACCATCGAGCGGGCCGTCGCGGCCGCCGGCCTGCCCCAGGCGGTCGTCGGTGTGATCATCGCCCTGCTCGTCCTGCTCCCCGAGACCCTCGCCGCCGTCCGGGCCGCCCGCCGCGACCGCGTGCAGACCAGTCTCAACCTCGCCTACGGATCCGCCATCGCCAGCATCGGCCTGACCATCCCGGCGATCGCCCTCGCCTCGATCTGGCTCTCCGGCCCGCTCCTGCTCGGCCTCGGCCCGATCCACATGGTGCTGCTCGCCCTCACCATCGTGGTCAGCGCCCTCACCATCGTCCCGGGGCGGGCCACGCTGCTCCAGGGAGGGGTGCACATCGTGCTGCTGGCCGCGTACCTCTTCCTGGCCGTCAGCCCGTGAGGGACCGGGGCCGGGAAGGGGCACGCTGGGGCACGCAGGAAGTGATCACCGCCGTTCGCGCACCAGGACCACCTTCAGCTTCGGCGACGTGAGGATGTCCCGCTCGCAGAAACGTGCCGTGACCCACCGCTCCTCGGCGTACATCCGGGTCTGGTCGGCGTAGTACGGCGAGAGCGGGTTCGAGGACTGGCTGTACGTCAGCAGGGTGCGCGCCACGGGACAGCGGCCGCCGTCCCAGCCGACCGCCTGGATGTGGCTGGACCCGTGCGTGATCTCCGGGTAGCCGCCGGCCGCCGCGTTCCACGGCGCCTCGGTCTTGTTCCAGACGCCGAGCGCCTCCGTACCGCCGCCCACCGGCAGCTTGCGGCTGCCACGGACCACGAACTGGTGCTCACCCAGCGGGGCGTCCAGCGCGATCCCGGCCGCCTTCAGCTCCGCCACCGCGTCCGCGAGCGCCCGCCCGATGCCGGGCGCCGTCTGGTTGAGCGTCCGGGGCGTGCGTACGGGGTCGGCCGCCGAGAACGGCACCAGCCACAGGTCCTTCGCCGGGGTCGAGGCCGTCAGCCTGCGCCAGAACCGGTCGAAGAGCAGCGCGCCGCGGCTGGTGCTGTCGGCCGTACGGTCCCAGCCCGCCAGCACCTCGCAGGCCGCCGAGACGTCCACCGCACCGCCGTCGCTCGCCGTCGCCGTCCCGCCCGGCAGGGCGGCGCACGCCTTCGCCGCGTCCGCAGCCGCCAGATCACCGGCGGGCACCCGGTTCGCGAACTGCTGCTTCTGCAGGTCGGCCACGGTCAGCCGGCCCCTCGCGGCCATCGCGGCCACGTCCTCGACCGCGCCGCGCGTGCGCAGCGAGCGCGGGGTGGCGACGCTGCCCCAGACCCGCTCGTAGCCCGTCAGCGGCCGGTCGGCGTTGGCCAGCCAGGCGCTGTCGTTGGAGTTCTCGGCGTACGGGGCGCCCTGCAGCGTCGGTGCCTTCCCCGGGCCGAAGACGCCCGGCTGCACCGCGTCCGGATCCGAGCCGATCGCGCAGTCACCGCGCGAACCGTCCAGCACCGCCAGCCCCGAGGCCGGGTACGTGGCCCGGCCCAGCGGGGTGGAGCAGCGGGCCGCCAGCTCGTCGGTGATCCGGGGGAGCACCTGGGTCTGGGTGAAGAGGGTGCCGCCCGCGGAGTCGGCGGCCACGGTGTTGACCCAGGGCAGGCCCTGGGTGCGCTTGAGGGCGTCCTGGATCCCGGCCACCGAGCGGGCCCTGCCCATCGCGAGGGCGGTGTCGGAGCCGCGCAGGTTCACGGCGTTCGGGTCGTTCAGCGCGTACGCCGTCTGTGCGGTCCACGGCAGGGGGAGGCCCGGGCCGAGGTCCGAGACCACCGGTCCGTAGCGGGTCCACCACTGGGTGCGGGTGACCGGGGTGCCGCCCGCCACGGGGACGGTGACGGTCCGTCGGGTCATCCGCTCCGGCGTGCCGTCGACGAGGTAGGCGGTCGGATCGGCCGGGTCCAGGGCGAGCTGGTGGAGGTTCACGGGGGTGCCGGTGGCGACCGTGTGGCTCCAGGCCACCTTCTCGTTGAAGCCGATGTTGACCACGGCGGTGCCGAGCAGGGAGGCGCCCGAGACGTTCAGCTCGCCCGGGATGGTCTGCTGGAACTGCCAGAAGCGGCGTCCGCCGTGCCACGGGTAGTGCGGGTTCCCGAGGAGCAGGCCGCGGCCGCTCGCCGTGGTGGAGCCGGCGAAGGCCACCGCGTTGGAGCCCATGTCGTAGCGGCCGGTGTCGAAGAACTTCCGCGCGGCCTCGGCGGCGGCCGCCGGATCGGCCGCCGGATCGGCCGCCGGGTCGGCGGCCTGCGGGCGCGCCGTGGGACCGGTCGGGGAGCCCGCGGCGTCCGGGGGCTGCGCGGCCGTGATGCCGTCGATGCCGCGGCCCTGGCCGCCGAGGACCGAGACCGCGAAGGCGCGGGCGGCCACATCGGCCGTGGTGACCGGGCGGACCCAGCCGGCGCCCTTGCACGCCGGGTCGGTGACCTTGTTCTGGGCCAGCCAGGCGTTGTACCCGGCGGCCCAGCCGCGCATCAGGTCCTTGAGGTCCTCGGTGGGACCGGCCGGGGCGGGGGTCGCCAGCAGCTTCTCCACCGTGCCGGACTCCCGCACCCCCTTGAAGTACAGGTCGCTGGAGAGGTTCCTCGTGGCCGAGGAGAGCGAGAAGTCGGGCGCCGCGTCCGGGCCGAACCAGCGCGAACGCTCACCGGCGACGGTCACGAACCCGTCCGCGAGGACACAGACCTGGTCGGCGGCCTGGGCCCAGCCGGTGCCGAAGCCGAGCCGCGGGTAATCGGGGGCGAGGATGTGCGGGATGCCGTTCTCGGTGTACCGGATGACGGCGGACAGACCGCCGCCGGCGCTCCGGTCCTCGGGCGCCGCAGCGGCAGACGCCGGGGGTACGGCGGCCGTCGCGGCGAGCAGGGCGGCGCCGGTGAGGGCGACGCGGCGGAGTATCGGACGAGTGCTGAGATGCAACAGTCCTCCCAAGTAGCCCGTGGATGGGCGTGGTTACCCGTTGGACAGGCGGTACGTCCGTGCCCCCTCACTCATTCAGCCCGTCCGGCGATCTGTCAACATCCCGTTTGGTATCCGGTTATTGACCTTGGGCGTACGGGAGGACGAGGATCGCGCCATGACGGCAGACCGGGCGGTGCGGGCAATGCGAGCGGTGCGGGACAACACGGTCGACGGACTGGTGCACGACAGCGCGCTGCGGGTCCCCGACCGCCCGGCCGTGCGCTACCGCGAGCGCAGCTGGACGTACGCGGAACTCGACGCGGCCGTCACCACCGGCGCCGCCGTGCTGCGGGAGCGGTACGGGCTGGCCGCCGGGGACCGGGTCGCCACCTTCGCCCACAACTCCGACGCCTACCTCCTGGCCTTCCTCGCCTGCGCCCGCGCCGGGCTCACCCACGTCCCGGTCAACCAGAACCTCACCGGCGAGGACCTCGCGTACATCCTGGACAACTCCGCGAGCGCCCTGGTCCTCGCCGATCCCGACCTGGCCGGGCGGATCCCCGAGGCGTACCCGGTACGGGCGCTGCGCGACGCCCCCGGCTCCTTCCTGGCAGAGCTGGCCGAGCCGCTGCCCTTCGACGCCGACCGGGATCCGGGCACGCTGGCGCAGCTCCTCTACACCTCGGGGACCACCGCCCTGCCCAAGGGCGCGATGATGACCCACCGGGCCCTCGCCCACGAGTACGAGAGCGCGATCGAGGCGCTGGACCTGGACGGGGAGGATCGGCCCGTGCACTCACTGCCGCTCTACCACTCGGCGCAGATGCACGTCTTCCTGCTGCCGTACCTGGCGGTGGGGGCGCGGAACACGATCGTGGACGCGCCGGTCGCGGAGCGGATCTTCGACCTGGTCGAGGCCGGGGAGGCGGACAGCCTCTTCGCCCCGCCGACGGTGTGGATCGGCCTGTCCCATCACCCGGATTTCGCGGTGCGTGAGCTGGGCGGGCTGCGGAAGGCGTACTACGGGGCCTCGATCATGCCGGTCCCGGTCCTGGAACGCCTGCGCGAGCGGCTGCCGGGGCTCGGCTTCTACAACTGCTTCGGCCAGAGCGAGATCGGCCCGCTGGCCACGGTGCTCGGACCGCTGGAGCACGAGGGGCGGATGGACTCCTGCGGGCGGCCGGTGCGCCACGTGGAGGCGAAGGTCGTCGACGAGGACGGCAAGGACGTGCCGGACGGAACGGCGGGCGAGGTGGTCTACCGCTCGCCCCAGCTCTGCCTGGGGTACTGGAACGACCCGGTGGCCACGGAGAAGGCCTTCCGGGACGGCTGGTTCCGCTCGGGTGACCTCGCGGTGCGCGACGCGCAGGGGTACTTCACGGTCGTGGACCGGGTGAAGGACGTCATCAACTCGGGCGGGGTGCTGGTCGCCTCACGGCAGGTGGAGGACGTGCTCTACACGCACCCGGGCGTGGCCGAGGCGGCGGTGGTGGGGCTGCCCGACGAGCGATGGATCGAGGCGGTCACCGCGGTGGTGGTAGCGCGCGAAGAGGCGGGGGAGGTGACGGAGGCGGAGCTGATGGCCTACGCGAGGGAGAGGCTCGCCCACTTCAAGGCTCCGAAGCGGGTGCTCTTCGTGGACGCCCTCCCGCGCAACGCCAGCGGCAAGATCCTCAAGCGGGAACTGCGCGACCGCTTCGCGGAGCCGGGCCGCTGACGCCCGGCCGCTGACGCCGGTCCGCTGATGCCTGGACGCTGACGGCCGGACGGGGGAGCCCGCCGGGGAGCCCGGTCAGCCGGGGTGTGGAGGGGGTGCGACGGGATCCTCGGGAGGTAAGCGCCCGCTGCGCCGCAGCCGCCGCAGGGTCAGGTGCTCGTGCACGAGCCGGCCGACGAGCGCGCCGCCGTAGACCACGAAGCCGACGCCGACCAGCCAGGACTGGACGACGAGCAGGGTGCCGAAGGGGCCGTAGATCACCGCGTTGGAGGCGATGAGCGGGGAGAACACCAGCTGCGAGAACACCCGCAGCCCCAGCAGCCCGAGGCTGGTCGCGACCGCCCCCGGCACCAGGGCGCGCCAGCGGACCCGGCCGCCGAGCAGCAGGCGCTGCGAGGCGATGAAGAACAGACAGGTGCCCACGAGGTCGCCCAGAGCGCCGAGGACCGTGCCGATGGCGTCGTTCGACGGCGAGGGGATCCCCACGAGCAGGCCGAGGTAGCAGACGAGCAGGGCGAGCCAGACGACGTGCAGCCACATGGTGTGCCAGCGCGCGGTCGGCAGGTCCCAGACCTTCTCGTAGCCGGTCTGCACGGCCGAACCGAAGGTCAGGCCGAACACCGCGAGCGCGGCCAGACCGAACGCGGTGGTCCGCTCCAGCGCCAGGTCCGCGGCGCCGAACAGCATCTCCACCCGCACCCGCGAGGCCTCCGTCACCCCGAGGGCCTGGCCGAGCCAGCGGCCGAAGCCCGAGCCGCTCCCGGGTGCGGCGGCCGCCACGACCACCAGCAGCGGCACCAGGGTGAGGAAGCCGAGAGCCGCGAAGCCCATCGCCCGGTGCATCAGCTCCATCTCCCGGCCGCGGCTCCAGGCCAGCCCGATCTGGGAGCCCTGGAGCCGGTCGTAGAGCTGCCGGAGGGTGGAGATCACACCTCATGCACTACCCCCGAGCGCCGGCCCGCTCCCGGCAGCCACCCCCAAATGGGCCCGAAGGGGTGGTTTCAGCCGCCCGGACGCGTGTCCCTTGTCTCCCCGGCGCCGCGGAGGTCGACCAGTCTCTTGATCTTCCCCACCGAACGCTCCAGCGTCTCCGGGTCGACCACCTCGACCCGGACGGAGACCCCGACCCCCTCCTTGACGGCCCGGACCACGGCGGCGGCCGCGTCCTGCCGCCGCTCGGCGTCCGTCTCCCGACGCGCCTCCACCCGTACCGTCAGGGCGTCCATCCGGCCCTCCCGGGTCAGCCGCAGCTGGAAGTGGGGAGCCAGGCCAGGAGTCCGCAGCAGGACCTCCTCGATCTGGGTCGGGTACACGTTCACCCCGCGCAGGATGATCATGTCGTCGCTGCGCCCCGTGATCTTCTCCATCCGGCGGAAGGCCGGCCGGGCCGTTCCGGGCAGCAGCCGTGTCAGGTCCCGGGTGCGGTAGCGGATGACGGGCATGGCCTCCTTGGTGAGGGAGGTGAACACCAGCTCGCCGGGCTCGCCCTCCGGCAGCACCGCGCCGGTCAGCGGATCGACCACCTCGGGATAGAAGTGGTCCTCCCAGATGTGGAGGCCGTCCTTGGTTTCCGCGAACTCCTGCGCCACGCCCGGTCCGATGACCTCGGACAGGCCGTATATGTCCACCGCGTCGATGTCGAGCCGTTCCTCGATCTCCCGGCGCATCTCCTCGGTCCACGGCTCGGCGCCGAAGATCCCCGTCCGCAGCGAGGTGGCGCGAGGGTCGATTCCCTGGCGCTCCATCTCGTCCAGCAGGGTCAGCATGTAGGACGGGGTCACCATGATGACCTCGGGCCGGAAGTCCTCGATGAGCCGGACCTGCCGGTCCGTCATCCCGCCCGACGCGGGCACGACCGTACAGCCGAGGCGCTCGGCGCCGTAGTGCGCGCCCAGGCCGCCGGTGAACAGCCCGTACCCGTAGGCGATGTGGATGATCTGGCCGGGCCGTCCGCCCGCCGCCCGTATGGACCGGGCGACGACGTCCGCCCAGGTGGAGAGGTCCCCGTCGGTGTACCCGACGACGGTCGGCCGCCCGGTGGTGCCGCTTGAGGCGTGGATGCGGCGCACCTGCGAGCGCGGCACGGCGAACATCCCGAAGGGGTACTGGTCGCGCAGATCGGCCTTGGTCGTCAGGGGGAACAGAGAGAGGTCGGCGAGGGAGCGGCAGTCGTCGGGATGCACCTCCGCCTTGTCGAAGGCCTGCCGGTAGAACGGCACCTTCTCGTAGGCGCGGTGCAGGGTCGCGCGCAGCCGGGTGAGCTGGAGGGCGGCCAGCTCGTCGCGGCCCAGCCGCTCGCCCGTGTCGTGGAGATCCGTGTACACCGCCATGCCGTCACCTCACCATGAGAAACCGACCGATCATTCGGTAGATTGCCAGGAATCCGCAGGTTAAATCAATGACTCGAACGAGTGATCGTCTTTTATGTTGGCCGGCATGCCAACCTTCACCACCTACGACGGAACCGAACTCGCCTACCACCTCCAGGGCGACGGTGAGCCGCTGGTCTGCATCCCGGGCGGCGCCATGCGGGCCTCCGCGTACCTGGGAGACCTCGGCGGACTGGCGGACGGGCGCCTTCTGATCCTCCTCGACCTGCGCGGCACGGGCGACTCCGCGCTACCGGCGGACGAGTCGACGTACCGCGTCGACCACCAGGTCGGCGACGTCGAGGCGCTGCGGGCGCACCTGGGCCTGGAGCGCATGGACCTCCTCGCCCACTCCGCCGGCGGCAACCTCGCCCAGCTCTACGCGGCCGCGCACCCCGAGCGGCTGCGCCGGACCGTCCTGGTCACCCCGACCGCGTGGGCGGTGGATCTCCCGGTCGCCGCGGAGGACCGGCTGGAGGGGGCCCGGCTGCGGGCGGGCGGCGAGCCGTACGACACGGCCATCGCGGCCTACGAGCGGATCCTCGCGGACCCCGCCCACGGTGAGGAGGACTGGGAGCTGGCCGCTCCGGTGTTCTACGGGAACTGGGACGCGACGGCCCGGGCGCACTGGGCGGCGAACGCGCGGCAGCAGAACGAGAAGGCCGCCGGGGCCTACGCGGGCCCCGGCGCCTTCGACCCGCCCGCCACGCGCGCGGCGCTCCGCCGGGTCACGGGCGAGGTCCTGGTGCTGGCCGCGGAACTGGACGGCAACCCCCGCCCCGCCCTGGCGGCCCGGCTCGCCACGCTGTTCCCGCGGGGCTCGGTCGACGTCCAGCCCCGGGCCGGCCACTTCCCGTGGCTGGACGACGCGGCCTGGTTCGCGGCCCGCGTGGAGCGGTTCCTGGCGGCGGGCGCCTGACGACGCGATGCGGCGGGGCGGGGCGGGGCGCGTCGGGCGGTGGTTCATCAAGATCGGCGGGATGGCAGACTGACGGGCCGTACCGCGAACCGAGAGGACGGACATCATCGTGCGACGGATACGGGCGCGCACAGCCCTGGCGACCCTGGCCCTGACCGCATTGACGGCGGCGACGGCGACCGCCTGCGCGTTCCCGCTGCGGGACCTCGGCCCGATCCCCCCGCGATTCTCGGGTCCGCCGCTGCCTCGCGAAACGGTGGTGTCGGAGATGACCTCGATCCTGGCGGCGGAGGGCATCACGGTGGAGCGGGAACCCTCCGGGGTTCTGGGCAGGTGCCACGAACGGCTCTCCGGACATCATGCGCAGGAGACGGTGGACGCCGCCCTGAAAGCGGCCTTCGCGCGGGCCCGCTCCGACTACGGCTGGCAGGACGGCCCCGACCTGGGCGAGCGGGCGCTGACCCTGACGAAGGGCAACTGGACGGTCACCTCCGGCCTCTTGGGTGAGCCGATATCGGGTCTGCCGGTACCGGTCATCATGTCGCTGACCTGCGTGGACGGCGACGACACCGCCACCGCCCCCACGGCACCTTCCGCCCCGGCCCTCGCACCCGCACCCGCGCCCGCGTCGCCCTGATCGAGCGCCGGCCGGCGACCCGTACGGCTCGCCCGCCGGGGCGGCCGGGGCGGCCGGGGCGGACGATCAGGCCGTGTCCGCCTCCGTCGCCACCGCCTTCGCCCAGCGGTAGTCCGCCTTGCCGCTCGGGGACCGCTGGATGGCGGGCGCGATGACCAGCTGCCGCGGGATCTTGTAGCCCGCCAGCCTGGTGCGGCAGTGGCTCTGGATCTGGTCCAGGGACGGCGCCTCGGCGCCCGCCCGGACCTGGACCACCGCGGCCACATGGCTGCCCCAGGTCGGGTCCGGGACCCCCGCCACCAACGCGTCGTACACGTCGGGGTGGGACTTCAGGGCCTGTTCGACCTCCTCCGGATACACCTTCTCGCCGCCCGTGTTGATGCACTGCGAGCCGCGGCCGAGCACCGTGACGATGCCCTGCTCGTCGACGGTCGCCATGTCGCCGAGCAGCACCCAGCGTTCCGTGCCCTTCTGGAAGAAGGTCTCGGCGGTCTTGGCCGGGTCGTTGTAGTACCCGAGCGGGACGTGTCCGCGCTGGGCCAGGCGACCGGGCTCGCCCACCGCCACCGGCTCGTGCGTCACCGGATCCACCACCTGCGTCCGGTCGTTGACCACCAGGCGGAAGCCCTTCTCCGGGCCGGAGTCGTCCGCCGCCCGGCCGTTGGACCCGGACTCGGACGACCCGAAGTTGTTCAGGAGCAGCACGTTCGGCACCAGCCGCTGGAACTCGGCGCGGACCGTCTCCGACATGATCGCCCCGGACGAGGAGACGCTGAACAGCGACGACAGGTCCGTGCCCTTGAGCGGGCCGTTCAGGGCGTCGATCAACGGCCTCAGCATCGCGTCGCCGACCAGCGACACACTGGAGACCTTCTCCTTCTCGATCGTCCGGAGCACTTCCTCCGGCGCGTACTTGCGGTGGATGACCACCCGCTGGCCGTAGTTGAAGGCGATGAACGAGGTCAGCGTCGACGTGCCGTGCATCAGCGGGGGCGCCGGGAAGAAGGTGAGCCCGGCGCCGCGCGCCGCGACCCGCTCGGCCAGTTCCTCGGGCCGCTTCACCGGCTCGCCCGAGGGCTCGCCGCCGAAGAGCCCGGCGAAGAAGAGGTCCTCGGCCCGCCACATCACGCCCTTGGGCATGCCCGTCGTGCCGCCGGTGTAGATGATGAACAGGTCGTCGGGGCTGCGCGGCGGGAACCCGCGCCCGGGTGATCCGGCCGCCTCGGCGTCCGCGTACGGGACGGGCGCGATCGACGGCTCGGGGGCGCCCTCGGGGGCCTGGCCGACCCGGATCAGGTGCCGGAGCTTCGTCGTCTGCGGCAGCGCGGCCGCGACCCGCTCGGTGAACTCGCCCTCGAAGACGAGGGCGGCGAGATCGGCGTCGTTGTAGAGGTAGACCAGCTCCTCCTCCACGTACCGGTAGTTGACGTTCACCGGGACGAGCCGGGCCTTCAGACAGGCCAGCACCGTCTGCAGGTACTCGATCCCGTTGTAGAGGTGAAGGCCCAGGTGCTCACCGGCCGTCAAGCCGCTGTCGAGCAGGTGGTGGGCGATCCGGTTCGCCGCCGTGTCGAGCTCCGCGTACGTCAGGCGGCGCTCGGCGCCGGTCCCGGGGTGGTCCACGTACACGAGGGCCTCACGGTCCGGGACCACGTCCACGACCGACTCGAACAGGTCGGCAAGGTTGTACTCCACCGTTCCTCCTGACCCTGGATGTTCCCGGAGTTCCCGACGACCGGCCATGTGGCCGGCCTGCTCCGGCGGTCATTACAGCGCCGGAGACGGCAACTGGGAAGGGCGGCATCCAAGAAATCTGACTGAGTGTCAGAAAACTATTGAACTGCACCCTCCCCTACTGCAACCTGTTCTAGGTCTTGAGACGGGAGGACGGCAATGGGTGGGACGGAACACCTGACCGTGGATCGGCACGGCGCCACGCTGGTGCTCACCATGAACAGGCCCGAGGCGAAGAACGCGCTCTCGCTGCCGCTGCTGGTGGGGCTGTACGACGGCTGGCTGGAGGCGGACGCCGACGACGGGATCCGCTCGGTGGTCCTCACCGGCGCGGGCGGGGACTTCTGCGCCGGAATGGACCTCAAGGCCCTGGCCGGGAAGGGCATGGCCGGCGACCAGTACCGGGACCGCCTGAAGGCCGACCCCGACCTGCACTGGAAGGCGATGCTGCGCCACCACCGGCCGCGCAAGCCGGTGATCGCGGCGGTGGAGGGCTACTGCGTGGCCGGCGGGACCGAGATCCTGCAGGGTACGGACATCCGGGTGGCGGCCGAGGGCGCGACCTTCGGGCTGTTCGAGGTCAAGCGCGGACTCTTCCCGATCGGCGGCTCCACGGTGCGGCTGCCGCGCCAGATCCCGCGTACGCACGCCCTGGAGATGCTGCTGACCGGCCGCCCGTACTCCGCCGCCGAGGCCGAGCGGATCGGGCTGGTCGGGCGGGTGGTGCCGGACGGTACGGCGCTGTCGGCGGCCCTGGAGATCGCCGAGCGGATCAACGCGTGCGGGCCGCTGGCGGTGGAGGCGGTCAAGGCGTCGGTCTACGAGACCGCCGAGATGACGGAGCGGGAGGGACTGGCCTCGGAACTCCTGCGCGGGTGGCCGATCTTCGACACCGCCGATGCGAAGGAGGGGGCGCGGGCCTTCGCCGAGAAGCGGCCCGCGGTGTATCGGCGCGAGTAGTTCGGGCACGCCGTGCCCGTGCCTGTGCCCGTGGCCGTGGCCGTGGCCGTGGCCGTGTGCGGGTGCGGGTGCGGCGCCGTTGCCGGGGGCTCCGCCCCCGGACCCCCGCGCCTCAATCGCCGGCGGGGCTGAGATTGTGTCGGCGGGGCTGAGAGATCGGGGCTCCGCCCCCGACCCCGCGCCTCAATCGCCGGCGGGGCTGAAAGTGCCGGCGGGGCCGCAAAGAGTCGGCGGGGCTGACAACACCGGAATCGATCGCATCGGAGAATCGCCATGACAGCTCCCTCCCCACCGGAGGTGCTCCGCGCGCCCCTCATCGTCGAGTTCCCCTTCACCCGGTCCCTCGGGCCCGTCCAGAGCGCCTTCCTCACCGGGCTGCGCGAGGGCACCGTCCTCGGGGTGAAGACCTCCGACGGCAAGGTGATGGTCCCGCCCGTCGAGTACGACCCCGTCACCGCCGAGGAGATCCGCGAGCTCGTCGAGGTCGCCGCCACCGGTACCGTCACCACCTGGGCCTGGAACGACCGGCCCCGCCCCCAACAGCCCCTGGACACCCCCTTCGCCTGGGTGCTGGTCAAGCTCGACGGCGCCGACACCGCCCTCCTGCACGCCCTCGACGCACCCGGCCCCGACGCCGTCCGCACCGGCATGCGCGTCCGCGTCCGCTGGGCCGCCGAGCGCGCCGGCGCCATCACCGACATCGCCTGCTTCGAACCGTACGACGGCCCCGCGGGCGGGGAGGCCGTCCCGCACGACGGGGGCTTCGCCGACGCCGTCACGGGCATCGTCGCCGAGGCCCGCCTCGACTACGTCTACAGCCCCGGCCGCGCCCAGACCGCGTACATCAACGCCCTGTCCGAGCGGCGGACCGTCGGCGAGCGCTGCCCCTCCTGCCACAAGGTGTACGTCCCGCCGCGCGGCGCCTGCCCCACCTGCGGGGTGGCCACCACCGACCGCGTCGAGGTCGGCCCGGCCGGCACGGTCACCACCTACTGCATCGTCAACATCAAGGCCAAGAACCTGGACATCGAAGTCCCTTACGTCTACGCCCACATCGCCCTCGACGGCGCCGGCCTCGCCCTCCACGGCCGGATCGGCGGCATCCCCTACGACCAGGTCCGCATGGGCCTGCGCGTCGAGCCCGTATGGACCGAGGGCGGCCGCTACCCCGACCACTACCGGCCCACCGGCGAACCGGACGCGGACTACGACGCGTACAAGGAGCTCATCTGATGGCCCGATACGCCCGCGAGGTCGCGGTGGTCGCCTTCGCGCAGAGCGACCACCTGCGCCGCACCGACGAGCTCAGCGAAGTCGAGATGGTCATGCCCGTCCTCCACCAGGTGCTGGCCGCCACCGGCCTGAAGGCCGGCGAGATCGGCTTCACCTGCTCCGGCTCCAGCGACTACCTGGCCGGCCGGGCCTTCTCCTTCACCATGACCCTCGACGGGGTCGGCGCCTGGCCGCCGATCTCCGAGTCGCACGTCGAGATGGACGGGGCCTGGGCCCTCTACGAGGCCTGGGTCAAGATCCAGACCGGCGAGGCCGACACCGCGCTCGTCTACTCGTACGGGAAGTCCTCCCCGGGATCGGTGCGCGACGTGCTGACCCGTCAGCTCGATCCGTACTACGTCGCCCCGCTCTGGCCCGACGCGGTGGCCCTGGCCGCCCTCCAGGCCCAGGCCCTGATCGACGCGGGCGAGACCGACGAGAGCGCCCTGGCCGCCGTGGGAGCACGCAGCCGGGACGCGGCCGCCGCCAACCCGCACGCCCAGCTCCGCGGCCCCGTCCCCCAGGGCGACTACCAGGTCAGGCCGCTGCGCACCGGAGACTGCCCGCCCGTGGGCGACGGCGTGGCCGCCGTCGTCCTGGCCGCCGGCGACCTCGCCCGCCGGCTGTGCGAACGCCCCGCCTGGATCACCGGCATCGACCACCGCATCGAGGCCCACAGCCTGGGCCTGCGCGACCTCACCGACTCCCCGTCCACCCGGCTCGCCGCCGAGCACGCGGGCGTCTTCGAAGCCCCGGTGGACACGGCCGAACTGCACGCGCCGTTCTCCTCCCAGGAGGTCGTGCTCCGCAAGGCACTCGGACTCGCGGACGACGTGACCGTCAACCCCTCCGGGGGAGCCCTCGCCGCCAACCCGATGATGGCCGCCGGCCTGATCCGCATCGGCGAGGCGGCCGCGCGGATCCACCGCGGCGCATCGCACCGGGCCGTCGCCCACGCCACCTCCGGCCCCTGCCTCCAGCAGAACCTGGTCGCCGTCCTGGAAGGGGACGCAAGGTGAGTAAAGAGCCCGTGGCCATCGTCGGGATCGGCCAGACCAAGCACGTGGCGGCCCGCCACGACGTCTCCATCGCCGGACTGGTCCGCGAGGCGGCGGCGCGCGCCCTCGCGGACGCCGAACTGACCTGGGCGGACATCGACGCGGTCGTCATCGGCAAGGCCCCCGACTTCTTCGAGGGGGTGATGATGCCCGAGCTGTACCTGGCGGACGCCCTCGGCGCGGTCGGCAAGCCCATGCTGCGCGTGCACACGGCCGGTTCGGTCGGCGGGTCCACCGCCCTCGTCGCCTCGAACCTGGTGGCGGCCCGCGTCCACCGCACGGTCCTCACCCTCGCCTTCGAGAAGCAGTCCGAATCCAACGCCATGTGGGGCCTGTCGCTCCCCGTCCCCTTCCAGCAGCCGCTGCTCGCGGGCGCCGGCGGCTTCTTCGCCCCGCACGTGCGCGCGTACATGCGGCGCACCGGCGCGCCGGACACGGTGGGCTCGCTGGTGGCGTACAAGGACCGGCGCAACGCGCTCAAGAACCCGTACGCGCACCTGCACGAGCACGACCTCACCCTGGAGAAGGTCCAGGCCTCGCCGATGCTGTGGGACCCGATCCGCTACTCGGAGACCTGCCCCTCCTCGGACGGCGCGTGCGCGATGATCCTCACCGACCGGGCGGGCGCGGCCCGTTCGCCGAAGCCGGCCGCCTGGGTGCACGGCGGGGCGATGCGCAGCGAGCCCACCCTCTTCGCCGGCAAGGACTTCGTCTCGCCGCAGGCCGGCAAGGACTGCGCGGCCGACGTCTACCGCCAGGCCGGCATCACCGACCCGCGGCGGGAGATCGACGCGGTCGAGATGTACGTACCGTTCTCCTGGTACGAGCCGATGTGGCTGGAGAACCTCGGCTTCGCGGCGGAGGGCGAGGGCTGGAAGCTCACGGAGGCCGGGGTCACCGAACTCGACGGGGACCTTCCGGTCAATCCGTCGGGCGGCGTGCTGTCCACCAACCCGATCGGCGCCTCCGGCATGATCCGCTTCGCGGAGGCGGCCCTGCAGGTCCGCGGTCAGGCCGGGGAACACCAGGTTCCGGGAGCCCGCCGGGCACTGGGGCACGCGTACGGCGGCGGCGCGCAGTTCTTCGCGATGTGGCTGGTGGGGGCACAGGAGCCGACCTCCTGAACACAGGCCCGGCCGACGACGGAGGGGCCGGCCGGGGAGCCGGACCGGCCACGGGTGACTCACCGTGGCCTGTCCGGCACCCGCTGCGGTGGTTAACCTTGCCCCCGGACGACGTACCGGGAGGAGCACGCACGTGGCCGAGAGCATGACTTCACAGCCCCTCGCTGGCTGGGGGAAGCCGGACCTCGATCTCACCGAGGCGGACTGGCAGTCGAGCAGCCGGGGAGTGGGCGACGTCCAGATCGCCTTCGTCGAGGGCTTCATCGCGATGCGCAACAGCGAGCGTCCCGAGAGCCCTTCACTGATCTTCTCGCCGGACGAGTGGCACAAGTTCGTGCTGAACGCGCGGGGCGGTGAGTTCGACCTGACCTAGGGTGTCTCTTCCGGATCGTGCCGGTCGGGCCCGCGGCGTCCGTCCGGTGCCATCGGGTCTCCCCGGGCCCGCAGGGCCGAGGAGAAGCATCGCGGGCGGAGGGCCGCCCGGGTACCGGACGTGCTCGGGCCGGCCCGACAACCTGGGGGTCCCCCGGACGAAGCCCGGGGGATGAGGTGCGGGGCCGGCGGGCTGCGCGGGCCCGGCAGGATCCGGAAGAGACGTCCCGGCCAGGCCGCGGGCATCCAGCAGACGGCGCACCACCGGGCGGGAGCCGCCGCCCCGGTGGGCCGCCGAATCCCTTTGCGCGCCGCGGCGCGGCCCGGCAGGATGGGGCCGTGACGATCATCCGCCGAAAGGGCGATGCCGCGTAGCCGGCCCGGCGCGCTGCGCGCCGTACGAGGAACCCACGCAGGCCGGCGGCCACCCGCCTGGGCGCGCGAACTGCCGCCCGTGGACCGGCTGTCCCCCGCCGCGAGCGCGGAGGTCCACTGGACGGCCTCGAACCGCCTCCACCCGCTCGCGGACCTGTTGAGGCGCTACCGCGCCTTCCTGCGGAGCCCCGGTTCCCGCCTGCGACTGACCGCCGCAGTCTGCCCGGCCCCGCTGTGCGCGCTCGACGACGTCGCCGCGGTCCGGGACGAGCTCGCCGACGCCTACCGGACCCTGCCGCCCGACGCCAGGCGCGCGCTGGGCCGCGTACTGAGGCTCCTGGACGCGGAGTTCCGCAGACGGACGGTGTTCGACCGGGACGCCGCCACCACGGACCGGTCGGGGAGCCCGCGCCCGTGGTGGCACCGGCGGTTGTACGTGTACGAGTGAGAGGAGAACGATGGGAGCGCGACGGCGCCAGGTGCTGGAGCTGCGGATCGTGGCGCCGGTGCGGGGATGGGTGCAGGTGCGACCCGTGGTCGACGGGCGCGACGTCCTGGCGGAGCTGTGGGAAGCGTGGTCGGGAGAGGACCCGTGGGTCGTTCTGGGGGCGGGCGGCATCGCCGTCGCCGGGCGGCTCCGGGCTGGTCGCGGCGGTGGGAGTGCGAGCTGGACGCGGTCTGGACCGACCAGGCCGAGCGGAACCGCCTGGAGCTGGTGCTCATCCACCCCGATGCCGCAGCGGATCGGGAGGGCCGGCCGTGGCTCCAGTTCGGGGTGACCCTGGACGTCGGCGACGGGGACCCGGAGGCGGAGGCGGACCGCCTCGCGGCGCGCCTCGCGGCCGCTGACCGGCAGGAGCTCGCCGAGGTGTGGGGCGGCTCCTGGCACCACTCGGAGGATCCCGCATGAGCCGAAGACCCCTCACGCACGCCCCCGGGCGCGGCACGGACCTGCGGCACGGACCTGTGGCCCGCCTCCCGGCGAAGCGGGTACCGCCGGGGCGATCGGTAGGCTTGGCCGCATGAGCGGAGAGCAGGACCTGCGGAAACTCCTGAGCGGGATGCGGCCCGAGCTGAACGAGGGGCGGTACGTCTTCTGCACCGTCGACGGCACCGCCGTCCCCGCCGGGACCGCCCCCGTCGCCACCATCCGTGAACCCGAGGGCCTCACCCTGGTACTGCGCCAGGAGGACGCCGACGCGGCCGGCCTCGCCTACGACTACACGGCCGGCTGGATCACCCTGCGGATCCACTCCGCCCTCGACGCCGTCGGGCTCACCGCCGCCTTCGCCACCGAACTCGGCGCACACGGTCTGAGCTGCAACGTCATCGCCGGCTACCACCACGACCACCTCTTCGTGGCCGCCGACCGGGCCGCCGAGGCCGTGGCCGTCCTCAAGGGCCTCGCGGCCCGTTCCGTACACGACTGACGCCGCCCGGAAAAGAAGATCGGATTCTTTTCCGCACTGGGATCCCTCGCGCTGCGCGCGGGCGTACGCTGAACCCCCGAACAGGCCTGGGGGGTACCAGCCATGACGGACCGCCGGACCCGCACACGGCGCACGATGGTCGAACGCGATGCCGAACTCGCGATCGTCGACGAAGCCCTGGACCAGCTCACCGGTCCCGGGCCGGACGCGGGTGGAGCGCTGCTCGCCTTCTCCGGCCCCGCCGGACTCGGCAAGACCACCCTGCTCGCCGAACTGCGCCGCCGCGCCCTCGCCCGCAACTGCACCGTCCTCGCCGCCCGGGGCGGCGAACAGGAGCAGAGCCAGCCCTTCCACGTCGCCCGCCAGCTCATCCAGCCCCAGCTCGCCGGCACCTCCGAGCAGGAGCTGCGCGCCGCGCTCGGCGGCTGGTACCCCATCGTCGGCCCGGCCCTCGGACTCTGCGCCCCGGAACAGGGCGTCCCGCCCGACCCCCAGGGTCTGCGCGACGGGCTCGACTGGGTGCTCACCCACCTCGTCGTCAAGCGCGCCCCCGTCGTCCTGGTCCTCGACGACGCCCACTGGGCGGACCCCGAGTCCCTCGGCTGGCTCGCCGCCTTCGCCCCACGCGCCGAACACCTCCCGCTGCTCCTCGTCGTCGCCTACCGCCCCGACGAACTGCCCGCGCACGCCGACGCCTTCCGTACGCTGCCCGGCCGGGCGGGACAGCGCCCGCTGCCCCTGGCCCCGCTCACCCCGGCCGCCGTCGCCACCCTGGTCCGCGAGGCCGTCGGCGCGCACGCCGACGACGCCTTCTGCCAGGAGGCCTGGGCCGTCACCACCGGCAACCCCTTCGAGGCCGTCGAACTCACCGCCAAGGTCCGCGGCAAGGGCCTGACCCCGGTCGAGGCGAACGCCCCGCAGCTGCGCGACCTCGCCGCCGCCCAGCGCGGCAGCGGCCTCGTCGCCCGCCTCGAACGCCTCGGCCCCTCCACCGTCCGCTTCGCCTGGGCCTGTGCCGTCCTCGGCACCGCCATTCCGCAGGACCTCGCCGCCCGGGTCGCCGCCCTTGGCGCCGAGGAGGCCTCGGACGCCACCCGGCGGCTGCGTGACGCCCGCATCCTCTCGGCGGCCGCCGCCGAGGAACCCGAGGCCGACGCCGGGCTGGAGTTCGTCCACCCGCTCATCGCCACCTCCATCTACCGGGCCATCCCCGACGCGCTCCGCGTCGCCCTGCACGGCAAGGCCGCGGCGGCCGTCGTCGACGCCGGACTCGGCTCCTCCGCCGCCGCCCGCCACCTGCTGGAGACCCACCCCGAGAACGACCCCTGGGTGGTACGCACCCTGCGCGAGGCCGCCGGCGAGAACCTGCGGGCCGGCGCCCCCGAGGCCGCCCGCCGCCAGCTCGCCCGCGCGCTGCTCGAACCCCCGGACTTCGACGAACGGGCCGCCGTCCTCTACGAACTGGGCTGCGCCTCCCTGCTCACCGAGCCCGCCAACACGGTCAACCACCTGCGGGCCGCCCTCGCCGAGCCCTCCGACGACCCGGCCCTGCGCCAGGGCATCGTCATCCGGCTCGCCCAGGTCCTCGCGCACAGCGACCGGCTCGCCGAGGCCTCCGAATCACTGGCACGGGAGATCCCGTACACCCAGGACGTACGCGCCCGGCTGCGCCTGCAGTCCGAGCAGTTCATGTGGGACGCCTTCAACGCCGCCGAGACCGACTCCCCGGCCCGCTCCCGCCGGCTCGCCCGCCTCGCCGACCGGCTGACCGGGCGCGACCTCACCGAGCGGTACATCATCGGGCTGCGCGCCTGGGACGCCTGCCTGCGGGGCGAGTCGGTCGACGTGGTGCTGCACCACGCCGGACGGGTGCTGGAGCGGCCCTTCAGCTGGGCCCACGAGGACCGTGGCTTCGAGGTCCCGGTCCTGGTCGCGATGGCCCACATGTACACCGACCGGCCCGGACGCGCCGAGGAGCTGTTCGAGGCGGGCACCGCCGAGTTCGAGCGGCACGGCTGGCGCGGGGCGCACCTCTCCTTCGCCTACAGCCTGCGGGCCTACGTCCGCTACCGGCGCGGACGGCTCGTGGAGGCCGAGGAACTGGCCCGGGCCGGGCTGCGGCTCGCCGAACGCGTGGGCCGGCGTACCCCCGTGCACTGGTACGCCATAGCCATCCTCCTCACCACCCTGCTCGCCCGGGGCCGGCCCGAAGAGGCCTGGGAGCTGGCCCGCGAGCACGAGTACGGCAGCCCCTTCCCGGCGGCCGTGGTCTTCCCCGACTCGCAGACCGTGTACGCCGAACTGCTGCTGTCCCGGGGCGAGGTGCAGGCCGCGATCGTCGAACTGGAGGCGGTCGACCGGCGGCTGACCCCGCGCGGCATCCAGAATCCGGCCTGGTGCCCGTGGCAGCTGCACCTGGCCCGGGCGGTCGCCGCGGACGATCCGCAGCGGGCCCGGGCCCTCGCCGACGACGCCGTCCGGCGGGCCCGCGCCTTCGGCGCCGCCTCGGGCATCGGCCAGGCCCTGCGGGTGGCGGCGCAGGTCGCCACCCCCGAGGAGCGGGCCGGGCTCCTCCAGGAGGCGGTCACCCTGCTCTCGGCCTCACCGGCGGGCTACGAACTGGCCTGCGCCCTGGCCGCGCTCGGCACCGAGCTGCGGGACGCGGACCTGCTGATGCAGGCCGTGGTGACGGCGCGGGAATGCGGTGCGGACGGGCTGGCCGCGGAGACCACCGACAGCCTGCTGGGCCTGGGCGGCGCCCTGCCGTGCGGGCTGGCCTGGGAGGACGGGCTCACGGAGGAGGAGCGGCAGGCGGCCGACCTCGCGGTGCGCGCCGAGAAGGAGCCCGTGCCGGAGACGGTGGTGCTGCCCGCGCCGGACTGGGCACTGTCGGCGGCCTGCCGCAAGCTGGGTACCGACCGGACCGGGCTCAGGGACGCACTGGAGGCGTTCGCCCGTAGCTCAACGTGATCGGATCCGCCGCCCGGTGGGCAGGGGTGGAACCATGGATCACGTCGAGAGACTCGCCCCCTTCCGGACCGAGGCGGCAGCGTTCGAGAAGGCGGTGCGCCGGGCGTTCGACCTCGGAGAGCCGGTGCCCGCGGTGCCCGCGTGCCCCGGCTGGACGGTCACCGACCTCGTCCGGCACCTGGGCGGAGTCCACCGCTACCTCGCGCACGTCCTGCGCGAACGGCTCACGGCCCCGCCCGACCCGGCCGGCCTCACCCTCCCCGAGGTCCCCGGCGACCCGGACGCGCTGACCGACTGGTTCGCGCAGGGCGCCCGGGAGCTGGCCGAGCTCCTCCACGAGCTGGGGCCGGACACGGCGGTCTGGACCTGGTCGGCGGAGCAGACCACGGGATTCTGGCTCCGGATGCAGCTGATCGAGCTGGCCGTGCACCGCTGGGACGCCGAATCCGCGACCGGTACGCCGGGCCGCCTCGACCCGGCCGTGGCCGCGGACGCCGTGACCCAGACGATCGAGGTGATGGCCCCGGCCCGCCGCGGCTGGCAGCAGGCACCGCCGGGCACGGGGGAGAGGTACCGCTTCCGGCGTACCGACGGACCGGAAACCTGGACGGTCGTCCTCTCGGGGGACCAGGTCCTGCTGGAGCCCGCTACCACCGCCCCGGCGGACGTCGAGGCCTGCGGCACCGCCTCCGACCTCGCCCTGTTCCTCTGGCGCCGCCTCCCGCCGACCGCCCTGCGCGTCACAGGCGACGCCGCCCTGCTTCCGCACTGGTTCACGCTCGTCCCCCCGGTCTGACGGGCCGGGCCGGCGGGCCCGGCCCGGACAGGCCCCCGGATGCGGGCCCCCGGGCCGGAAAACTCGCGCGGCCACGTACCATGGCGGCATGTCCTTCCTCCGCCGCCACCGCGCCGCCACACCCGCCGGCCCGGACTTCGACGTCCTGGCCATGGACCCGGGGGACTGGCCGGGCAATCTCGGGGCCGGGCTGCTGCCCGCGCCCGACGGCAGCTGCCAGGGTGTCTTCCTCCGCTACGACCTGTTCGGCGGACGCGGCCCCGCGATGATCATCGGGAACCTCCCGGAGGGCTCCCCGGCCCGGGAGCTCACCGACGGCCAGATCCCCTTCGAGGTGGCCCAGCTCCTCGACGCACTGGAGAACGACGAGGACGTCGAGGTCACCGGCGTCGAGGACTGCCCCGTCATGCAGGGCGACAACCTCCTCATCGTCCGGAAGATCAAGCTGTCGGAGTCCCGCATCTCCTGCGTCCAGTTCGACCGCAGTGACAACGTGCTGGTCACCATCGCCAGCTGGGACCGCCCGATCACCGATGACCTCTACGCCCTCCTGAAGCCGCTCCCCGCCGAGCTCTTCCAGCAGGGCTGACCGTCCGCATCCCCCAGCGCGGGCGTCACGCGTCCGCGATGGCGTTCGCCGCCACGTAGCCGAACGTCATCGCGGGGCCGATCGTCGATCCGGCCCCCGCGTAGCTGTGGCCCATCACCGCCGCGCTCGCGTTGCCGGCCGCGTACAGGCCCGGGATCACCGAACCGTCCGGGCGCAGGGCCCGCGCCCGGGCGTCCGTCACGATGCCGCCCTTCGTACCGAGGTCACCCGGCACGATCTTGAACGCGTAGAACGGCGGGACCCAGACGGGTGCCAGACACGAGTTCGGGTGCACGTTCGGGTCCGTGTAGTAGTGGTCGTACGCCGTGTCGCCCCGGTGGAAGTCGGCGTCGTTGCCGCTCCACGCCTGCGCGTTGAACCGGCCCAGCGTCGCCCGCAGCGCCGCCGCCGGGACCCCGATCTGACCCGCCAGAGCGTCCCAGGTCCACGCCTTCTTCGCCGCCCCCGCCTGGTACCACGAGTCCGGGAAGGGGAGCGTCGGCAGGATGTCCTTGAACAGGTACCTGTTGCGGTAGTTCTGATCCACGATCAGCCATGCCGGGACGTGCGAGCCGGCCGCGCCCCGGTCCTTCTCGTACATCACGTGCACCACATCGCTGTACGGCGCCGCCTCGTTGACGAACCGCGCGCCGTTCGCGTTCACGATCAGCCCGCCCGGCAGGGTCCGTTCGGCGAGGCAGAAGTACGGCTCCCCGGGCAGCGGGATCGACGGCCCCCACCACGCGTCCTCCATCAGCGCCAGCGAGGCCCCGGCCCGCTGTCCCGCCCGGATCCCGTCGCCGGTGTTCTCCTTCGCGCCCACCGACCACTGGGTGCCGATGGGCTGTTGCTGGTACTGCGCCCGCATCGCCGCGTTGTGCTCGAACCCGCCCGAACCGATGACCACCCCGCGCCGGGCCCGTACGGTGCCCCGCACGCCGCCCTGCTCCACCACCACGCCGGTGACCGCGCCGCCCTCCAGGACCAGGTCCACCAGCGGGCTGTTCAGCCACACCGGAACCCCGGCCCGCTGGAGCCCGGCGCGCAGCCCGGCCGCCAGGGCCTGGCCCATCGTCAGCGGCTTCTCGCCGCGCAGCGCCGCCTTCGTGCCGCGCGCCAGACACTCGGTGGACACGGCGAGCCCCTTGGCGCTCACCGCTGCCAGGTTCAGCCACTTGTAGTCCTGGCTGAAGACCACCATCCCGGCCGGGACCGGCATGTACGCCGGGTTCAGGCGGGCCAGTTCGGCGCCCAGGATGTTCCCGTCGATCTGGTCCGGCTCGATGGAGCGGCCGTTCGGCAGTCCGCCCGGCAGGTCGGGGTAGTAGTCGCTGTAGCCCTCCATGAAGCGGAACCTCAGCGGACTGTTGGCCATCACGAAGTCCAGCATCCGCGGCCCGTTGGCGAGGAACGCGGCCTGCCGGTCGGCCGGCACCCCGGGACCGACGACGGCCGCGAGGTACGTCGCGGCCTTCTGCGGGGTGTCCGGCACCCCCGCACCCAGGATCACCGAATTGTTGGGCAGCCAGATACCGGCTCCGGACCGGGCGGCCGATCCGCCGAACGTCGGGGCCTTCTCCACCACCAGCACACTCAGCCCCCGCCTGGCGGCGGTGAGCGCGGCGGTCATCCCGGCGGCCCCGGACCCGACCACGACGACGTCGTACTCGCCGAGCGGGGGCCCGTCCTGGGCGCCGTCGGCCCGGGCGGTGGCGGACGGCAGCACGGTGGCGGCGAGCACCCCGGCCCCCGTACCGGCGAGGACCGCACGTCTGGACGGGAGGGGGGCGGGGTTGGTGCGTGAAGCGCTTGCGGACATGGGCAGGCTCCAGCGGTGTGGGGAGGAGGGGAAGTGCCTCCAGCATTTCTGATGCTGAGTCAGAAAAGGTGTTCGGGGGATCATGTGATGTCAAGGCATCCGGCGCCGCCGCATGAGGCCGAGCACTCAGTCCTGTGCCCGCGTCCGGGCGTCCAGTTCACCCACCTGCCGCTTGAGGGCCACCGTGCGGTAGCTCTCCTCCACCCACTCGCACAGCACCTGCACCGAGGGCGCCCCCTTCTCCGCCAGCGGGACGGACACCCAGCCGGAGCGGCCAAGACCGTACCCGGTGGGCTCCGCTCCCGGTGCGGCCATCGCGTGCCCGTGCAGCGCCTCGTCCTTGAGCTTGACGGACAGGCCGGGCTGCCCGGGCCCGTCGGTGTTGCCCAGGAAGACGAAGATCTTCTTGTTCACCTTCACCACGCAGTCCTCGGGCCCCCACGGATGATCCTCCCTGGCCTCCGGAAGGCCGAGGGCGAACTCCCGCACCGCCTCCCACTTGCGCACTCCGGACTTCATCAGCAGCGCCTCCCGTCGATGGTTTCCTCACGCTAGTGGAGCCCGGCGGGACATTCCCGTACCTCCGCGCCCGTGAACGGCGAAGTCCCGTGGCGGTGGGGGCCACGGGACTTCGCGTATCGGGGGACGGTCAGCGCGTGCCGACCGCCGCGCGGACCGCCCGGCGCGCCATCCCTGCATCGTCGTGCAGGCGGCGGAGCAGCAGCCGCTGCTCCTCACCGGAGGACAGGGCACCCACCGGCAGCGGCTGGGTCGGGGCGGTCGCCAGCATCGAGCGCTGCACCGCCGTCTCGGACATCCGGATCTCCCGGGTCAGGACCAGCATCAGATTGACCAGGAAGGCGTCCCGCGCCGCCGGACCGGCCGACTGGGCGAGCCGGCTGATCTGGGCGCGGGCGGCCGGGGCGTCGCCCAGTACCGTCCACAGCGTGGCCAGGTCGTACCCCGGCAGGTACCAGCCCGCGTGCTCCCAGTCGAGCAGGACCGGACCGGCCGGCGACAGCAGCAGGTTCGACAGCAGGGCGTCGCCGTGGTTGAACTGCAGCGCCGTGCCCGACAGCTTCACACCGTGCAGCAGCTTCTGCAGGTCACCGAGGTCCCGATCGGTCAGCAGGCCCAACTCGTAGTCGCGGGCGATCCGCCGTGCGTAGTTCATCGGGGTGCCGAACAACTCCGTCGGCGGCCGCCACTGGTTGACCCGGCACACCGCGCCCAGGGCCGCCCGGAGGTCCACCCGCGGCGGCGGCTCCACCGGGTGCCGCTGCAGCGCCGCGACCCGGCCCGCCATCCGCTCCACCACCAGCGTGCAGTTCTCGGGGTCGGCGGCGATCAGCCGCGGCACCCGGACCGGCGGGCGGTGCCGGACGAAGGCCCGGTATGCCGCTATTTCGTGCCGGTAGCGCTCACGCCACTCGGGCGAGTGATCCAGTAAGACCTTCGCGACGGCGGTCATCCGTCCGGTGGTGCCGACCAGGAGGACCGAACGGCCGCTGCGCCGCAGTACCTGCACCGGGGCGAACTCCGGACAGATCCGCTGCACCGAGGCGAGCGCGGTGCGCAGCTGCGCCCCTTGCGGTCCCGAGAGGTCGATTCTTCCGCTGACGGGCAGTGACCCGGTGCCCGGCATCCGCCGCGCCCGGGCGGCGCCCTGCGCCGGGGCCGACGGGCGGCCGGGTTCGAGGTAGGGGCCGCCGCCAGCCGGGAGCGTGCGGTGCGGCCGGACCGGTGCGGACACGGAGGACGTTGCTGCGTACATGGTGATACGGATCCCTTCGTGCGCCGACGAGTTGCGTACGCCGCCCCGCCGGATCCCGTACTTCACCCTGGGGAGTTCCGCCGGTGAACCGGGTCGGGGAGGCGCATTCCTACCTGACACCGAGCGCAAGGTGGCGAACCATCGGGCGTGCCCTGGCGAAGCCTGGCGAATAGTCGCTGGGCATCTGACGGCGGGCTACTGTCAACTCAGCCGAGAACCTGGGGGCTTGACGTGAGCAAAGGTCCAAACACCCGCTTGAACGACCTGTTCGGCCTGGCCGGCTGGTCGAAGGGCGAACTGGCGAGGATGGTGAACAGGCAGGCGGCGGCCATGGGCCACCCCCAGCTGGCCACCGACACCTCGCGGGTGCGGCGCTGGATCGACATGGGGGAGGCCCCCCGCGAACCGGTGCCCACGGTACTGGCAGCACTGTTCACCGAGCGGCTCGGTCGTGTCGTGACCATCGAGGACCTCGGGTTCGTACGGCAGCGGCGCACCTCCAGACGGCAGCCGGACGGGGCTCGTGAGAACCCCGACGGGATGCCCTGGGCGCCCGAACGCACAGCCGCGGTCCTCACCGAATTCACGGGAATGGACCTCATGCTCAACCGTCGCGGTCTGATGGGCGCGGGAGCGGTGCTCACCGCCGGCTCCGCCCTCAGCAACGCCATGTACGACTGGCTGCACACCGACCCCGCCCGGGCCGAGGAGGCCCGGAACTTCGGGGAGTCCTTCCAGGCCGACCCAGCGGGCTACGACCGCTACGAGGCCGCTCCGATCGGTTCCCAGGAGATCGCGGCCCTGGAGCGATCCGTGGAGGTGTTCCGTGCCTGGGACGCCTCCAGAGGCGGCGGACTCCAGCGCAAGGCCGTCGTCGGCCAGCTCAACGAGGTCGGCGGCATGCTCGCCTACCACCACCCCGACCATCTCCAGCGGCGGCTCTGGGGGGTGGCGGCCAACCTGGCGGTCCTCGCCGGCTGGATGTCCCACGACGTGGGGCTCGAACCCACGGCGCAGAAGTACTTCGTCATCGCCGCGCACGCGGCCCGTGAGGGCGGCGACCGGCCGCGGGCGGGCGAGGCGCTGTCCCGCGCCGCCCGGCAGATGGTCCACCTGGGCAAGCCGAACGAGGCCCTGGACCTGATGAAGCTCGCCCAGTCCGGATCCGGCGAGCAGACCCTCCCGCGCACGCGCGCCATGCTGCACACCATCGAGGCCTGGGCGCAGGCGGCCATGGGCAAGGGCCAGGCCATGCGCCGTACCCTGGGCGAGGCGGAGGAGCTGTTCGTCTCCGACAAGGGCGATGTGCCACCGCCGAGCTGGATGCAGCATTTCGACGAGGCCGACCTGCACGGCATGCAGGCCCTCGCCTACCGGACCCTCGCGGACCACGACGCCGCCGCGGCGCCGATCGCCGCGCGCCACGCCAAGGAGGCCCTGCGGCTGCGCGGCGAGGGCTACCAGCGCTCGCAGATCTTCGACTACATCTCCATGGCCTCGGCCTGCTTCATTGCCGACGAGCCGGAGCAGGCCGACCGGTACGCGCGCCTCGCCCTGGTCTCGATGAACGAGACCTCCTCGCACCGGACCTGGGACCGGCTGCGGGAGATGTACCGGCTCACCGCCCAGTACTCCGGGTACGCGCGCATCGAGGACCTGCGCCAGGAGATCAAGCTGGCCCTCCCCGACAACCCGGCGCCGCGCGGCGCGCGCGGTACGGGGGTGTAGTCCCACGCCCCACGCCGGCCCCCGCACGCCGCGCACGAAGCCCCGTACGGAGACGAGAAAGGCCGCGCCTTCCGGCGCGGCCCTGAAGCCCTTACATCCTTGGCCCTACAGCCCTACAGCCCTACAGCCCTACGGCCCTGCGGTCCGGAGCCCGTTACCCGCCGATCCGGGCGACGAGCATGCAGGCGTCGTCCTCGCGCTCGCTCTCGCCGAACTCCTCGATCACGATCCGCACGCACTCCTGCGCCGACCGCGCCGCCGAGAACCGCGGCGCGAGCGCCAGCAGCCGCTCGGTCCCGTCCGCCCGGCTGAACTCGATGCTGCGCGGGGTGAGTCCGTCCGTGTGCAGGACCAGCAGGTCGCCCACTTCGAGGCGTTCCTCGGCCTGCCCGTACGAGGCTCCGGAGGTCGCGCCCAGCAGGACACCCTCCGGCGGCAGCAGGGAGCGCCCCGCCCCGCGGCGGAACAGCAGGGGTGCCGGGTGGCCCGCCTGCGCCCAGGAGAGGACGCGGCGCGCGGGATCGTAGCGGCAGCACACGGCCGATCCGAGCGCCGGCTGTACGGAGGTCTCCAGGAGCTGGTTGAGCCAGCCCATCAGCGGGCCGGGCTCGATGCCCGCCATGGCCATGCCGCGCAGGGCGCCCAGCATCATCGCCATCCCGGAGGTGGCGGTCACCCCGTGTCCGGTCAGGTCACCGACCGTCAGCATCGAGCAGCCGTCGGGGAGTTCGAGCGCGTCGTACCAGTCGCCGCCGATCAGTGCGCTGGTCGCGGAGGGCAGGTAGTGCGCGGCCACGTCGAGCGTGCCCGCGCTGCCGTACGGGAACCGCAGGGAGCCGCGCCACGGGGGGAGCACGGCTTCCTGCAGCTCGACCGCCAGCCGGCGCTCGGTCTGCGCGATCTCCCGCTGGCGCTGCAGCGAGTCACGTGACTCGCGCACCGCGCGCTGGCTCCGGCGCAGTTCACTCACGTCCCGCAGGACGGCCCACATCGAGGCCGTACAGCCGTCGGAGTCGAGTACCGGCTCGCCCCTCATGTGCAAGGTCCGGACCCGGCCGTCGGCCCGGACGATGCGGAACTCGCCGTCGATCGGTTTGCCGTCCACCAGGCAGGCGGTGACCCACGCGGTGAGCAGCGGCTGGTCCTCGGAGAAGAGGGTCGAGCCCAGTTCGTCGAGGGGGAGCGCGCCGGACTCGGGCGAGCGGCCGAAGATCTGGAACAGCTCGTCGGACCAACTCACCTCGTCGGTCAGCAGGTTCCACTCGGCGCTGCCGACGCGGGTCTGGGCCTCGGGCCCGGCCTCGGGCGCCGCCTGCGGCTGTCCGGCGGTCTCGGGCGCCGGCGGCAGGCCCTCCTTGAGCTGGTCGAGGTGCTCGCGGAGGTCGTCGAGGTGGTGGACGGCGAGATCGCACAGTGCGCGCTGCCAGCGGCCCTGGGCGTCGTCGTCGTCGACGACGGTGTCGCGGCGGACCGCGTCCACTTCCCCGCGCAGCCGCCGGGTCTGCGAGATCAGCGCGTCCACCGACCCCGGCTCGGGCGGCTGCGCGGGACGGTCCGCGAACAGGTGGGACGGCATGAGAACTCCGATACAGGCGCGGCACGGCCAAGTCTGAAGGAAGGACCGGTAACGACTGTTGCACAGGGCGCGACGGTGTGTAAGGCGTTTGGCAACATCCGCTACGTTCTTGCTTCTGGTATATGCCGTAGGCCTTACGACCCGTCCGCGGCGTGCGAACGAATCCGGTCAGCCGAACTCCGGGGCGCCGCAACGGCATCAGCCGGTGGGGGTCGATCCGGCGCGGGAACGGCGGCCGGAATCAGGCCATCCGGCGGCCGTCGCTCGATCGTACGGCCGAGATGTACGAGCCCGGCCCGCCGCGGGAATTGGGTAAGGAACAGATCAAGGCGGGCCACCGGGATACCCCCGAACGAGTGATGTCGCCGTGGATGACGCGGCGTGATCGGGGCTTCCCATCGGCTTGCCGGGTCGCTACCCTACGTGCCGGTAATAAACCGGGGGAGGTCTGCGCGGGCGGGCCCGCGCAGCGTGGGGACTCACAACGACATGACCGGGCAGAACGACGCCACGGGGCAGAGCCGCCGTTCCTTCCTCACCTACCTCGTGGCCGCGCCGACCCTGGCCCTGGTCACCCGGGCCGGCGCCGACGCGCTGGCCCCCCAGCCCGCCCACGCCGTGGTGCCCTCCCTGCCGGCCATCGCCGACCTGATCGACCTGGGCGACCTGTTCATCCTGGCCGGCGCACCCACCTCGGCCCTGCTGGCGCTCGCCGTCGAGGCGGACGGCACCATCCGCTTCCGGCTGCCGCGCGAGGAGGTCGGACAGGGCCTCACCACCGCCGTGGCCATGCTGGTCGCGGAGGAACTCGACGCGCCACTGGCCCACGTACGCGTCGAGTTGGACGACGCCCGGCCCGAGCTGCTCTTCAACCAGCTCACCGGATCCTCCAACTCCATCCGCTCCCTCTACGGGCCGGTCCGCCAGTGCGCCGCCACCGCCCGGGCCCGCCTCGTCGCCGCCGCCGCCCACCGCTGGAGCCTGGCCCCGGCCTCGCTGACCACCTCCGGCGGCACCGTCCGCGCCCCCGACGGCCGCACCGCCGACTACGGCGACCTCGCCGCGGCCGCCGCCGACCCCGCACTGATCGTCCTCGGCGCCACCCCCAAGAAGCGGGCCCGGCACACCCTCGTGGGCAGGCCGACCGGCCGCGTCGACGCCCGCGCCATGGTCACCGGCGCCCTGCAGTACACCCTCGACCTCGACGTGCCCGGCGCCAAGCCCTGCGTCGTGCGCCGCCCGCCCACCCTCGGCGGCACCGTCCGCACCGTCGCCAACCTCGCCGCCGTCCGGGCCATGCCCGGTGTGCTGCACGTGGTGACCGTCCCGACCGGGGTCGCCGTCGTCGCCGAGACCTTCGGGCAGGCCATCGACGCCAAGACCGCCCTCCAGGTCACCTGGGGCCCCGGACCCGCCGACCAGCTGTCCGACGACGGGATCCGCGCCAAGCTGCGCGCCGCCACCCCGCCGTTGCTGGTCCCGCCCCTGCTGACCCCGTACGTCGACGCCGAGTTCGACTTCGCCTTCGTCAGCCACGCCCCGATGGAGACCAACTCCGCCATCGCCGACGTGCGCGAGGACCGGGCCGAGATCTGGTCCGGCCTCAAGTCCCCGATCGTGGCGCGCGAGACCATCGCGGCCGATCTCGGCCTGCCGCTGTCCAAGGTCACCGTGCACGTGGTCCAGGCCGGCGGCTCCTTCGGCCGGCGGCTCTTCTTCGACGCGGCCCTGGAGGCGGCCCGCATCTCCAAGGCCTGCCGCCGCCCGGTCCGGCTCATGTGGACCCGCGTGGACGACACCCGGCACGGCCGGATGCGCCCCGCGACCCACCACAAGATCCGCGCCACCCACCTGCTGGGCGAGGTCCTCAGCTTCGAGCACCGCGTCGCCGCCGCCGAGACCGACTTCCGGCACGGCCTGGGCGAGATCATCACCGCCACCGCGGCCAGTCTGCCGCTGGGCATCGGCAACGCCACCCTCGCCCAGACCCTCTTCCTGACCACGGTGAAGTCCCCGTACCACTTCGGGCTCACCACCCAGGCCCTCACCGAGGTGCCCACCGGGATCCCCACGGCCTCCTGGCGCTCGGTCTACTCCGCCAACACGCGCGGAGCCGAGGAGATCGTGGTCGACGAACTCGCCGCGCGGACCGGCCGGGACCCGTACCGGTTCCGGCGCACCTTCCTGAAGACCGACGCCCAGCGCGCCGTACTCGACAAGGTGGCCCAGGAGGGGAACTGGGGACGGCCGATGGAGGCCGGCTGTGCGCAGGGCATCGCCTTCCACGAGGAGTACAAGTCCCGCACCGCGTGCCTCGTCGAGATCGACACCCGGGACCCCGACCACGTCCGCGTCACCAAGGCCGTCATCGCCGTGGACGTGGGCCTGCCGGTCAACCCGCGCGGACTGGAGGCCCAGATGATCGGCGGCCTCACCGACGCGATCTCCACCACCCTGCGCGCCGGGCTGCACCTCGACAAGGGGCTTCCGCTGGAGGGCAGCTACAGCCAGTTCCACTGGGCCAGGCAGCGCGACACCCCGCGCGACGTACGGGTCTTCGTGCTGCCGGCCACCGGCGAGGAGCCGGGTGGTGCGGGCGAGCTCGGCGTGCCCGCCGCCGTCGGCGCCATCGCCAACGCCTGGGCCAGGGCCACCGGTTCCAAACCGCGCAGCTTCCCCCTCGACTTCGACGTCGACTTCACCCCCTACCCCCGATAGTCCCGGATCCAGGAGTACGCAGTGCCCTCGCACACCTTCACCGTCAACGGGCGGAGCGTCACCGTGGACGCGCCCGACGACCTGCCCCTGCTGTGGGTGCTCCGCGACATGCTGGGCGTCCGCGGTCCCAAGTACGGCTGCGGGGTGGACGTCTGCAAGGCCTGCACCAGCCACCTGGACGGCGCCGACATCCGTCCCTGCATGGTGCCCGTCTCCGCGTGCGCCGGCCGAACGGTGACCACCATCGAGGGCCTGGCGAACGGGGACGACCTGCACCCGGTGCAGGAGGCCTGGCTCGAACAGGACGTCGCCCAGTGCGGCTTCTGCCAGCCCGGCCAGATCATGGCCGCCGTCGCCCTGCTGAAGCGCACGAGCGAGCCCACGGACGAGGACATCGACGCCATCGCCAACATCTGCCGCTGCGGCACCTACTTCCGCATCCGGGAGGCCATCCGCAGCGCGGCGCGCAAGATGTGAGCGTCCGCGGGATCCCCGGCCCGCTCCCGTGCCCGATCGGGCCGCGGCCGCCGGACCGAGGACCTCGCCGGGTGACACAAGCCGCAAAAGGGGTGATGCGTTGATGAAATGCACGATCATGCCCGAATGAGGCGCATCAATGTGAAACGCGTGCTGGTCGGCGAACCCCTCGACACCTCCCGACTGGGCGAGACCCTGCTGCCCAAAAGACTCGCCCTGCCGATCTTCTGCAGCGACCCGCTCTCCTCCGTGGCCTACGCCACCGAGGAGATCCTGCTGATCCTCGCCCTCGGCGGCGTCGCACTGCTGCACCTCACCTGGTACGCGGCCGCCGCCATCGTCTTCCTGCTCGTCGTCGTCGTCGCCTCGTACCGGCAGACCTGCCACGCCTACCCGGGCGGGGGCGGCGCCTACGTCGTCAGCTCGGAGAACCTCGGCCCGACCGCCGCGCTCACCGCCGCCAGCGCCCTGCTCGTCGACTACGTGATGACCGTCGCGGTCTCCGTCGTCTCCGGGGTCTCCGCCATCACCTCGGCCGTTCCCTCGCTCAGCGACCACGAAGTGGTCCTGTCCGTCGCCTTCGTGGTGCTGCTCACCCTCATGAACCTGCGCGGCGTAAGGGAATCGGGCCGCGTCTTCGCCATCCCCACCTACGGCTTCGTCCTCGTCATCTACCTGATGTTCGCCGTCGCCGCCGTACGGCTCGGGACCGGCGACACCATCCGCGCCGAGTCCGCCGAGCTCCCGATCACGCCGGTCGACACCTACACCGGACTCGCCCTGGTGTTCCTCACGATGCGCGCCTTCGCCTCCGGATGCACCGCCCTCACCGGCGTCGAGGCCATCAGCAACGGCGTCCCCGCCTTCCGCAAGCCCAAGGCGAAGAACGCCGCGACCACACTCGCCGCGATGGGCGCGCTCTCCGTGACGATGTTCGCCGGCATCACCGCGCTGGCCATGTCGTACCAGGTGCACGTCGCCGCCGACCCCACCGAACTGGGCCTGCCCCCGGGCACCGCGACCTCCACCGCCCTCGCCCAGATCGGCCGCGCCACCTTCGGCAGCTGGCACTTCCTCTTCTACCTGCTCCAGGCCGTCACCGCGGGCGTCCTGATCCTCGCCGCGAACACCGCCTTCAACGGCTTCCCGATGCTCGCCTCGATCCTGGCCAAGGACCGCTACGCGCCCCGCCAGCTCTTCAACCGCGGCGACCGGCTCGTGTACTCCAACGGCGTCGTACTCCTGGCACTCGCCGCCATCGCCCTCATCGTGGCCTTCGACGCCGAACTGACCCGCCTCATCCAGCTCTACATCATCGGCGTCTTCGTCTCCTTCACCCTCTCCCAGTCGGGCATGGTCCGGCACTGGAGGAAGACCCTCGCCTCACCCGCCACCCCGCGCGAGGAGCGGATCCACATCCACCGCAGGCTCGCCATCAACGCCGTCGGCGCCACCCTGACCGCCCTGGTCCTGGTCATCGTCCTGCTCACCAAGTTCACCCACGGCGCCTGGCTGGTGGTCATCGCCATGCCGCTGCTCTTCCTCGGCATGAAGGGCGTCCGCCGCCACTACGACCAGGTCGCCCGCCAGGTCGCCATCGCTCCCGACGCCACCCCGCGCAGGCCCGCCCGCCACCACGTCCTGGTCCTGGTCGCCGCCGTGCACGCCCCGACGCTCAAGGCCATCGGCTACGCGCAGGGGCTGCGCCCGGACACCCTGACGGCGGTCACCGTCGCGGCGGACGAGAAGGAGGCGACCGGGCTGCGCGAGGCGTGGGCCGAGCACGACACCGGCCTGCCGCTGAAGATCCTGCACTCGCCGTACCGGGAGGTGGTGGGCCCGATCCTGGCCCACGTCGAGGAACTGGCCGCCCGCTCCGGTACGGACATGCTGTCGGTGGTGATCCCCGAGTACGTGGTGGGTCACTGGTGGGAGCAGCCCCTGCACAACCAGAACGCCCTGCGGCTGAAGGCCCGGCTGCTCTTCACGCCGGGCGTCGCGGTGATCGACGTGCCGTACCTCCTGGAGTCCGCGAGGCCCGCGGATCCGGCGCGGCACGGCGGGTAGCGGGTTCCGCCTCGACGCGCTGCAGCACCGCCGAGTGCGCCAGCGCCAGCTCCACCACCTGCCGGGGGTCGGACAGGGAGCGGCCGGTGAGCTGTTCCAGGCGCCGCAGCCGGTTGGAGACGGTGTTGCGGTGGCAGTACAGCCGCTGCGCGGCGTCCGTGGTCGAGCCCCGGCAGGCCAGCCAGGTGCCCAGGGTGGTCAGGAGCGTCCGCCGGTCCTCCGCGGGCAGTGCGAGCACCGGACCGAGCACCACCTGGCGCAGCCGGCCGGCGAGCTCGGCCTGGGCCGCGACCAGCGCCGCCGGCAGCCGTTCGTCCAGCAGCGCGGTGCGCGGGCCCTCGGACTCGGGGGCGGTGCGCAGCGCGAGGGCGGCCAGCCGCCGTGCCCGGGCCAGCTCGGCCGGCGCCTCGACGACCGGACCGACCCCGGCCCGCACCCCGAGGGGCGCGAGCAGCTCCCGTACGGACTCCAGCGGATGGTGGCCCAGCTCCACCAGGCCGATCTCCCCGTCGGCGCGGATGCGCCACAGCACGCGCGGAGCGGAGGCGGTTCCGGGCTCCCCGGCCGGCGCGGCCGGCGCGACGGGGACGACCGGGATGCCGGGCGCGGCGGCGGCCAGCACGACCACCGTGAAACGGCCCCGCTCCGGCAGCCCCAGCTGCGCGGCGGCTGCTTCGGCGGCTTCGGCGGCTTCGGCGGCCGAGGCCGGCGGCCCGTCCGCGCCGTCGAGCAGCACGTCCAGCAGGGCCGCCCGGCGCTCCCGGTCCCGGTCCGCGTGCGCGGCCTCCGTCCTGCGGTAGGACTCGGTCATGGCGTCCGTCATCTGGTCCAGTACGTCCCACAATGCGGCCGCGCCGGGCAGCAGCCGGGGCAGCGCCGCCCGGTCGTGCGCGGTCACGGCCTCGGTGAGGCTCTGCCAGAGCAGCCGGCCGCCACGGCGGTAGGTGCGCAGCAGGGAGGTGAGCGGCAGCCCCTGCTCGGCCCGGAGCGTGCCGAGCGCCCGGGCGTCGGCGAGCTCCACCGGCAGGCCCCGGGAACTGCGCAGCAGCCCCTCGACGGCCTGGCGGAGGGTGTGGTGGATCCGCTCGCGCAGCTCGGCCCGGCCCAGCAGGGCTGCGTAGGCGGGGTCCTCGGCCAGCGTCCGGTCGGCGAGCCGGTCCGCCGCCACGGCGATCCGGCGGGACAGGTCCTCGCGTATCTCCTCGATGATCCGCTCCATGACGCGCAGCCTGACACGGGGAAGGGGGCGGTGGGGAGGGCCCGGACCGGGCACGTCCGCTACCGTGTGCGAATCACTGCACCTGCAGTGCTCACCCGATGTGCCCCACCACACCCAGGGACCCGCCCATGCGCCAGAACCCGCAGCGCCGTGCCGCACTGCTCGACGCCGCCATCGAAGTCCTGGCGCGCGAGGGCTCGCGCGGCCTGACCCTGCGCGCGGTGGACGCCGAGGCGGGCGTGCCCACGGGCACCGCCTCGAACTACTTCGCCAACCGGTCCCAGCTGCTCGTGCAGATCCTGCACCGCACCCGGGAACGGCTGGTCCCGGACCCGGCGGACCTCGCCGGCCCGCTGGACACCGAGGTCCTGCTCACCCGGCTCCTGGACCGCATGCGGCGCGAGCGCAGTGTGCACATCGCCATGCTGGAGCTGCGGCTGGAGGGCACCCGGCGCCCCGAACTCCAGGCGGAGCTCGCGTCCTTCCAGGGCCTGGAACTCGAGGCCAACATCAGGTGGCACCTGGACGCGGGGCTGCCCGGGGACCGGCAGGGCGTGGTCCTGATGTACCTGGCGATGCTCGGTCTGATCGTGGACGACCTGACCGCGCCCGCCATGCTGGAGGCGCACCCGGCGCACGGGCTCATTCGCACGATGGTCGAGCGCCTCCTCCCGGAGAAGCCCGCGGACTGACTATCGTGCCGGTGAACAAGCACCGGCGGGGTGGGGAAACCGTGGGGAGTGCGGACATGGCGGACATCGCAGAGGACGTGGCGGACGGGATACGGTGGCTGGCCCACTGGGACCAGTGGTTCGCCGGTCTGACCTTCGCCCGGGGGATAGCCCCCGACGAACTCGCCGCGCGGCTCGGCGCGCTCCCCGGGGTGCACCCCGGGCCGCTGGGCGCACTCGACGCCTGGAGCATGGTCACCGAGACCGCGGACGGCGACGGCGTGGCCCGGGTCGGCCGGTGGGGCGGCTGGTCCTTCGCCGTCGAACACGGTCTGCCGGCCGGAGCGGAACGGCTCGCCGAGGTCTCCCGGGGCGGCGTGGAGGCCGTCCACCTCGACCCGCAGCCCGACCACCCGCCCAAGCAGTTCGCGTACGCCCGGGACGGCGAGCTCGTGTGCTGCTTCGGCCTCGGCGAGGAATGCTGGCGCGGCGGCCACCGGCCGGACTTCCTGCTCCCGGAGCTGATCGCGGCCGGCATCCTCACCCCGGACGGCGCGTGCGCCCGCCCGGCCGGCGAACCGGACGCGGACCGCGACCGCCACACCCTCGCCGTCGTGGAACGCCGCTTCGGGCTGTCCCTGCCGCGCCACCTGATCGCGGACACCCCGCTCCCGGCGTACGTGACCTGCACGCGCTAGCGGTCCGGGCCAGGGCCGGCGCGGTCCGGGGCGCCGGGATGCGGTGATCTTATGCTCAGGTTTACGCGAGTCCGCTGGTTTTGCGCCCGGTGAGCCACTTTGATGGGTTTGCCAGGCCTCGTACCGGAGCAGGGGGACTAGTCATGGGCACCGACCACAGTCAGAAGGACAGCACACCCACCCTGATCGGCTCCGTGCAGCGCGCACTGCGCCTCCTGGAAGCGATGTCCGCGGAGGGCGGGGTGACGGCCAAGCGGCTCGCCCGGCTCACCGGCATCCCCCTGCCGACCGTCTATCACCTGCTGCGCACCCTCACCCACGAGGGCTACGTGCAGCGCGAGGGAGGGTCGTTCCGCCTCGCAGACGATCTTCCGCTCGCTTCGTGATCAAATAGCGACGCGTTCCGGCCAAGGTCTCGCACCCTTCCTGGCATGTTCCAGCGGAAAATGCCAGAACACCCTTTCGTGCACGGGAACTTGAGTAAGTTCCCTCCTGTCGCGCCGTACGACCGTGCACCCCAGCACGTCCGGCCGGGAGGGGAGCCCGCGTGCCCGGGATCGACGAATGCCTGCTCGAAGCCATGGCCCTGCCTGGTGCGCGGGGGGCCGCGCTGGTCGACTGGAGCAGCGGACTGGCCCTCGGCACCGCGGGGGAGTCGCCCGTGGGCGACCACGAGACCACCGCCGCCGAGACCGCCGAACTGGCTCGGGCGGCAGCCGAGTACGAGTCCTTCGCCCCGGCGGAGACCGACCCGGCACACGGTGGCGGAGCCGTTCCCTCCGCCGGTTCGTCCGCCGGCTTACCGGCCGGCCCGCCTGTCGAGGATCTGATCGTCACCACCCGCACTGGATACCACGTACTGCGCTTCGTCGAGACGAGCTTCGACAGCAGCGTATTCCTGCACCTGTGGCTCGACCGTGCCGACGGCAATCTCGCCCTCGCGCGCCACAGGCTCCGCGCCCTGGCGGAGGGGCTGGTACTCAGATGACCACCCCGGCCACCGCCACGGCCGCGAACGCCTTCGCCGCTGTCTCCCCCCTTCTCACCCGACTCGCCGCGGAGCGCGCCACCGGCGCCCTGCTCCGCGACCGCGGCACCCTCTTCCTGGAGGACGGCCGCATCGTGCACGCGGAGAGCCCGGCCACCCCCGGTCTCGACGTACTGCTCACCACCGGCGGCGGCCTCGCCCCCGAGCGCTGGCGCGAGGCCGTGGACCGGGCCGGTGCCCGCCGCCAGGTCGCCCGCTTCCTCGTGGACAGCGGCGGGCTCGCCGACGGGGAGCTGGAGATATGCCACCTCGCCGCCATATTCGACGCCGCCTTCTTCGCGCTCTCCCCGGGCAGCGGGCCCTCCCGCTTCCGCCGCGGAGCCACCCACTGGATCGGCTCCGTCCGTTCCGTTCCCGCCGCCGCCGTCGAACGGGAGACCCGGCGCCGCCGGGACCTGCTCGACGCGGTCTGGCCGTACCCCCTGCTGGACACCTCCCCGGTCGTACCCCGGGCGGCCGCGCCGGGCCAGACGATCACCTCCCGGCAGCGGGCCCTGCTGGGCCGGGCCGACGGCCTGCGCACCCCGGCCGACCTCGCGTGGGTCCTGGGCCGGCCCGCCTTCCACACCCTGCTCGACGTACGGCGCCTCGCGGCGGCCGGACTGGTCGAGACCCCGCACACCCCGGCCCCGCCACCGGCCGTGGCGCCCCTGCCCGACTGGATGACCGAGGCCCAATCCCCGGACGTGGCGCTGCTCCGCCGGTTACGCGACGCACTGGAGGCAAGTCTGTGAGGCTCCCGCTGCGACCGGCCCTGCGTGCCGACCGCTCCGAGCGAAGGCAGCCCGAAAGGAGAAAGGCCGACATGAGTACGGTGCCCCCCGAGACGGAGGCCGAGATACTCGCCGAGCTCCGCAGGCTGCGGGCCCGGGTACCCCAGCTCACCGGCGCGCTCGCCGCGAGCGCCGACGGTTTCGTGCTGGCCCAGGACAGCGCCGCCACCGAGGCCGAGTCCATCGCGGCGCTGACCGCCGCCGCCCTCGGGGTGGCCCAGCGGCTCAGCGACTGCACCGGCCAGGGCGCCTTCCGCGAACTGCTCGTGCGCGGTGAGGACGGCTACGTCGCCACCTACGCGGCGGGACTGGCGGCGGTCCTCACCCTGACCGCCGAACCGCGCGTCAACGTCGGGCGCCTCCACCTTGAGGCCCGGCGTTCCAGTCTCCGGATAGCAGAACTGATCGACCACACCCTCGGGCGACGCGGTCCCGGAGCCGCGCCCGGGTGATCCGCGTTCCGGCCGGCGGCAGGGCCCGACCTGTCCGGCGCGTGCCGCCACGGCCACACCCGGCTACAGCCAGTCACATTCCCTCACGTCCCAGTCACAGTGAAACGAGAAAGAGGACCCTCTCATGGTCAATGTGGAGACCGCACTCAAGGAAGCCACCACCACGATCGAAGGCGCGATCGGTGCCGCGCTCGTCGACTACGGCAGTGGTATGGCCCTCGGCACCATCGGGGGCGGCAAGGACCTCGACCTCGCGGTCGCGGCGGCGGGCAACACGGACGTGGTGCGCGCCAAGGTCCGCACGATGGAGATGCTCGGCCTCAAGGACGAGATCGAGGACATCCTCATCACCCTCGGCAGCCAGTACCACCTGATCCGGCTGATGAAGGCCCGCGGTTCCACGGGCTTCTTCCTCTACCTGGCGCTCGACAAGGGGCGCGCCAACCTCGCGATGGCCCGTCATCAACTGAAGAAGATCGAAGCAGACCTGGAGGTCTGACCGGCCCTGCCGGGTACGGTCGGGCCGCCTCCAACCGCATCGCCGAAGTGGCGGACGGCTGAATTCTTTGCCGTCCGCCCTGGCGGTTGGCTGCGTATGCCCCATATGGGTGGAGTTTATGACTCTGTTACAGAGTAGGATGCTGTGAGTAGCTGATCATCGACAAAGCATAAAACGCTGGAGAAACCGCCACCCATGCCGCCGCGCCTGAGTATCGTCGTCCCCGTCTACAACGTCGAGCTCTACCTCGACGAGTGCCTGGAATCCATCGCATCCCAGACCTTCGAAGACTTCGAGGTCATCCTCGTGGACGACGGGTCCACGGACACCAGCGCCGTCATAGCCAAGGCGTTCGCCGCCAAGGACAAGCGCTTCCGCGTCGTGATGCAGGACAACGCAGGCCTCGGTGCGGCCCGCAACGTGGGCGCGCGTCACGCCGACAAGGACAGCGAGTACCTGGCCTTCGTCGACAGTGACGACACGATGCCCGACTACGCCTACCAGCGTCTCATCGACGCACTCGACGAGACGGGTTCGGACTTCGCGGGCGGCAATGTGAAGCGCTTCCGCTCCGTCGGCATGCAGCAGTCCTGGGGGCACCGGGCCGCCTTCGCCCGCACCCAGCTGAAGACCCACATCTCGAAGTTCCCGGCGCTGGTCACCGACCGCACCGCGTGGAACAAGGTCTACCGGCGCAGCTTCTGGGACCGGCACGGCTTCCAGTACCCGGAAGGCATCCTCTACGAGGACGCCCCGGTCAGCATCCCCGCGCACTACTTCGCCTCCAGCGTCGACATCATCAGCGACTGCGTCTACCACTGGCGCGTCCGCGAGACCGGCGAGCGCTCCATCACCCAGCGCTCCACCGACCCGATCTCCCTCATCGACCGGGTGAAGTCCGTACGCCTGGTCCGCGAGTCCCTCAAGGCCAAGCAGGGCGCCAAGTACGCCCGCTACCTGCGCGACTACGACCACAACGTGCTGAGCGAGGAACTCCCGCTCATCTACAAGTACGTCGACGAGGGCGGCCCCGAATTCCGCGCCGCGTTCGTCAAGGAGGTCGGCGGTCTCGTCCGCGAGATCGGCCCCGGCCCCTGGTCCGACCTGACCGTCGCCGACCGGCTCAAGGCGTACCTGGCCGGCGAAGGCCGCGTCGAGGACTTCATCGCGCTCCAGCACCACCAGCGCGACTACAACTACAGCGTGCCGGTCAAGGGCCTCGCCCGCCCGCAGGCGGACTACCCCTTCCTGCAGGGCCGTCCGCCGGTCCCGGCCAAGATCCTCACCCTCGGCCCGCGCGAGCGCCGCGTCGTCAGCCGCCTGGAGCAGGCGGCCTGGGCCGACGGCAAGCTGCTGCTGCGCGGATACGCCCTCCCCGGCCACCTCGGTGCGGAGAGCCGCCTCGGCTCCCGCAAGATGCTGGTCTTCCGCGAGGGGAACAAGCGCCGCCGCTCCGTCGTCAGCACCCGTACCGTCGCCTCCCCGATGGCCACGGTGAAGGCCCCGCACCTCGCGCTGCGGCACGCCGACTGGGCCGGCTTCACGGCCGTCGTCGACCCCTCGATCTTCCAGTCGGGCGGCAAGTGGAACCAGGGCATATGGACCACGTCCATCGCCGTCACCGGGGCCGGCGGCCTGCACCGCGCCCGCCTGCGGGGCGGCGAGAACGACACTGCCCAGAACCCGCCCCCGCACTGGGTGGCCCCCGACGTCCGGATCGTCCCGGCCGTCTCCGGCGCCCTCACCATCCAGGTGGAGATCGCCCGCGCCCGCGCCCTGGACGTCCACGCCGCGGGTGACGACGCCGTCGAGATCATCGGCGAACTCTCCGCCGAGGCCGTCGGATCCACCGCGCTGCAGGCCGTCCATGTCACCACGGGCACCGTCCTCACCTTCCCGCTGGAGACCGCGGCGTCCGGCGCCGGGCGCGCCTCGTTCACCGCCCGCGTCCCGCTGGCCGACCTGGCCGCCGTACCGGACGCCGCGTGCGAGCCCGGCGAGTGGGCCCCCGAGCCGTGGAGCCTCTCCGCCATCGGCCCCGACGGCACCGAGCACCGCATGGTCCACGACGAGCGCGGTGGATTCGACGGCCTCGTCCTGCCCCTGCCCGGTGAGGAGGGGGACCGCTCCCTCTTCGCCAAGCGCGGCAACACCGGACACCTGACCCTCTCCGTACAGCCCTCCCCGCCGCTGGTCGACGAGGTCATCGCCGAGGACGGCACCCTCACCCTGCGGGGCCGCTTCGTCGCGCCGACCGACGAGCCGTACGAGTTCGTCCTGCACGACGCGCACGGCGTGGAGTTCAGCTACCCCGTCACCCGTGACGGGGACGCCTTCGAGGCCGTCTTCCAGCCCGTGCTGCCCGAGGCGTACGCCGGCCGCACCACGCTCCCCGAGGGCCGCTGGTGGCCGACGCTGCGCCGGGCCGCCCAGGGCGGAACCACCGCCGGACTGCTCGGTGTCGACCGGGGCGCTCCCGTACAGATGGGCCCCGGCCTGCTCTTCGCCGGGCCGCACCCGCTCACCGTCCAGGGCCGCCGGATGCGGGTCGAGGCCCGCTTCTACGACCGCATGGTGCTGGTCGCCGACCCGCTGATCAGCCCGCACGACCGCTCCCACTACGCGCAGCGCGTCGCCCGCTTCGAGACCTACCCGGCGCAGCGCGCGCTGCCGGTCAAGGACATCGTCGTCTACGACACCTTCCAGGGGCAGGGCGCCGGCGACTCGCCGCGCGCCATCCACGAGGAACTGGTGCGCCGCGGCGAGAAGCTGGAGCACATCTGGCTGGTCCGCGACGGCCGCGCCGAGGTTCCCGCGACCGCCCGCGCCGTGCAGTACGGCAGCGTGGAGTCGTGGGAGGTGCTGGCCCGCGCCCGCTACTACGTGACCAACGACAACGTGCCGCAGCGCTTCGAGCGCCGCGCCGGCCAGGTCGTCGTACAGACGTGGCACGGCACGCCGATCAAGCAGATCGGCCACGACTTCGTGCACGACTACTACACGAGCCCGGAGATCCTGGAGGGGCTGGAGCACGACAGCGCCCAGTGGACCCTGCTGGCCTCCCCGAGCTCCTACGCGACGCCCCTGCTCAAGCGCGCCCTCGGCTACGACGGCGAGGTCATCGAGGCCGGCAGCCCGCGCACGGACGCTCTGGTACGGCCCGACGCGCAGCGGATCGCCGAGATCCGGCGGCGGCTCGGCCTGCCCGAGGGCAAGAAGGTCGTCCTCTACATGCCCACGTGGCGCGAGAACAACGAGGGCTTCTCCGGCGGCTACAAGCTCGATCTGCGGATCGATCTGGACCAGGCCCGCCGCGAGCTGGGCGAGGACCACGTCCTGCTGATCCGCGGCCACCACCACGTGACGGAGCAGGTCCGTGACGGTGTTCGCGACGGGTTCGTCGTCGACGTGTCCCGCTGGCCCGACGCGGCCGACCTGCTGCTGGTCGCCGACGTGCTGATCTCGGACTACTCCTCCGCGCTGTTCGACTTCGCGCACACCGACCGGCCGATCCTGCTCTTCACGTACGACCTGGAGCACTACCGCGGCACGCTGCGCGGCTTCAACTTCGACCTGGAGGCGAAGGCGCCGGGACCGCTGCTGGCGGACTCGGCGAGCCTGATCGAGGCCGTGCGCAACGCGGACGCGGTCGGGGCGGAGTACGCCGGGGCGCGCGCGGCGTTCCGCGCCGAGTTCTGTGACCTGGACGACGGCAACGCCACCGAGCGCGTCGTAGAGCGCATGCTCGCGATGGGCGCGGCGCCCGCCAAGTAGGCCGAACGGGCGAATTACCGGCTGAATGCGAACCGGCCCCGGACCCACCGATGAATTTCGGGTCCGGGGCCGGTCTGTATGTGAGGGACGGTGTCCACCGTCCACGCACCGGCCCGGAGGCAGAGATGAGCGGCAACGGATTCACCACGTGTCTGTGGTTCGACGGCAACGCGGAAGCGGCCGCCGACTACTACCTGTCCGTCTTCAAGGACGGCAAGATCGGCCGGATCGGCCGGTACACGGAGGCGGGCCCCGGCCAGGCCGACTCCGTGATGGTCGTGGAGTTCGAGATCAACGGCCAGCAGTTCATCGGCCTCAACGGCGGCCCGCAGTTCCCCTTCACCGAGGCGATCTCCTTCCAGATCCGCTGCGCCGACGAGGCGGAGGCGGACTACTACTGGGACGCGCTGACCAGCGGCGGCGGCGAGGAGGGCGTCTGCGGCTGGGTCAAGGACAGGTTCGGCGTGTCCTGGCAGGTCACCCCGCCGGGCGCCATCGACCTGATCGCCGACCCGGACCCGGGGCGGGCCGCCCGGGCCACCGCCGCGATGATGCAGATGAAGAAGCTGGACGTGGCGGAGATGCGCCGGGCGGCGGACGCGGAGGGCTAGGGACCGGGGCCGGGGCCAGGGTTAGGGCGCGGCGAACCTGGCCAGCAGGGCCGGGAGGGCGGCGCCGATCGGCTCCCGGACGATCTCGTCGGCCAGCGGGTCGTACGGGGTCTCCTCCGCGTTCACGATGATCAGCCGGGCCCCGGCCTCCGCGGCCATCCCGGCGAGCGACGCGGCGGGCTGCACCTGCAGGGTCGACCCGACGGCGATGAAGACCTGGCACCCCTTGGCCACGGCGATCGCCTGCCCCAGCACCTCGGGGTCGAGCCGCTGGCCGAACATCACGGTCGCCGACTTGAGGATCCCGCCGCACGCCAGGCAGGCGGGATCCGGCTCCCCGGCAGCCACCCGGGCCAGCGCCTGGTCCATGCCCGACCGGGCGTGGCAGTGCGTGCACACCACCGACCGGGCGCTGCCGTGCAGCTCGAACACCTTGCGGTCGGGCAGCCCGGCGAGCTGGTGCAGCCCGTCCACGTTCTGGGTGATCACCCGCACCGGGGTGCCACCGCGCTCCAGCTCCGCCACGGCCAGGTGCGCGGCGTTCGGCCGTGCTCCGAGCGCGCCGATCTCGGCACGCATCAGCCAGGAGCGGCGCCGGATCTCCGGATCGGCCATGTAGTACGCGTACGTCACGAGCTTCTCGGCGTCGGGATCCTGCCGCCACAGGCCCTGGGGCCCCCGGTAGTCCGGAATTCCGGAGTCGGTGGACATTCCGGCCCCGCTGAACACTGCGACAAGTGGCTTCCCCATGCATCGACCCTACGTACGGGTGAGGGTCGCCCGCGAGCCCATTTCCGCGCACCGGCCGGAGGGTCGTTTCTGCGGTGAATCCCGCCCCCCACAGGAGTGAGATCCGGGCCCTGCCCTCCCCATCCACCGGCCCGGCGGGTACAAGACCGGACATGATGCTCAAGCCGTACCGCCTCGGTGCCCTGCTGCTGACCCTGCTCGTGCTCCCGGTCATGCCGTCCGTTCCCGCGCTCGCCGCGCCCGCCGCCCTCGCGGGGAGGGGACACACCGCTGCCCAGATCAGCGACTTCCTCATCGGCTTCTACGGTGACCACGGTCCCTCCGTACAGGATCGGGAGAACCAGGTCTCGCAGATCCTCAAAGAGAGACAGCAGGTCAATGAGGAGGTCGACGTCCTGCTCTGCGCCCACGACGAGCCGCAGGACATCAGCGTCGGCCCGGTCACCGTCGCGAAGACCGCCTCGGTGGGTTGGGCCACCGTGACCACCCATTGGGCCTCCGGCACCACCGACACCTTCACCGCGTACGTGCGCCTCGACTCCAGCCCCATCCGGCTCGACGACGTGATCTGCGCGGGCTGAAATCCGTACGGTGAGCGACGGGGCCGTTCGTAGGGTGGGCGCATGGCTACGACAACCGCGACCACCACCACCACCGTCCTCCACTGCAGCGACCCGTTGAACGAGCGCCGGGTCGACGCCCACTTCGCGGCGGAGGCCCGGCAGTTGCGCGCCGCCGGGGGCACGGCCTTGCTCATCGACCACGACGCGCTGCTCGCCGGGGACACCGAGCGGGCCGTCGCACGCGTGCCGGAGGGGACCGGAGCCGTCTGGTACCGGGGCTGGATGATCCCCGCGGGCCGGTACGCCGCACTGGACGCGGCCCTGCGCCGGCGCGGTGGCGAGCTCGTCGTCACCCCGGAGGCGTACCGCCGGGCGCACGAACTCCCCGGCTGGTACGAGACCTTCGCGGGCCTGACTCCGGTCAGCGGCTGGTTGCCGGCGGGGCCGGGGGCGGTCCCGGACCCGGAGGGGCTCGCGGCCCTCGCGGCGGGCCTGCCGCCGGGAGCCGCCGTCGTGAAGGACTACGTGAAGTCCCGCAAGCACGAGTGGGACGAGGCCTGCTACGTGCCCGACCTCGCCGACCCGGCCGCGCTGCACCGCGTCGTCGCCCGCTTCGTCGAACTGCAGGGCGAGTTCCTGGCGGGCGGGGTGGTGCTGCGGGCCTTCGAGCACTTCGTCACGCCGGAGGCGGCGGCCGCGGAGATACGGGTGTGGTGGCGGGACGGGGCGCCCCGGCTGGTCACCGCCCACCCCGACAGCCCGGTCACCGAGATCCCGGAAGCGGCCCTCGAACCGGCCCTCGAACCCGTCCGGGCGGCCGTCGAGGCCCTGGGCTGCCCCTTCGTGACCACCGACCTCGCATGGCGCGCGGACGGGGTCTGGCGGGTCGTCGAAGTGGGGGACGGTCAGGTCAGCGACCTTCACCGGGAGGCCGATCAGGCCGCGTTCGTCCGCATTCTGACGGCTGATCAGGCCCCCCTGCGTACAACGGCCCCATCTGGTACAACACCGGCATGACGGGATTCGAGATCGCCGGCGCGAGCGCCGCCGACATGGAGCTGATCCGCGACTGGGCCGACGAGGAGGGCTGGAACCCGGGGGACTCGGACCGGTTCGCCTTCGCGGTCGCCGACCCGGAGGGGTTCCTCATCGGGCGGCTGGACGGCGAGCCGGTGGCCTGTATCTCCGCCGTGCGGTACGGCGGAGGCTTCGGCTTCATCGGCTTCTACATCGCCCGGCCGGCCGTCCGCGGCCAGGGGTACGGCATCCGGCTGTGGCACGCCGGGATGGAACGGCTCGACGGGCGGCTCGTGGGGCTGGACGGGGTCGTCGACCAGCAGGGCAACTATCGCAAATCAGGCTTCCGTTGGGCCTGGAACAACTTCCGCTACGAAGGCACCCCGCAGGGGGACGACGACGGCGCGGTCGAGATCGTGGACGCGGGAACCCTGCCCTTCGGCCGGCTCGCCGCCTACGACCGGCGGTTCTTCCCCGCGCCGCGGGATGCCTTCCTGTCCGCCTGGACCGGGCTGCCCGGCCGCACCGCGCTGGCCGCCGTCCGGGACGGCCGCATCGAGGGTCTCGGTGTGATCCGCCCCTCCAGCGCCGCCCACCGGATCGGCCCGCTCTACGCGGCCACCCCGGCGGTGGCGGCGGCCCTGCTGCGGGGGCTGGCCCGGCAGGCCCCCGACGGGCTGGTGTCCGTGGACGTACCGGACGCCAACCCGGCGGCCGGCGCGCTCTTCGAACGCCTCGGCCTGGCCCCGGCCTTCGAGACGGCCCGGATGTACACCGGCCCGGCACCGGACCTCCCCCTGCCGGAGCTTTTCGGGGTGACCAGTCTCGAACTGGGATGAGCGTGCAGCCGTGTTGTCCGCCTCGCTGGAGCAGGCCGAGGCCGCGGCGGCCGCCGGGGGCGCCCGCGCAGCGCGGACGCTTCTTCGCCAAGCGGTTCTTCCGGCCCGGGCGCGCCCTCGACATGGGCGGTGGCAACCCCCCTGCGGGCCGGGCCGGGCGGCGGTCGCACGGCGCCGCCCGGCCCACCGCTTCACGAGGGGTCAGAAACCGAACAGCGCGCCGGAGGTGTTCCGCAGGCCGCACGGATTGGCGAAGGTGTACGTGTAGCTGAGCCGCCGGCCCTGCCACACCCCGACGGCCGCCACCGTCATCGGGTTCCACTCCCTGGTACAGAGGGCGCCGGCGGCCGGTGCGGCGAGCGGGTCGAGCTGCGAGCCGTTCGCACGTAATTCGGCGCACGCCGCGGCCGGGTGCGGGTGCGTCCCGCCGGGCGTCGGCGAGCAGACGAGGGTCACCGCGCGCATGACCGTGCCCGTCTCGGCATCGGGCCCGGCCGTCACGCTGACCACCAGCGCGGACGGCGCGTACAGGCTCTCCGTACCGGTCGGTGCGGCTCCGGCCGTACCCGGCCAGGCCAGCGCGGTGAGCGCGGTGAGCGCCATGGCGGCGGAACCGAGCCCGAGACCCTTTGCGATGGACCGCATTTCGAACACTCCCTTGGGTTGGTGTTTCGGATAGCGGACGCAGTCTTGCCCACCCGAGCCGTGAACGCCCGTTCGGACCCCCATTTTTCGTCACCGATCGTGTACGAATGACTGCAGACCGCAGCCGTGCGGGCGGGCTGACCTGTGGAGGAACGGGCCGCCGAATCGGCCGAACACCGACCGGGACACCTCCCCGAAACCTGCCGCACCACGCCTGTGATCTGCCCGGACGTGGGCTGGACCCCCTCCCGGGGTAGGGCCGGCCCCACCCCCGGGACACGGCCTGGGCCCGCTGTGCCGCGCCGCCCCCGACGGTTGGCTGGGGGCTTGGAAAACGACGCGATCCAACTCAAGGACGTCACCCGGGTCTTCGGAGCCGGCGACCGGGCCGTCACCGCCCTCGACCGGGTCTCGGGCCCGCCACCGGCCCGCGCAGCTGTCCGGCGGGCAGCAGCAGCGCGTAGTCCTGGCCCGGGCCCTGATCACCCGCCCCGAGGTGCTCTTCGGCGACGAACCCACCGGCGCCCTGGACGCGCGGACCGGCGCTCGGCGTCGGCCTCATCGCCACCATGGGCCTCGGACTCGCCGCCACGCCGAACGCCCCGCAGCGCCTCCCGGAGCGGTTCGCCCAGGCCCCCGTCGTCGTCAAGGGCGACGACGTGCTGCGCGTCCCCGTCCCGGGCGCCGAGCGCACGGCAAGGCACCCCCCCCAGGGCTGTTCAGGCGGTGCTGCTGAGGCGGGGCGCGTACAGCTCCAGCAGGCGGGTGCGGGTCTGCTGGAGGCGCATCGCGAGCACGCGCCCGACCCAGTGCCCGATCGCGGAGCCGAAGGTGGGATCGGCGTCCATCAGCATCCGGACGGTCGCGGCGTCGAACTCGTACGCCCGTACCGGCGTCATCGCCTCCGCGCCGAGCTGCCACACGTACGGCGGGAACAGCCAGGACCAGCCCACCAGCTCACCGGGGCCGAGGCTCTCCACCGGCGCGGGCCGGCGGCCGGCGACGGGGATTTCCAGGGTCACGGTGCCGGAACGCACGATCCAGAAGGAATCCGCCCGGGTGCCCTCGTCGAAGATGCGCGCGCTCTCCGGGAAATTGACCTCACGGGCCTGGGACATCAGCCGTCCACGGTGCTCGGTGGACAGGACGGCGGCGATCCGGATGGGGGAAGGTGTGCTCACGACGGCCTCCGATCAGACCCCCCACGACGCTCCTGCTCTCCCAGTGTCGCCGAAGCCCGCCGAATCGCGGCCGGACCGGGCACGGTTTCTTCCGCACCCGATCGGGGAACGGGGCTCCTGAGCCCTTCCGCGGCCCATGGTTCAGGGGGTGTCCTCGGCGTTCGCCTCCAGGCAGGCCAGCTCCATCGCGTCGAGGACGGCCTCGTGGCTGCGCCCGCTCAGCTCGGCGACATTCTCGATCTGGGCCGTCGCCCAGGCAGCCAGCGTCATCACCAGCACCCGGAGCCCGTCGGTGCCGTGCTCGGCCAGGACCGCGTCGGCGACGACCATGGCCTCCTCGGGGACCTGCTCGGGCGGTTCGAGGCCCGCCAGACCGCGCAACAGGGTGAGGGTGCGGCGGGAGATCTCCGGCGTCATTCCCGCCAGCCGCATGTCTTCGTCGTCGTCCATCCGCCCCGCCCTCCGGTGCCGTGCCACATCACCTCAGGGCACGGTAGAGGGGCGCGGCCCCGCGCGGGGCCGTTTCGCCAGGGTGACGGAGTGTGACCGGGCGTCGACCGGCTGAATCCGGCGGGCGCGCCGTCCGGGGCCGGCCACGGGTCACCCACGGGCCCGGCCCCGCCGGAAAGCGTCCCGCAGGCACCTTCCCCCGGAAGCGACCCGCCGGTAACCTGCCCGCGGCAGCCGCCCGCCGGGACGGCCGATTTCCGGCAGGAGCGAGATGAAGAGCCTGTTACGCGCGGTCCTGTGCGCGCTCCTGCTGGTGGCCGGCGCCCTGTCGGCGCCGTCCGTGCAGCCCGCTCACGCCGCCGCCCCGCCGTCCGTGGCCGCCACGGGCACCGGCGAGGCCTGGACCCCGCCGCTGTCCACCCGCGGCCGGTACATCGTCGACGCGCAGGGCAACCGCTTCCGCCTGCGCTCCGGGAACTGGGACGGAGCCCAGGGATCCTGGAACGGCTCGGGCGACCGCGACGACCCCGCCACGCACCACAGCGGGCAGAACGCCCACGGCATCCCGATCGGCCTGGACCGGGTACCCCTGCCCACCCTGCTCGCCGACTTCCGGGCCGCGGGGCTCAACAGCATCCGGCTGCCCTTCTCCAACGAGATGCTGCGCGACTCAGCGCCCGTCCCGGACTCCGCCGTCGCCGCCAATCCGGCCCTGCGCGGCCGCACACCCCTCCAGGTCTACGACGCCGTGGTCGCGGCCCTCACCGACGCCGGCCTCGCCGTCATCCTCAACAACCACACCGTCACCACCCGTTGGTGCTGCGGCCTCGACGGCAACGAACGCTGGAACAGCGGCCGCTCCACCGCCCAGTGGGCCGACGACTGGGTCTTCCTCGCCCGCCGCTACCGCGACAACCCGCGCGTGGTCGGCGCCGATCTCTACAACGAGGTCCGCCGCGACGTCTTCGACGACCCCAACTGGGGCCTCGGCGACAACCACGACTGGCACGCGGCCGCCCAGGAGGCCGCCGACCGCATCCTCACCGAGGCCAACCCCCGGCTGCTGATCGTCGTCGAGGGCGTCAACTGGTTCGGCCTCCCCGTGGACGGCTTCCCGCACGGCCGCCCCACCCTCACCCCGGTACGCACGCTCTCCCACACCCTGGTCACCTCCAACAAGCTGGTCTACTCCGCCCACTTCTACGGCTACACCGGCCCCCGGCACAGCGGCGCGACCGGCATCGGCGAGACCAGCGACCTCCGCTACCAGGACATGACCGCCGCGGAGCTCGAACAGACCCTCTACGACCAGGCCTTCTTCGTGTCCGCGGAGACCGGCACGCACTTCACCGCCCCCGTGTGGATCAGCGAGTTCGGCATCGGGGCCGACGAGAGCGGAGCCGCCCCACGCGCCTGGTTCGACCGGCTCACCGGGTACCTGACGCGCTCCGACGCCGACTTCGCGTACTGGCCCCTCGTCGGCTGGAGCACCACGGCCCAGGGCACCCCGGGCGGCGACACCTGGGCGCTCCTGCGCTACGACACGGCCGGCCGCCGCTCCGGTGTCCTGGACGCGGGGGACTGGCGCACCGCCCGCTGGTCCCCGCTCACCACCACCCCCGGCCGCACCGGGCCGGTCCCCGCCACCCCCGCCTGGTACCAGCTGACCACGGACCACCGCGACCACAACGCCTCGCTGCGCACCCGGGCCGCCGGGGACTGGGACAGCGGGGCCCGCAAGGCGGTCTGCCCCGACGGCGCCGGCCTCACCGGCCTCGCCCACACCGGGGGCCGCGGCCTGTGCACCACCTCCGACCTGCGTGCCCCGACGGGCGGGCACACCGTGGTCCGCGACGAGAGGTACGTCCCGGCGGGCGGCGACTGGGCCACCGGGTACACCAAGTTCCAGTGCCCGGCCGGCCAGTTCCTGATCGGGTACAGCCTGCGCGGCGAGCGGGTCTCGGCGGCGCTGTGCGCCCCGGCACGTACGGCGCTTCCCGCAGGCGGCCGGACGGTGTGGTTCGACCGGGGCGACAACCGCCCGGCGGGCGGCCCCGGTGGCGACTTCGCCTACGGGAACCACAAGGGCCAGTGCCTGCCCACCGAGTACGCGGCGGGCATCGCCTTCACCACCCGCGCCGCCACCCGCCCCTCCCCGGCCGCGCTGCTGTGCCGTCCCCTGCCGGGTCCGGCCGCCGGCTGACACGCCCCACCGCGGCGACGGCGGCGAGCGCGACGAGGATCAGGGCCGTCGCGACCAGGAAGGTGAACCGCATCCCGGTGGCCACGGCCCCGGGGGGCGCCGAGGCGATGTCGGCCGACGCCGAGGCGTGCGTGAACACGGCGCCCATCACGGAGGCGCCGGTGACCAGGCCGAGGTTGCGCGAGAGGCCCAGCATGCCGGAGACGACGCCCCGCCGGTCCGGACCCACGTCCGCCATGACGGCGGTGTTGTTGGCCGTCTGGAACACCGCGTAGCCCGCGGTCACGACCGTGAGCGGGGCGACGTACCCGAGGACACCGAGCGAAGCCGGAGTGATGGACAGGGTGACGGCCCCGGCCGTCATCGCCGAGAGCCCGAGCAGGGTCATGCGCTGTGCGCCGAACCGGTCCGCGAGACGGCCGGCGGGCATCCCGGTCGCCGCGGCGACCAGCGGACCGACGGACAGGACGAGTCCGACCGGGGCCGCGCCGAGTCCGAGCGTCCGGGAGAGGTAGAACGGCCCGACCACCAGCGTCGCCATCATCACCGTCGACACGAGTGCGCTTGAGGCGAGGCCCGCACCGATCACCGGATCGCGGAAGAGCGCCCGTTGCACCAAGGGGGAGGCCGCCCTCGCCTCGGCGCGCACGAAGAGGGCGACCCCGCAGGCGGCGGCCAGCAGCAGCGACGTGTTGAGCGGGCCGAAACGGCCGCCACCGAGGGTCATCGCGAGCGCGTAGGCGGCGAGGGTCAGCGCGAGCAGCAGCGTCCCGAGGTGGTCGAAACGGGCCCGGTCGGGCCCGCTCTCCCGCCGGTCGGCGGGCAGATGGCGGTGGGCGAGCAGGAACGCCACGATCCCCAGCGGCACGTTGACGAGGAAGAGCGCCCGCCAGCCGAACCCGGCGAGCAGGGCCCCGCCCAGCGAGGGACCGAGAGCGGTGCCCACCGCGGACATGGCGCCCAGCAGCCCCATGGCGCTGCCCGTCCGCTCCTTCGGGACCGTCTCACCCACGAACGCCATGGTGAGGGCCGTCATCACGGCGGCTCCCAGGCCCTGCGCCGCCCGGGCGCCGACCAGCAGCCAGAGCGTGGGCGCGGCGGCGGACAGCACCGAGGCCGCGGTGAACAAGGAGATTCCCGCGAGGAGCAGCCGCCGGCGGCCGACGAGGTCGCCGAGGCGTCCGACGCCCACGACCAGGGTGGTGACGGCGAGGAGATAGGCGAGGACGATCCACTGGACCTCCTGGAACGACGCGGAGAACACGTGCGCCAGGGTCGGCAGGCCGACGTGGGCGATGCCGGTGCCGAGCGAGGACAGCAGCACGGAGAGGGAGAGACCGGCGAGTGCCCACCGGACCGCGGGCCGGTGCGCGCCGGTGGACGCCGTCCCGTCCTCGCCGCCGGTGCGGTGCTGTCGGTGTCCGGTCGCGGAATCACTGTGCGGGCTCATGCCGGGAGGGTGCGGGCGCCCGGCAGCGGACGGCAAACCTTGTTGCCGTTTCCGGGACGGCCGGGTGCAATGGCCGTATGGACGACAAGCCATCCCCCCACCAGGCGGTCCTCGACGAGGTCGCCCCCCGGCTCAGACGGCTGCGCGCCCGGCGCGGTCTCACCCTGGCCGCGCTCTCCGAGACGACCGGCATCTCGAAGAGCACCCTGTCCCGGCTGGAGTCCGGGCAGCGCCGCCCCAGCCTGGAACTGCTGCTGCCGCTGGCGGCCGCCTACCAGGTGCCCCTGGACGACCTGGTGGGCGCTCCCGAAGTGGGGGATCCCCGGGTGCGGCTGACCCCCCGCACCCTTCCGAACGGCGGCACGGCCGTCCCGCTGACCCGCGGCCCGGGTCCGCTCCAGGCGTACAAGATGCTCATTCCCGACCGGGGCGGCGAGCCGGAGCCGCGGACGCACGAGGGCTACGAGTGGCTGTACGTGCTGGAGGGCCGGCTGCGCCTCGTCCTCGCCGAGCACGACCTGGTCCTCGGCCCCGGCGAGGCCGCCGAGTTCGACACCCGGCTGCCCCACTGGTTCACCAGCGCGGACGGCCGGCCGGTGGAGATCCTCAGCCTCTTCGGGCGGCAGGGCGAGCGCATGCACGTCCGGGCGAAGCCCCGCGCGTGACGACGGGGGCAGATGTGCCGGGCCGGCGCTCTTTCGCATCCGATACGTCAAGTGGGATGAATCGAGCCGCGAATCGCTCTAGGGTGCGCCCGTAGGCACGGCTGTGGACTGCTGTTCGGTGGTTTTCGGCCATGACTCACGCGGCCGCACCTCACGGCCGTACCGCACACCGAACTGGGGGATTCATGCGCAGATCCCGAGGGCCGGCGGCCGCGCTCGCCCTGTCCCTGGCCGGCACCGCCCTGGGGGTGGGCCTCGGCCTCGCCCCGCAGGCGGCGGCGATCACCCCGCCCGTCGCGTTCACCGCCGACCCGCTGGCCACCTGGCAGCCCGACGGCGTCGTCTGGGCCCTCGCCGAGGCGGGCGGCCAGGTCTTCGTCGGCGGCACCTTCTCCACCGTGCGCCCGCCCGCCGGAGGCTCCGGAAGCGAGCGTTCGGCCGTGAACTTCGCCGTGCTCGACGCGGCGACCGGCGCCCCGACCTCCTGCGAGCTGTCCTTCACCGTCGGCTCGGGCAGCGCCACGGTCCGCGCGCTCGCCCTCTCGCCGGACAAGGCGACCCTGTACGCGGGCGGCTACTTCGGTGCCGTCAACGGCACCCCCGTCTCCAGCCTCGCCGCCGTCGACGTGGCGAGCTGCACCGTGAAACAAGGATTCCGCCCGGCCTTCGCGGCCACCGTCCGCGCCCTCGCCGTCACCGGCGACACCGTCTACGCGGGCGGCGACTTCCTCAGCGTCGCCGGCCAGCCGCGCGAGCGTTTCGCCGCCGTCGGCGCGGCCGACGGCGCCCTGAAGCCCTTCACCGCCGACGCCGACGAGCCCGGGCGCGCCGTCGAGGTCACCCCGGACGGCAACAACGTGGTCCTCGGCGGCGACTTCTTCACCGTCAACGGTACGAACACCCACGCACTGGCCGTCGTCGACGCCACGAGCGGCGCCCTCACCAGGTCGTACGCCGGATTCATCGAGACCAACTCCGTGGTCAAGGACATCGCGACCGACGCCACCGGCTTCTACACCGCCAACGAGGGCACGGGCGGCGGGGTCTTCGACGGCCGGATCGCCCTGAATCTCGGCGACTTCGGCCAGCGCTGGCGCGACACCTGCCTCGGCGCGACGCAGGCCGTGCTGCCCTACCAGAACGTGCTCTACAGCGCCTCGCACGCCCACGACTGCTCCAGCGTCGGCGAGTTCCCCGACGGCCAGCGCCACCACCTGCTCGCCCAGCCCACCAGCGGCACCGGCAAGCTCGGCTGGGCCCCCGACACCAACGACGGCATCGGCGAGGGCATCGGGCCGCGCGTGATGACGGTCGGCTCCAAGGGCGGCGTCCAGTACCTGTGGGTCGGCGGGGAGTTCACCACCGTCAACGGCGCGGCGCAGCAGAGCCTGACGCGCTTCGCCTCCACCGGGGACACCGGCGCACCCACCGTGCCCGTGGCGAGCGCGGTCAGCTTCAGACCCGGTGAGGTCCAGGTGCGCTGGCGCACCAGCCTCGACCTCGACGACAGCGCGCTGACCTACCGGATCTACCGCAACGGCGCGGCCACGCCGATCGCCACGGTCACCGCCGACTCGCTGTTCTTCAAGCGGCCGCAGGCCTCCTGGACCGACACCACCGCGGCGGCGGGCCAGTCGTACACCTACCGGGTGACGGCCGCCGACGCGGCCGGCAACACCAGCGCCCTGTCCGCGACGGCGAGCGTGACCGTCCCGACCACGGTGGAGGGCTACCCGAACCAGGTCCGCACCGACGGGGCCCAGCAGTACTGGCGCTACGACGAATCGGCCCTGCCCTTCGCCGCCGACTCCTCGGCCGGCGGCAACCGGAGCGGCACGCACCTGAACGCCCCCGCCCTGCGGCAGACGCCCGGCGCGGTGTCCGGCGCGAGCACGGCGATCGGCTTCAACGGCACGGACACCCAGGTGTACGGGGACACGCGGCAGACCGTGGGCAGCACCTACACCATCGAGACTTGGTTCCGGACGGACACCACCCGGGGCGGCAAGCTCATCGGCTTCGGGAACAACCAGACCCGCGGCAGCAGTCAGTACGACAAGCACATCTACATGACCAACAACGGCCGGCTCGTCTACGGCGTCTACACCGGAGCCACCCGCACCATCACCACCACGGGCTCCTACAACGACAACCAGTGGCACCACGTCGTCGCCACCCAGGGCCCCGGCGGGATGACCCTCTACGTGGACGGTGCCCAGAAGGGCACCCTCGCCGTCACCACCCACGAGAACTTCTCGGGCTACTGGCACGCCGGCGGCGACAGCCTCGGCGGCTGGCCCGACCGTCCGACGAGCGAGTACTGGGCGGGCCGGCTCGACGAGAGCGCCGTCTACCCCACGGTGCTCAGCGCCGCGCAGGTGCAGAACCACTACGCCCTCGCCACCGCCCCGGCCGACTCGGTGGTCCAGGTGACCGCCGCGGAGGACACCTACGCCAACGCGGGGGCGCCCGCCACCAACTACGGCACCTCGGGATCGCTCGCCGTCCGCGGCACCTCCTTCTACGCGAGCTACCTCCGCTTCGACCTGCCCGCCGCACCCGCCGGCACGGTGCTGAAGTCGGCCGCGCTCAGCGTGAAGACGAGCACGCAGAGCGGCGCCGGCACCACGGACACCGTCTCGGTGCTCCCGGTCACCGGCTCGTGGACCGAAGGCGGGACCACGTACAACAACCGCCCCGCGACGGGTGGTCCGGCGCTCGGCACCTTCGCCGGGATCCCGGACGGTTCGGCGGTGCACACCACCGGGCTGACCACCACGAGCGTCGCGGCGGCGCTCGGCGGCAGCTACGGCCTGGCGCTCACCAGCACCGGCACGGACGCCCTGTGGCTGTGGTCCTCCGAGGCACAGGCGAACGAAGGGACGCCGCAGCTGACGCTCACCTTCGGCGCGCCGTGACCTGACGGCCCGATGGACAAGGGGGCGCGGGACGGCCTGACGGCCGTCCCGCGCCCCCTCCCGTCTCAGCCGCGCGCGTCCACCACGGCGAGGAGCTTGCCGCTCGTCGGACTGCGGTCCAGCGACGCGCCGTCCACCGCCTCGACCGCGAGCTCCAGCAGCCGCTCCGCCACCGCCGAGCGCAGCTCCGGGTAGCCGGCCAGGAAGACCTCCCGCAGCCGCTCCGGATCCGTCGCCGCGGCCCGCTCCACCCGTACGGTCAGCAGCTCGCGCGCGTCGGCGGAGTCGAGCCGGATCTGCACCTCACCCCGGTGACCGCCCTGTTCCTCGGCCAGGTCCAGGAAGCGGCGGTGGCTGAGGAAGTACGTCGCCACCCGCATCACGTCGCCGGTGCGCCCCCGCAGCTCGAAGCGCGGCGCGTGCCGTCCGCACGGGCAGCGGCCCGGGACCTCCCGGCCGAGGTCCCCGATCACGTACCGGCCCAGGTGCTGGCCGCGCCGGGCGTGCGTGGTGAAGACCAGCCGGCCCGTCTCGCCCGGGACCACCGGGCGGTCCTCGGCCGGATCCAGGATCTCCATCGTGTGGAGGTCGGCGTGCAGGTGGTGGACCCCGCCGGAGCTCTCGGTGCACTGGTAGCCCAGCGGGCCGAGGTCGGTGCTGCCGTAGGTGATCGAGCGGACGGTCTCGATGCCGAAGGTGTCCTTCAGGGTGCGCTGCTGTTCCTCGGTGAAGTGCTCGCCGCCGTAGAACACCTTGCGCAGGCCTCCGTACGCGCGCAGCGCGTCCTCCTCGGCGTGCAGCAGCTGCCACAGGTAGGACGGCATGCCGAAGAGGGTGTCGGCCCCGTGGTCGATCAGCGCCTGCGCCGTCGCCCGGTGGTCGGGGCCCGCCGACAGAGGCAACTGCACGCCGCCGAGCCGTTCCAGCACGGAGAAGAAGCTGATGAAGCTGCCGTACATGGCACCGCAGTAGAACAGGTTGGCGGTCCGGTCCGAGGCCGGGTCGTAGCCGGCGGCCAGCAGGCCGCGGGCGGCGGCGTGCATCTGCGTGTCGTAGTCGTCGTAGCTGAAGACCGACAGCGCCGGTGCGCCGGTACTGCCGCCGCTGCGGAAGTACAGCTCGGCATCGGCCCGCGCCAGCCGGCGGGCCGGCTCCTGCACGTCCTCCTTGCCCAGCAGCGGTCCCGCGGGAAGCGGCAGCACCACGGGCCGGACCAGGTCGTCCAGGCAGGCGGTCGTGGCGAAGGCGGCCGGATCGGCCTGGACCGCGACGCGGCGGCTGTAGCGCTGCAGCGCGTAGACCCCGTCGTGGGGCTCACCCGCGTAGCTCTCCAGCATGGCGCCGACCGGCGTGACACGGGTGACGCCCGCGGCCAGGGCGGTGCGGGAGAGCTCGGCGATGTCCGTCGCGCTGCCCGCGAGGCCCGCCGTCTGCAGATAGCGGCGCATCGGCCGCAGGGTGGCGATCAGCCGCTTGCGGGGCAGCGGCTTGACCCACACGCTGCGGTGCAGCGGCGAGGCGGTCAGCGGGGACCGGGTGTCGGCCATGACCCGCCACGAGCCGTCGGGAGCGGCGAACACCCGGGTCAGGCCCAGGTGCTCCTCCAGCCGGGCCATCAGCTCGGTGGTGGTCAGCTCGGCCGCCTCCGCCGGGTCCGGCTCGCCCGCCGCAGCGCCCGCCGCGGCCGGCGGCCGGGCGGCGAGGACCGCGGCGAACCGCTCGGCGAAACCGAAGACCTCCTCCTCGTCCTCGGTGTCGAGGTAGACCACCTGCGGGCTGGAGCACGCTTCCTGCTCGTGCAGGCAGACGTCGTCCGCCAGGGCGTCGAGTGTGCGGGCGTCCGACCAGGCGTCGGCCGTCAGGTACGCGAAGGAGATCCGGTGCCCCCACTCCACCAGTCGGCAGCCGGCGGGCACATGGGCCGCCACCCCTTCGACGGCCGCTTCACCGCCCCATACGGCGACGGCGTCCGCGGGCGCGCACATCAGGCGCAGCCACTCCTGCCGGGAGGAGGGGAAACGCAGGACGACGATCCGCGCGGCCAGTGCGCCGCTGGGGTCCAGCGCCGCGAGCTCCGCCATCAGCTGCTGGGTCAGGAGGGTGTCGTCGCTGCTGGTCTTGAGCACGTTGACGTTCCCGGCGAGCAGCCCCTCGACGAGGCTCAGCGGCGCCACCGTCGCGGCATTGCCCGGCGCGATGTGGGCGACCAGGCCGACGGGCGCCCACGCCTCGTAGACCGTCTCGCGCGGATCCGCCCGGTTCAGCCGGCCGGGAGTCGCACTGCCGAGCTCCCGGCGCAGCTTGCGGGTCAGCTCCCGCCGGCCGAGGAGACCGCCCAGCTCGGCCAGGACGGCCGGGTCCTCACCCTCGGGCAGGTGCGCGGCGAGACGGGCCCGTACGGGATGGCCGGGGTCGCACAGTGCGGTGGCGAGGGCGTCGCACGCGGCCAGGACGGTCTCGGTCTCCAGGCCCTCCGACAGCGCGGCCTCGACGGCGGCCGGCAGCTCGGCGAGCCGGCGGCCGGCCTCCTCGTCGCCGATGAACTCGCCCTGCCAGTAGTGGTGGTGCACGCTCACGGTCACGCCATTCCCTTCATCAGTTCCGCTGCGGCCACCGCGCAGCTGCGGTTGCGGCTCACCCCGGCACGGCCGTGGACGGTGAACCAGGGGGTCTCCAGCTCGCACCCGCACGCGCTGCCGGGCTGGAGGGAGGCGAGGTCGCCCATGACCACGCTCTGCGCCGGCACCGAGGTGATGTACGGCGACACGAGGTGCAGGTAGCCCCGCTCCCCGTAGGGCAGGGGTTCGAGCGTGCGGGTGGAGCGGATCGTCACCCGCGACCAGACGGGAGCGTGCAGCCGGTGGTGGTCGCACTCGATGTACGGGATGCAGTGCTCGACCGACCCGAAGGTGTCCCGGATCCGCTCACCCGCGATGCCGAGCTGCTCGGTGACGCGGGAGTACAGCTCCTCCTTGCCGATGCGCCGGTCGGCGTGCCCCTTCCAGCCGCCGCCGAGGACGACCAGGGAGCCCTCGGGCAGGCGCAGCGGAGGCAGTCCCATGGCCCGCATCCGCTCCAGGGTGAAGAAGAGGAAGGCCGGGAAGCCGAGGATGCGGACCGGGGCGTCCTCCCGCTCGAAGCGGCGCAGTGCGGCGATGCAGCCGAAGGGGTCGAACTCGTGCTCGCCTCCGGTGTTGCGCAGCGCGTACGCGACGCTGCGCGCGGGCGCGAAATCGCACAGGTAGTTGTCGGTGAAGGCGGTCCCGAGGTTCAGCGAGGGGGCCGGTTCGTAGCTGTAGAGGAGGTAGTTGACCTCCTGGCCGGGGGTGATCCAGCCGTTGCGCTCGAAGATCCGGGCGACCATGCGCTGGGCGGAGCGGATGGTCCACCGGTCGAAGAACATCTGCGACTTCTGGCCGGTGGTGCCGGAGGAGGTCAGGTGCAGCTCGACGTCCTCGCGGGGGACGGAGAGCACCTCGTGCCGCTTGAAGAAGTTCGCGTGGACGAGCGGCGTACGGTACGGCTCGGCCGGGGGAGTGGCCTCGTACAGGGAGCGGAAGAACGCGGAGCGCTCGGTGTGCCAGGCGTTGGTCTCCGCCATGGCCGCGGCGAACAGTTCGTCCTGCGCGGGTCCGAAGGCGTACGGGTCGGTCAGGTCGCACAGCTCCTGTACGTGCGGCAGCAGGGCCGGGTCGGGTACGGAGACCGGCGCGAGATGGGGGTTCATGGGGTCCATGGGGCTCATGAGGAAACCTCGGATGATGTGGGCAGGTGTGTCGACGCCCAGGCCGACACGTAGCAGTCCAGGTACGGCTGGAGGGGCGGTTCGACGGCGACGCCGCGGAAGTCGATGCGTTCGCCCGAACGGGACAGGACGGCGTAGTCGTGGAAGCCGTCGCCGTCCGCGCGCATGGCCGGGTAGAGGGCCCCGGCGACGAACCCCTGGGCGAGGAAGGCGGAGAGGGCCTCGTGGTGCGCGAGCGGCACCAGGGCCTCGACGTAGCCGGCGCCCGCGCGGGCCAGGGCCCGGGTGACGGGTTCGAGGTGGGCCGCCGCGGCGGCCGGGTCGGGATGGGCCGTCAGCAGGGAGCCGTACCCGCCGGCACGGTTGAGGTAGGCGTAGACCTCGAACCGGCCGTCCTCGGGGGTGAGCAGCACGTTCGGGGTGTGCAGCGGGTAGAACCAGCCCTCGGCGCCCGGGAACCGCTCACGGAAGCGCCGGCGGACAAAGGCCGGCGCCTCGATCACCTCCAGCCGTTCGGCGGCCGCGGGCGGCGAGGGCGCCGGGAGCGGGCCGGCGGCCCTGACCCCGGGGTAGCCGATGCCGAGCGCGGCCTCGGCCGTGCGCAGCAACGGCAGCAGCGGGGCCGGTACTTCGGTGACGGGGATCCGGCGGTCGAGCACTCCGGCGGCGTGACGCGCGTAGAGTGCGAGGCTTTCGCGGCTGCTGAGATCCACCGCGTTGGGCAGGATGCCCAGCGGACGGAAGCCGTTGCGGGCGACGACGCGCTGGGGGCCGGCGCTGACGGTGCGTACGGTCGCGTACACCGAGTCCAGGCGGCCGGTGTCCAGCATCCCGGCGCACAGGGCCTCGGTGAGGGCGGCGGCCAGGCCCGCCGAGCGGTGCTCGGGGTGCACGGCGATGCCCTCCAGGCGGCCGGTGCGGCTGCCCGCCTCGCCGTGGATGGCGGCGGACGCGGTCAGGGCCCCGGTGTCGGCGCAGCGGGTGACGAGCCACAGGGAGTGCGGGTCCGCGATGAGCCGGGCCATCTCGGCCGGGTCGGTGCCGAGGGCCACGGGGTAGTGCGGACCGTAGACGGCGTAGTAGAGCTGGCGCAGTTCGGCGATGTCCGCGCGGACGGCCGGGGTGATCACGGGGCTCATCGCTCGCCTCCGGTCGGCGCGGGTTCCGCCACGGCCGGGTCGGGCGTACGGGACCCGAGCAGGGCCAGGGCGCAGGCCGCCGGGAGCAGACCGATGCCCTGTACGAGGCAGAGCGTCTGCGGGGAGAGGAAGTCACCGGCGGAGCCGAACACCAGGGAAGCCACCGGCAGGGAGGCCCCCAGGACGGCCTGCATCACGGCGAAGAAGCCGGGCTTGTCCGCCGTCGGCACCATCCGCTGGAACAGGGCGACGAAGCGCACGCTCACGGCCCCGGCGCACCAGCCGGCCACGGCCAGGCAGCCCGCGACGACCGGACGCTGTGCGAACAGCCCGGGCAGCGCCAGGGCGAGGGCCATCAGACCCAGGCACCAGGCGCCGGCGACCGTGGGCCGTCCCGGCACGCGGGTGCCGGTGAAGGCCCCGACGAGCGCACCGGTGCCGAGGGAGGCCTCCAGCAGGGCCACGGTGCCGCCCCCGCCGAAGAGGACCGAGCGGGTGTAGAGGGGGATGACGACGAACACGGCGGCGGTGAACAGGTTCGCCGCGGTGAAGCAGATCAGGATCCGTCGCACGGAGGGCAGTTCGGCCAGGATGCGGCGGAGCGGGCGCCGCCGGGGCGGGGCCGCCGCGCCGTCCGCGCCGTCTGCGGCGTCTGCGGCGGCGGTACGGAACCGGGCGCTCGCGACGAGCACGGCGGCGCCCAGGTAGGCGGCCGCGCAGCCGGCGGCCAGCCCGGACACGCCCGCCCGGTCGACGGTCAGGGCGCCGAGCAGCGCTCCCGCGAGGCCGGCCAGGGACTGGGTGGACAGCTCGAAGCCGGTGGCCGTCTCGATGTCGGCGTCGTCGACGAGTTCGGGGACCGAAGTGGTCAGACAGGGGTCGAAGAACGCCTGGCAGGTGGCCAGGGCGAGACCGGCGGCGTACACGGCGGTGAGCGGCAGGCCGCCGCCGTACGCCCACAGCGCGAGGGCGGCCGAGGCGGCCCCGGCCACGGCGGCGGCGGTCCGCAGCACCGAGCGGTGCGCGATGCGGGCGACGGCCCCGGCCACGACGGGCGCGAGCGCCACGGCGGGCAGCGTGCAGACCGCCATGAACAGCCCCGAGGCCAGGCCCCGGGCTTCGGGCACGGCGTAGGCGACGATCCACCAGGACACGCCGACCTGGAACATGCGCACGGCGGCCTGGGTGAGGACCTGCCCGAGCCATACCGCGGCGAAGGCACGGTTGCGCAGGATCAGCGGAGCGCGCCGGCGGCCGGCCCCGGTCCGCGGCTGCGTCTGCGTCTCGGTCTCCGACTCGGCCATGTCGGCCGTGTCGGCCATGGGTGCGGCGGTCACGCGGTCGGCCTCTCGTCGAGGACGCGGACGAGCTTGCCCGAGCGCGGGTTGACGGCCAGGTCGCGGTGGCGTGCCCACTCCACGGACAGCGGGTGCACGAACCCGGCACGCACACTGTCCGGATACAGCGGCCGTACGGTCTCCAGCTCCGTGACGACGGCTTCGGCCAGCGCCGCCCGCCCGCCCGCGACCTGGTCGCCGGCGTCGTCACCGGGGGCCGTCGCCAGCCGCAGGACGAGCCCGTCGCGGCCGTCCCAGCGGCGGACGACGAGCTGCATGCCGACCACGCGGCCCTCGGTGTCCGCCGCGGCCACGGCGTCCTGGGCGTCCTGGGTGTAGAGGGAGACGGGGCCCACGCGCACGCCCTCCTCGGCGCGCCCGAGGATCCTGAAGTGGCCGGGCCCGGTGCCGGTCCACTCGGCCCGGTCGCCGGCCGGGTAGCGGATGATCGGCATGAGGCGGCGGAAGAGGCTGGTGACGACGACCCGGCCGGGCCGCCCCGGTTCGGTGATGGGTTCACCGGTGGAGTCGTCGAGGATCTCGACGACCGCGTACGGGGTGAAGGCCCGGTGCACCCGGGCGTCGGGGCCGGGTACCGGGCGCCCGAGCAGGCCCGCGTCGACGCTGGCGTATCCGACGGAACGGACCTCGGCGCCGGGGAACGCGGCGGCCAGCAGCCGCCGTTGGTCGTCGAAGAGGGCCTCGCCGCCGAAGAGGAGCAACTCCACCGAACCGAGCGGGACGCCGGAGGAGAGGACCTGCTCGGCGAGCCGGCACAGGGTGGTGGTCGTGCCGGTCAGTACCTGGGCGGCGAGATCGCGCAGCGTCGGGATCGTCGATTCCAGCGGTGCGCCGCCGCCGATGGGCAGGCGGACGTTGTCCACGGGCGCGTGGGCGAGCGAGTCGAGGACGAAGAGGAAACTGGCGTACAGCTCCCCGGCGTAGAAGAGGTCGGCGACGCGGTGTCCCGGGCGCAGACCGGTGTCCACGAGCCCCTGGCCGAAGGCGGTGACGAACGTGCGCCACTCGTCCCGGGTGTAGACGGAGAACTTGGGGGACCCGGTGGTGCCGCCGGTCTTGTAGACCGTGGCCTCACTGAGCGGGCCGGTCAGCACGAGGCTGTCGTGCAGGGCGTTGGCCGCCCAGAACTCCTCCTGATCGACCACTGGCAGGTCGGTGAGGCGGTCGACGTGTGGTGGCAGGGATGCGTAGAGGTCCCGGTAGTAGGGCGAGTTGTTGCGGGCGAAACGTATGAGGTCCGAGAGCTGCTGGGCGGACATGAGCCTTTGCCTGGATGACGGGAACGGGAACGGGAATCGCGGCGGGGCGCGGCGAGAGACGGAACTCGCCTGCGGAGTCGGGCCGGTGTGAACGGGGGACCCCCCGGCGCCCCCGTCTCCCTCTGACGCACGCCGAAAGCTGACGTGCGGTCATGATGATGAAACATCAGTCCCGTCATCGCCAAATTGGCCGCATATTTACGGACAGTGGGACAAAGTTCAACAGTTTTTCCGTTACGGCAACCCGTTCAGTTGCCCGCGGCGGGAACCTCCTCGTTGCGGCGGAGGTGGCCGGACAGTACGTCGAGCAGCGCGGCGGTGGGCGGCCGCGCCCCCCAGCGCTCCCACCGCGAGGAACGCAGTTCGCCGCGCAGCCCCTTCAGCCCGGCGAGCAGCGCCCGGCGCTGTGCGGGTTCCTGGTAGCGCGCCGAGGCCACGTCCGCGACGGCGAGCAGGGCCCGCGCGGGCGCCTGAGGGGCACTCAGGAACCCGGTGAAGAACTGGGGGTGGGCATCGGCCCCGGCCGGGGTCAGCCCGCCCGCCGTCTCCAGGTCGAGGGCCTGACCCGCCCCGGAGGCGGTCAGCGAGGAGGGGCGTGCGTAGGTGAAGGCATGTGCGGTCCGCGTCAGGTCCGAGACGCTGGAGGGACCCACTGACAACGCCGGTGCCACCGGCCGGGGGGCCGGTGACACCCGGGTACGCCCGGGTCCCTCAGCGGGACCGGATCTCCCCCAAGTCGTAGGTGAAGGTGTACGCGACGGAGGTGTCGCCGTGGTGGTAGGTGAAGCCTCCGGAGCCCGTCAGTCCCGCGAGGTCTCCGGTGCCGGAGCCGGGGACCACCTCGAACCGGCAGACCGTGCCGCCGGCATCGAAGCTGCCGCGCTCCTCCAGCACGAAACTGCCCTTGCGGCCGTCGAGGCTGCCGGACACCAACTCCATCCCGCTGTAGGAGCCGAGGTTCTCCCCCGTGTAGGCGATCGTGTAATCGCAGGCGGTCTCGGCAGCCGCGATCCCGCCGGTGAAGGCGTTGTTGACATGGGCGTGGGCGAGCCGCGGGACGGCGTCCACCGCGCCGACGGGGCTCTCCTCCCAGTTGGCGAAGGTGAAGCGGCCACCGGTCTCTACGGGCGTGGGCATGACGGTCCTCTCGGCCCGCCGGACGGTCTCTCCGCCCGGCGTGCCCCCAGGCTGGCAGCCGTACCTGACACCTTCTGTCAGGTACGGGGGACAATGACGCCATGCGTGCCGACCGGCTTCTCTCCCTGCTCCTGCTGCTGCAGAACCGCGGCCGGATGACCGCCCCCGCCCTCGCGGCAGAGCTGGAGGTGTCGGTGCGCACGATCCACCGCGACATCGACGCGCTCGGCGCCTCGGGCGTCCCCGTCCTCGCCGACCGCGGCCCCGCCGGTGGCTACCGGCTGGCCGACGGCTACCGCACACGCCTCACAGGCCTCACCGACACCCAGGCCGGCTCCCTCTTCCTGGCCGGCGCCCCGGGACCCGCGCAGGAGCTCGGCCTCGGCGCCGATCTGGCCGCCGCGCAGCTCAAACTCCAGGCCGCGCTGCCGACCGCACTGGCCGTACGGGCCCGCCGGATCCAGGACCGCTTCCACCTCGACGCGCCCGCCTGGTTCCGGGAGGCCGACCCCGTCCCGCACCTCGCGCAGATCGCCCAGGCCGTCTGGGACCAGCACGTGCTGCGCACCCACTACCGCCGCTGGCGCGGCGAGGTACGGCGCGAGCTGCATCCGCTCGGCCTCGTCCTCAAGAGCGGCATCTGGTACCTCGTCGCCGATGTTGCCGATGTCGCCGATGCCGACGGAGCCGTGCGGACCTACCGGGTCTCCCGGTTCCTGACGGTGGACACCGCGCCGGAGCGCTTCGAACGGCCCGCCGGATTCCAACTCGCCTCGTACTGGCAGGAGTCCACCAGCCGCCTGGACTCCGTACTCCACCAGCAGACCGCCGACATTCGGCTGTCCCCGCGCGGACAGCGGCTGCTGCCCATGCAGTTCGGGGCGGCGGGCACCAGGGCGCTCGCCGATGCCGGCCCGGCCGACGCGGACGGCTGGGTCCGGCTGCGCATCGCCGTCGAGTCCCAGGCCGTTGCCGTCGGCGACCTGCTGCGCCTGGGCACGGAGGCCGAGGTGCTCGGCCCGCCCGAACTGCGCCGCGCCCTCGCCGAGACGGTGGCCGCGCTGGCCGGACGCTACTCCTGACGCGGGACCGGGCCCGCCCGCCCCGCGCACCTCGTAGGGTGGGCCGTCAAGATCGGGCACCGGGGAGAGGGAGAGCGCACATGGAAGTCGAGCTGCGCGAGACGATCGACGACGACCTGGCCGTCTTCTGGGAGCAGCTGACGCACCCGGGCCTCCAGCAGATGGCGGCGATCACCAGGAAGTACCACTACGACCGGGGCCACTTCGACACGCACTGGGCGAAGGTGCGCAACGACCCCGCCGTGATCCTGCGCACCGTGCTGGCCGACCGGGTCGTGGCCGGTCACGCCGCCGTGTTCGGGCCGCCCGAGGAGCGCGAGGTGACGTACGTGATCGGCCCCGAGCACTGGGGACGGGGCATCGCCACCCGGGCGCTGACCGAACTGATCCGGCTGGAGGACACCCGCCCCCTGCATGCCGGGGCGGTGGCCGACAACGCGGGCTCGATCCGGGTGCTGGAGAAGTGCGGGTTCACCGTCACCGGCCGCACCCGCGACTTCGCCGAGGCCCGCGGCCACGAGGTGGACGTCGTCCTGCTCACCCTCGGCTGAGCGGGCGCCCGCCCGGCCCGCCGGACCCTCAGGGCGCTCCCGGCCCGCCCGGGGGCTCCACCTCCAGGAAGCGGCGCCGGCGAGGCCCCCGGTACAGCAGGCACACCCAGCCCAGCCGTTCCAGCACGGCCACGCAGGCCGTCAGCCGCTCCTGCTCCTCACCGGCCGCGCCGCCGCCCGCCGGGCCCAGCCAGGTGACCTCCGCCCGCCCGGGCTCCGCTCCGGCCGCCACGCGGTAGCCCGTCCGCGTACGCCGCCCCTGCGCGTCCAGCGCCGACGGCACGATCCCCGCCGCCTCCAGTACGAGGGCCACCGCGCGCGGCAGCTGCCGTACCTCCCACGGCGCGGGAACCGCCGTGCCCGCCGGGCCGTTCACCAGACGGCGGATCTGCAGCAGCCCCTCGTACGCGGTGCGCAGCTCCGCCTGACGCCCGCCGGGGTCGGCTGCCGGGCCGTCGCCGGTCGCGGGCTCGAAACCCTGCCCGGGTACCGCCATCACCCACCACCCGTCCCGAGCGTCTGAGTACCTCACACCCAACGGCCTGAGTATCCACCCCGATTCCCCGACGGCGCGCCGCTGGTCGAATGGGGACATGACTTCAGACGCCCCGAGCGGCCGGGCCGCCCGCCCGCGCATGCAGCACGTGACCACCGCCGGCTCGGCCCTGGCCGTGGCCCTGGTCCCGCTCGTGGTCGGCGTCCTGTTCGCCAAGGCGATGGCCGCCGACCCGATGACCCCGGTCAACGCCCTGATCGCGGGCGGCGGCCAGCGGGCCGCGCTGCCCCGGGGCGAGTGGAAGCGGCGCGGCCACACCACGGTGCGCAGGCTGCGCACGGTCCGGCGGGACACCGCCCTGCGGTGCGCCCGCGCCTGCGGACGCCGCCCCTGAGGACCCACGGCTCCCCAGGGGTGTGGTGGGGGTGTCAGGACGTGGCGGCCAGGGGCTCCTGGAGTTCGGTGACCCACTGGTCCGGGTCCTCCGGGCAGGCCAGGGTCAGCTCACGCCCGTACCCGGCCGAGCGGTGCCCGTGCGCGTCGATCCACCGCGCCAGGGCCTGCGCCGTCGGCAGCACGCCGTCCATCGAGCCGCGGTGCACCACGGTCGCGGCCCGCTCCACCGCCGGCAGCGTGACGATCCGTACCTCACCCCCGAGGTCCTCGGCGCGGACCGAAGCCGCCACCGGCAGTCCGGCGTGGACGAGGACCGCCGCCGCGGAGCCCGTGCCGGGCACGTGCTCGTAGTAGGCGGTACCGGGGCCGGTCGGGACGACCCCGGCCTCCTCGATCCGGCGGCACAGCTCGTCGTAGAGCGGCCCGATGACCGGGCCGATGTCCTGCGGTTCGTAACTCCCGGCCGTGCCGGTCAGCTCGGCGAGCCGGACGGGCGGAAGGCTCTTCACGACGATGTCGTCGGCAGGCATGGTTCCCTCGTTCTCGATGGTCCGGAGCCTCGCCTCGACCTGGACCAGCCGGGCCGCCGCGGCGGCCATGGCGGTCTCCAGCTCGGCCTGCCGCAGCCGCAGCATGCCACGCAGCTCCTCCGGACCCACCCGCTCGCCGAGGATCGTCCCCACCTGGTCGAGGGAGAAGCCGAGTTCCTTGAGCGCGATGATCCGGTTGAGGCGGGCGAGCTGCCCGGCCTCGTAGAAGCGGTAGCCGGTGAAGGGGTCGACACGTGCCGGGCGCAGCAGTCCGAGGGCGTCGTAGTGACGCAGCATGCGGACCGACACCCGCCCGTGCTTGGCGAAGTCTCCGATGGTGAACATGACGCTCTCCACTACAAGGTCTGACACAGGGGGAGGGTCAAGCGTCGCACCGGAGACGGACGTGCCGGTCAGCGGCCGTACTGCCGCAGGCACAGGTCGACGACGGACGGCGGTACCGCGCCCGCGTCCTCCGCGGCCGCGCACAGCTGGTCCAGGCGGGGCGGCGGGGCCGGTCGCCGCCGCGGATGGGCCGTCGCCGGCCCGGGCACCCGCTTGCGCCGGGGCGGCGGCGCCTGCGCGGCCCGCCCGCGTGAGGGCTGCGGCTCCGGAGCCGCCTTCGGGGCCGGGCTCGCAGCCGCGTCCGCGTCCGCGTCCGCGTGCGGGTCCTGGGCCGCGTCCGGAGCGGATGCGGCGGCCCCGGGCAGGGCACCCAGCGGCAGGGCCAGGGGCGGCGGGATCCCGGGCGCCTCGGCCGGCGGTACGGATCCCCGTACGGGAGCCGGAGCCGGATCCCGCGGTCCGACGGAGACACAGCCGGTGCTGGCGAGGAGCACGACGAGGGAGAGGGGCACGGCCCGGCGTAACTGCATCCGACCACCTTGCCGTACGTCCCGGCCGGCCGGGTTCCCCTCTCACGCGTGCGGGTGACACCGGCCCGGCGGGAATGGCCGGGGCGTGTGGGAAATTGGAACGGCAGTACGGGTGAAGGGGGAGGCGCGACCCCCGGCTCCCCGTGCCGCCGTGTCCTGCCCGCCGATCGTCCGTACGGAGTACCGATCCATGACCTCAGCTGCCGCGCCCGGCAACGATCCCGCGCCGCCCCCCGTGTCCGGCCCGCCCAGGGGGCCAGAGTCCATAGCCGGGCCGGGAGCCGGACCCGCACCGGGAACCGGACCCGCACCGGGGAGCGGTGCCGCTCCGTGGAAGGGCTGGGCGGCCGTCTGCGCCGTCTCGCTCGGCATCTTCTGCCTGATCACCTCCGAGCTGCTGCCGGTCGGGCTGCTCACCCCCGTCGGGGCCGCCCTCGGCGTGTCCGACGGGACCGCCGGCCTGATGGTCACCGCGCCCGGGCTGGTCGCCGGATTCTGCGCGCCGCTGGTCACCGTCGGCGCCGGCCGGCTCGACCGGCGGCTCGTGTTGTGCGTGCTCATCGGCCTGATGGCCGCCGCCAACCTCGCCGCCGCCCTCGCCCCGGACTTCGCCGTCGTACTGGCGGCCCGTCTGCTCGTCGGCGTCAGCGTCGGCGGATTCTGGGCCATCGCCGGCGGACTCGCCGTACGCCTCGTCCCCGGGCACCAGGTCGGCCGGGCCACCGCGCTCGTCTTCGGCGGTGTCCCCACCGCCTCCGTGCTCGGCGTTCCCGCCGGCACCCTGCTCGGTGAACTCGGCGGCTGGCGCACCGCCTTCGCGGCGGTCGGCGCCCTCGGCCTCGTCACGCTGACCGCCCTGCTCGTGCTGCTGCCCCCGCTGCCGGCGACCCGGCACATCACCTTTCCCGAACTCCCCGCCCTGCTCCGGGAGAACCGCGCCGTGCGGGCCGGGGTCATCGTCACCTTCCTCGTGGTGACCGGGCAGTTCGCCGCCTACACGTTCGTACGGCCGATCCTGCAGGAGGTCTCCGGCGTCGACCCCGGGTACATCAGCACCCTGCTGCTCGGCTACGGCGTCGCCGGCGTCGCGGGGAACTTCCTGGCCGGGGCTCGCGACGCGTACCGGACCCTGCTCGTGGTCAGCTCCTCCCTCACCGTCATCCTCGCGCTGATCGCGGTCCTGCCGGGACCGGCCGTCGGCACCGCACTGCTGCTGGCCTGGGGACTCGCGTACGGCGGGGTCTCGGTGAGCGTGCAGGGCTGGATGATCAAGGCGGCCCCGGAAGCGCCCGAGTCCGCGTCCTCGCTGATGGTGGCCATGTTCAACTTCGCCATAGCGGCGGGCGCGCTGTGCGGCGGTCTCGCGGTCGACGGCATCTCCGCACCCGCCGCCCCGCTCGGCGGGGCCGCCCTGATGCTCGCGGCCGCCGCCACGGTGTGGGTCACGGCGATCCGCCGCACCTCCCGCACCCTCGGCTGATGGCGGGGCGCGGCGGGAGCGGCTCTGCCCGACAGATCGGATGGACGGGGGCGGATCGGACACCCGGCTTGACCCGGCCCCCGCCGGAGGGCAAGAGTGCGCCGATCAAGAATCACAGCTTGAGCCGCACTTCGGAGATACGCCAGATGCCCATATCCGTTCGCCCGTCGATCGACCCGGCCGAAATCGGCGGCTCTGCTGCACACCGCGCACACCGCGCATACGGCGCACTCGGCACATTCAGTGCACTCGGCACGCCCGGCGCTCCCGCTGCCGCCGGCGCGGCCCCGGCTCCCGCCGCCCGGCGGCACGGAGCCTGACGGACCGGGTGGGGGCCGGCACCGCACCGCCGCGCCGGCCCCCGTCCCCGCCGGGAGACCACCATGCGCCAGGACCCTGATGAGAGCGGGATCGTCCCCGACGACCACCTGCTCGTACGCCCGTACGTCGCCCCCTCGGGCCCACCGCCCCGGTCGACCGCGCCCGCCTGGCCGCAGACCGGCCCCCTCGCTTTCCCCGGCCCGGCGCACGTCCAGGAACCCGGCGTTCCCGCGACCGTTCCCGCCACCGTTCCCGCTCCGGTATCCGCTCCCGTCCCGGCTGCCGCCCGGGGCGCCGTCCGTGGTCACCGCAGCCGGCTTCCGTTCGCCGTCCTGACCCTGCTGGCGCTCGCCGCGGCAGGCGCCCTGGTGCTCCTGCTGGGCGACCCCGACCCGCAGCCGCCCCGGGCCGGGGCGCCCGCCGAGCTGTCCGTACCGATGCTCCCCGGGCGCAGCCCGGGGTCCGTCGCCGAGGCCGACGCCCCCGGGCCGACGCCGTCCGCACCGTCTCCCTCCGCCTCTGCCTCGGCCTCGCCCTCTCCCTCCCGGGAGCCGGGCGCGTCCCCGAGCCAGGGCCCGAAACCGCCGCCCTCGCCCAGCGCTTCGGTCCCGAGCCCGCCGAGCTCGTCCGCAACGCTGCGGATGGGCGACAGCGGCCCCGAGGTGCGCGCCCTGCAGGAGCTGCTCCGCGGGCAGGGGTTCACGTACGTCTCCGTCACCGGGGTCTACGACAACCAGACCAAGCGCGGCGTCGGCCAGCTGCAGCGCGACCGCTCCCTCAAGGGTGACCCGCCGGGCGTCTACGGCCCGGCCACCCAGGCGGCGATGCGCTGACCGCCGCGGACCACGCGGATCAGCGGCCGCCGGAGACCCGCAGCACGGTGCCCGTCGTGTACGAGGCGTCCGCGGAGAGCAGCCAGGCGATCGCCCCGGCGATCTCGTCGGGCCGGCCGGGCCTGCCGAGCGGGATCCCGGCCGCGGCCTTCGCCGGACGGTCGGGATCGCCCATCGCCGCGTGCATGTCGGTCTCGATGATGCCCGGCGCCACGGCGTTGACCCGGATCCCGTCCGGGCCCAGCTCCTTGGCGAGCCCCACGGTGAGCGCGTCGACGGCAGCCTTGGTCGCCGCGTAGTGCACGTACTCCCCGGGGCTGCCGAGGGTGGCGGCCGTGGAGGAGACGTTCACGATCGCCCCGCCGTCGGCCTCCGCCATGTCGCGGGCGGCCCGGCGGCAGCACAGCAGGTACCCGAGGAGGTTCACCTCCACGACCCGCCGCAGGTCCTCGGTGCGGGCATCGGCGAGCCGCCCCAGCGGGCCGGTCACCCCGGCGTTGTTCACCAGCCCCGTCACCCTGCCGAGTTCGGCGCCGGCGATGTCGAAGAGCCGCTCGACGGCGCACTCCTGGGAGATGTCACCGCGCACGGTCACACAGCGGGCCCCGGCGGCCCGTACCCGCTCGGCGACGGCCTCGGCCGCCGCCGCGTCGCGGGTGTAACCGAGCACCAGATCGTGCCCGCCGGAGGCCAGCCGCAGACAGGTTGCCGCGCCGATGCCCCTGCTGCCGCCGGTGACGACGGTGACCGGACGAGCTGACATGGGTGCCTCCTGCGGGACATGGAACACGGAACGTGAAACGCGGAACGAACGGGGGAGCGAAGGGCGCCGGGGCGCACGGGCGGGGCGGGCAGGCTAACACCGTGATATTCGCTGGACCAGCGGAAATGGCGGGAAGCAGAGTGTTCGTCACCGACGCGCCGCACCACCGGGCGTCGTCCGTGTCCCTGACCACTGTTGGAGCCGTCCCATGTCGACCCTGCGCGTCACCGCCGAAGAACTGACCGTCCATGAGCACCCGAACGCGGATGCGCTGGAACTGGCCCAGGTGGGCCTCTACCGCGCCGTCATCGCCAAGGGCGCCTACCGCACGGGCGAGTTCGCGGTCTACATCCCCGAACAGGCCGTGCTTCCGGCGGATCTGATCGAAGAGCTCGGCCTCACCGGACGGCTCGCCGGCGGCTCTGCCGACCGGGTCAAGGCGGTCCGGCTCCGCGGCGAACTCTCGCAAGGGCTGGTGTGCAGGCCGCGCGCGCTCGCCGGCGTGGACCTGGCCCGGGCGGCCGAGGAGGGGACGGACTTCACGGAACTGCTCGGCATCACCAAATGGGCCCCGCCCATACCCACGACCATGAGCGGTGACGTCGAAGCCGCCGCCGACCTGATGCCGTGGGTCGACATCGAGAACCTCCAGCGCTACCCGCACATCTTCGAACCCGGCGAGCCGGTCGTCCTCACCGAGAAACTCCACGGCACCGCCTGCCTGTTCACGTACGTGGTCGAGGGCGAGCGGTCCTTCGTCTCCTCCAAGGGGTTCGGCTCGAAGGGGCTGGCGCTCAAGGAGGACGAGCGCAACCTCTACTGGCGGGCCGTACACGGGCACGACGTGGCGGCCGTCGCGGCGGCCCTGGCCGACCGCCTCGGCGCGACAAGGGTCGGGATCTTCGGCGAGGTGTACGGCAAGGGCGTCCAGGACCTCTCGTACGGGACCGACGTCCGCACCGCCGACACGCCACCCGGATACGCCGTCTTCGACGTCTCCGCCGAGATCGACGGGCAGACGCGCTGGCTGGACCCGGCCGCCGTACTGACGGACGGTGAGCTTCCGCTGGTACCGCGGCTGTACGAGGGCCCGTACGACCTCGACAAGGTGCTGGAGCTGGCGACCGGCCGCGAGACCGTCTCGGGGAAGGCCGCGCACCTGCGCGAGGGCGTCGTCATCCGGCCGTCGGCGGAACGGTACAGCCCGGTCGTGGGCGGCCGCGCCATCGCCAAGGCGGTCAGCCCGGCGTACCTGACCCGCAAGGGCGGCACCGAGTACGAGTGAGCCCCCTCGCGCCCTGCCGCGCCGCGCCGCGCCCGCCCCGCTTCGTGGGGCGGGCGCTTCGTGCATGGTGGGATGGGCCGGGGGCGGGTTCCACCAGCACACGGAGAGGTCGGGTACATGTCCCAGTCGGGCGGCAGCAGCCAGGAAACCATGCGGGCGATGGCGTACGAGACGTACGGCGGGACGGAGGTGCTCTCCGAGACCCGGCTGCCGATGCCCAAGCTCGGACCCGGTGAGGTCCTCGTCAGGGTCAAGTGCGCCGCCGTGAACCCGGTCGACTGGAAGATCATGGCGGGCGGGCTGGACCCCCTGATGGACGTCGTCTACCCGGTGGTCCCCGGCTGGGACGTGTCCGGCACCGTCGAGCGGGTCGGCATCGACACCCCCGAATACGCCGAGGGCGACGAGGTCATCGCGTACGCCCGCAAGGACTACGTGCACGGCGGGACCTTCGCCGAGTTCGTCACCGTGCCCGTCCGCGCCCTCGCGCACAAGCCCTCCTCGCTCGACTGGGCCGAGGCCGCCGGACTCCCGCTCGCCGGGCTCACCGCCTACCAGCTGCTCACCCGCCTCGGCACCGGCAAGGACGACACCGTCCTCATCCACGGCGCGGCGGGCGGGGTCGGCTCCTTCGGCGTGCAGATCGCCCGCGCACTGGGCGCCCGGGTCATCGGCACCGCCTCCCCGCGCAATCACGACCGGGTACGCGAACTCGGCGCCGAACCCATCGAGTACGGGGACGGACTCGCCGCGCGCGTACGGGCCCTCGTACCCGACGGGCCCACGGTCGTCGCGGACTTCGTCGGCGGCGTCGGCGCCGTCACCCGGGAGGTGCTCCACGACGACGGCCGGCACGCCTCCATCGCCGACCCCAGTGTGCTCGGGGCGGGCGGCGAGTGGATGTGGGTCCGCCCGGTCGGCAGCGATCTGGCCGAACTGGGCCGGCTCGCCGACAGCGGAAAGCTGAAGGTGCCGGTCGCCACGACCTTCCCGCTGGGCGAGCTGGCGGCCGCCTTCGAGCTGAGCCAGGGCGGGCACACGGCAGGGAAGATCATCATCGAGATCTGACCCACGCGGCGTACGACCCCCCGACACCTCTCCGTCACCCCTCTCCCCTCGCCCTCACACCAGGTCCGGCACCTCGCCGCCGGCCGCCCACGAGACCTCGACCCCCGGCAGGCCGGTCCGCCAGGGGCCGGCCAGGGCGGCCAGGCGCGCCGCGTCCGGGGGAGCGGCGCCGAGGCCGATCGCGTAGCGGGCCAGGGCCGGACCCGACGCGAAGGGGCGGGGCCAGGCGTGCGCGTCCGTCACACCGGCCTCCTCCAGCGCGCCGAGCAGAGCCCGCAGCCGCCCCCGCACCCGGCCCAGGGTCTCCTCGAACCCGCCCTCGGAGGCCGTCCGTACGGTCACCACCGCCCAGGCGGCGTGCCGACGGTGCAGCGGCGGCGGCCCCGGGGCCCACCCGCGGTCCGCGGGGCCGGACTCCAGCAGCTCCCAGGCCGTGTACAACTCCTGGACCAGCAGGTCGCGCAGGCCCGGCCCGACCTGGGCCGTGCAGCTGCGCACCGGCTCCGAGGGGGTGAGGACCGTGACCGCGTCCGGCCCCTCCTCCGCCTCGTCCGGGCCCGCCGCCGACAGCGACACGGGCACACGCCAGTCCCAGGCGGCCCAGCTGCCGAAGAACTCGCGCAGCAGGGCATCGGGCGACAGCGCCCCGGCCTCCTCCACCGTGCGCGCCGCGAGAACCGCCCAGGCCAGCCCCGGCAGCCCGCCGAACGGCGCAGAGTCCAGCCCCCGGGCCCGGGCCCACGCCTTCACCTGCCGCGCCAGCCCGGCGAACGCGGCCTGCCGATCCGCCCCCACCCGTTCCCGTACGGCATCGGCGTCGCTGACCGCGCTCAGCGCGAGCGCGGCCGCCTCGCCCAGCTCGGCCCGCCGTGCCACCGCGTGCGCCGGAGCCGGCCCGTCGGTGGCCACCGTGACCAGATCCACCGACAGCCCGCCGACGCGGAACCGCAGCCCCGGCACCCGTGCCCCCGCCACCTCACGCAGCCGCCCCGCCTCGGGCAGCGCCGCCGCCACCCGGTCCCGTACGAGGGCCACATCGGCCGGACCCGGCAGCACCGCCACCAGGTCCAGGTCCGACTCCGGAAGCGCACAGCCCATGCGGCGCGATCCGGCCAGGTGCACCTGCGCGTCGCCGAGGGCGGCCCGGACGCGCGCGGTGACCGACTCGGCGTCCTCCTCCCGGATCACGGGCCTTGGCCGCAAGGGCCGCCTTGGCCCTGGCCCGGTCCGGTCCGCCGTTTCCGTCTCCGTTGCCGTCTCCGTCTCCGTCTCCGTCTCCGGATCCGTCCCCGTCTCCGGCTCCCAGCGGACCTCGCCCGTCCCCAGTGCCACCGTCGCCCGGACCCGCATCGGCCCGTCCCCGCGCCGCGAGAGCACGGCCAGTTCCCCGACCCGCGCGGCCAGCGGGCCGCCGAGCCGCGCCGCGAAGGACGCGACCGCGCGTTGCGGGTCCTGACTGCGCCCCAGCGTCAGATGCGGGGTGTAGCCGTGGTGGTCACCCGTACGCCCCCGGCAGCCCGGGAACCGCTCCGCCAGCGCGCGCCGGAGCTCCTGCCACGGCGCCTCACCGGCCGCCGCCGGGTCCAGCCAGACGGTGGCGTCCTCACGGTGTCCGAAGCTGTGCACACCCTCCAGCCGGACGGGAAACGGCCCGGTCGCGGCGGCCACCTCTGCCAGGATCGGTGCCGCCTCGGCGAAGGAGGACTCCGGCACGAAGCCGAAGAGCAGGTTCACGTGCGCGGGCCAGCGCCCGGCCTGCGGGTCGAGCGCGTGGCGCAGCTCCCGTACCGCCTCCGGCAGGGGCGGCGGAAGCCATGCCACCGCCGTCCGCGCCGTCGCCGGTACGCCGAGGCGCGCGGGCGCGCCGTCCCGTTCCCCGAACTCCACCGTCGCCTCCACACCGAAGTGGTCGGAGATGAACAGCCCCTCCGGGGCCGGTGCGTCGCCGCGCAGCGCGGCCCGGGCCACCCGCGCCGTCGTGGACCGCAGCAGGATCCGGTCCAGCCGGCCCGGCCGGCCCGACAGGGAGCCCACCGCGGCCAGCGGATTGGCCACCGGGTCGAAGGTCGGCGTGTCGTCCGCCGCTCCGTGGACGTCGCTCCAGGCGTCCCGCATGCCGAGCGCGGCCGCGGGACCCTCGACGCCGTGGCGGCCGTCGTTGAAGTCGCCCAGCAGCGCCACCCCCGCCTCGATGCCGCCCAGCCCCTCGGCGAGCCGGGTCAGTTCGGCGACCCGCCGGACGTCGCCGTTCTCGGTGTGGTCGCTGGTCAGGTGGGTGTTCGCGACGACCAGGGGGCCGGCCGCGGTGTCCACGGTGACGGCGGTGACCGCCTTGTGCGCGCGGAGCAGGTGCATCCCCGCCTCCCGCACCGGAAGCCGGCTGAGCACCAGGAGCCCGCACTCGGCGACGTCCCGGCCGCCCGGATCCGTACCGAGGGTGTACGAGGCCCGCACCCACGGCGCCGCCAGCAGCATGCCGAGCAGCTCGGGTTCGACCTCCTGCAGCGCGATGACATCGGCGTCGGCGGCCGCGAGATCGGCCAGCAGCAGCGGCCTGCGCCGGGCGGTGGAGATGCGCGGGGCGTCGTACCGGTCCCAGAGCGTGTTCCAGGTCAGCAGCCGCACCGAGGACACGGCGGAGGCCGTGCCGCCCCCGGGCACCGGCTCGGCGGGCCGCCAGGCGCCGCCGCCGGCCGGATCCCATGCGTGCGGGGTCCGGGCGGTGAAGAACGGGGCTCGCAGCAGCCGCGGATCGCGGACCCGGCCCGCCGCGGTGACATCGATGCGGTCCACGCCCGTGGCGCGGTCCCACACCAGCTCACCGTCCGCCTCGACGAACAGCACCCGGTGCCAGGGGATGTCGCCGCCGGGCACGAAGGAGGGCAGCGGGACCCGCTTCGGCGCGGCCCCGCGCTGGAGCAGTCCGAGCACGAACCGCGCCGGATCGAACCGGGAGTCCCAGCGGACCCGGTGGTAGAGCTCCTCGCTGGTACGCATCAGTGCTGTCCCCGTCCCAGTCCCTGTCCCTGTGCCTGTCGGGCGTCCGCGCGTCCGGCCGTAAGGCCGCCCGCCGTGTCCTCGACGACCCCGGCCGCACCGATGTACCACGTCCGGTGCGCCTGACCGGCGTACGGCGGGCTGAACCGGCGCACCTGCGAGGTGAGCACCTGCGGCGGCACCGGATGCGGGCGCACGCCGTTGCGCCGCACCAGCTCCGCCTCCTCCACCAGCACCACGGCGTGGGTGACCAGCGCGTCACGGCGCCGTGCGACCGAGCCCGCCAGGCCCCGCTGCTGGCCGGTGAGCGAGGTGGCGTCCCACACCACCGTCCCGCCGCGGGCCAGGGCCGCGTCGAGCCGGTCCAGGCCCTCGCTCAACACCTCGGCGTTGGCCCCTTGGTCCGCACGGGAACCCCTGGCCGTGCGCAGATCGTCAAGACTGATGTACGCGTCCACACCGGGCAGTTCGCGGCCGAAGGTGCTCTTCCCGCTGCCCGAGGGCCCGCACAGCTGCACCAACCGGGGAAACGTTCCCTCGCGCCACTGCCACGTCGCCGCCACGGCTTCCTCCACCGCGGAACCCGAGATCCTGCCCTGCGCGAACGCGCGCCGGGCCTCCGCCCAGCAGCGGTCCGCGGCCTCCGCGCCCAGCCCGGCGAGCGCCTCGCCGAGCCCGGCCCGCAGTGCCTCCAGCGGATCCGGGCCGAGCAGCCCCGCCTCCTCGGCGCACAGCGCGGACCACTCCGCGCACTCCCGCGCCGCCGACCCGTCCGCCAGCCCCCCGGCGAGTGCGTGCAGCACACCGAGATCGGCCGCCGCGGCCATCCGGACCAGCCCGGCCCGCCGGTCCTCGTCCGGGAACGGCCGCTGCAGGTACGGGTACAGCCCCACCAGGTCGGCGACCCGCCGCGCGAGCTCCATCCCGCCCGGGCCCGCCGCGATCCGGGCCGCGATCCGGGCCCGCGGCTCACGGCGGAGCACGGCCGCCAGGACACCGGCCAGCCGGTCCTCCCCGGTCCGCCCCGCCCCGTCGATCCGCGCCGCGACCTCGGCGACCTCGTCCGCGTCGGCGGCTCCGGTGGCGTCGGTGGCGTCGGTCCCGCTCATCCCGAGGGCGGCGGACAGCCCGGGCACATCGGCCTCGGCCCCCGAGCGCACCGCCCACAACGGGGCTGTCGGCCCGAGCCCGTTCGGCACGACCTGCGCGAACATCCAGTGCGTACTCGTCTGCACATGGCCGCCCCGCACCCACTTGGCCACGCACCGACCGAAGTCCTCGCGCGCGAAGCCGGCCGCCGTCCGTACGACGTACCCCTCCTGGCGCGCCGTGTCGAGCTTCAGCCTGCGCAGCGCGCGCTCGTCGAAGGTGCCCCGCCACAGCACGCGCGGGGTGGGCACGCCCAGGCCACGCAGGAACCGTACGGTCCGGTCCCAGTCCAGGCAGTGCTCCCCGTCCCACACCGAGAACCCGTAGAACCAGCTGTCCAGGTCCTCGTACGGGATCGAATGCCGGGCGTAGAGGTTCTCCCCACACACCCGCCACCCGGCCGGGATCCCGGGGCCGATGCGGCCCTGGAGGCCCTTGACCCACGCCCGCGAGGGGTGGTGCGCCGAGTCGAGCGAGCGTGCGTGCAGGCCGTCCGCGTACAGGGTGGTGTTCTCCCCGTCGAGCTTCTCCGTCACCACGACCTCGTGCCCGGCCAACCCCGCCAGTCCGAGCGCCCGGACATCATCCGCCGCCGCCCCGGGGGACCAGGGGAGGTGCGGCGTACGGGGATAGTGGATGCGCATGATCCGCTCCTGCTCGACATCGGGTGCCCCGTCACAGTAGGTAACCCGACCGGACGCATCCACCCAATAAGCCTTTCCGCACGCCCACCGCACGCCCACCGCACGCCTTCCCGGCCGCTCAGTGGGCGACGGTGAACCGCCGGCCCGCGTGCGCGTCGCGCTCGATCTCGTCGACCAGGGCGACGGCGAAGTCCTCCGTCGAGATCCGGCTCCGGCCCTCCTCGTCGACCACCAGGCCGTCGAGGCCCAGCCGGTACGTGCCCGTACGCTCGCCCGGCGTGATGTGCTCGGGCGGGCTCAGACAGGTCCAGCGCACCTGCTCCACGGGCACCGTGCGCAGGAAGTCCAGGACCTCGCCGTGGGCGTGCATCACCGCCAGGACGGCCGCCGGGACACCGGCCTCGTCCAGGACCAGCGGGCCGCCGGGGGTCCGCAGCGAGCCCGCCCCGCCGACGATGACCACCCGCGGCGCGGGAACGTTCGCACCGAGCGACCGTACCCCGCCGATCAGCGACTTCGCGGCGGTCACGAGGGCGGCCGGGTCCCCGCGGCCGGGGCCGAAGGCGCTGACCACCACATCGTGCCCGGCCACCGCCGCGGCCACCGACGCCGGATCGAGGACATCGCCGCGCACCACCTGAACCACGAGAGCCCCGGCCTCGGCCCCGGCCCGGCTCACCGGGTCCGGGAGCTTCGCCGGATCGCGGACGACGGCCGTGACCTCGTGGCCGCGTCTGAGTGCTTCGCGCAGCACCCGGGATCCGACGGTGCCGGTCGCGCCGAAGAGGACGATCTTCGTCATGGCGACTCCCTGGGGGTGGAGGGCTGTACGGGGCTCCGGTCGGGCCCGGCCCGGCCCATCCAAGCGAACCCGCCCGCCACACCCGGGCAGGCGGGCCGGGGCCGGTCGGATGAACCGGTCCCCGGGGGCCGCGCGGCCGTCAGCCCGAGACCGGCACAGGCGCGGGCGCAGACACCGGCACCGCGGCGGCCAGTTGGCCGGCCGCCGCGAAGTGCAGCCGCTCCAGCCGGGCCGCGTACGGCCAGCCGGCCGCCCGGTAGAAGCACAGGTCGCTCGGGATCGGCACGGCCCGCAGGTCGGCGGCGTGCGTCCCGTCCGGCAGCTCGGTGGCCGCCGCGAGCAGCGGGTCCGCCGAACCGGCCCACTCGCCGACCGGGGCGGGCCGCGGCCACGGCTCCCCGGTGTTGGGGAACAGCCACCGGGTGTCCCGGGCCATCCGCGCGGCGAAGTCGGGGCCCGCCGCGGCCCGCCGGGCCAGCCGTGCGAGAGTCAGCAGCAGGTCCGGCAGCGACTCGGCGAGCAGGGCCAGCTCCGGGTACTCCCGCAGGCTCTCGCCGTCGCCGGGCACGGATACGACGTACCCCCACCGGCCGGTCGCCGGGTCGATGCGGACCTGCGCGAGGGCGTGGCCGCGCCCGTGGCTGATCCGGGCGAGCGGCCAGTACGAACCGTCGCCGCCCAGCATGCGGTGCAGCTCGGGGTCCACCGCGTGCTCGGGCGCCCCGGGCAGCAGCCGCAGCGCCGCAAGCCCCGCGATCGCCACCCCGCCGATCTCCCGGAGCACGGTCCGGACCTCCTCGGGGACCGGGACCGCCCAGCCGTCCATGACGGAGTCGGCGCAGCCCGCGTCGAGCACGACGAAGCCGGGGCAGCCGTCGGCCAGGTCCCGCAGCTCGGCCACGGCACGCCGGGCGGCATCGGCCGGCACGCGGTGGCGGCGCACGGCCCGGCCGAGGAAGTCGCCGCTGACCACGCTGCGCAGCAGGAGGGCCCGGCCCTCACCGACGATCTGGAACTGGACCTCGCTGCTTCCGGTGTCGGCCGTGTTGTGGAAGGTGGAGAAGTACGGTTCCCAGTCCACGGCGCACGGATAGCCCGGCAGGCGGTGCAGGTCGACGAGATCGGTGAGCGGGTCGCCGCGTCCGACGAGCGCGGCGAGCTCGCGGTCGGGCCCCTCGCCCGCCTCATCCCCCTCATCTCCCTCGCCTCCCTCGGCGAGTTCGACGGTGGAGGCGGCCGGTACGGAGAACTTCCCCCTCGGCCGGTCCACCACCCCGTCCGCGATCCGCTCGGCGAACCCGGCGAGCCAGGCGGTGAAGTCCGGTGCCTCGACGGTGACATCGGGGTCGGCTCCCCACGGGTTGACGGCCACGACGGGCCCCCAGCCGGCGGCCCCGACCCCCACGATCAGCGACCCCTCGCCGAAATCCGTCTCACCCAGGGTCCAGCAGCCGTCCGCGAACACCTCGCGGCCGCGCGGCCCGAAGCGGTACTCGTGGTCCTCGGTCTCCAGGCCGCCGATCTCCCGCAGGACGCCCCGCACCTCCTCGGGCACCGCCACGGCCCAGCCGTCCAGCTCCGCGTCCGTGAAGCCCTCGAACAGCTCCAGCTCGTCCGGCCGTTCCCGCGCCAGCTCCTTCAGCGCCCGCACGGCATCCACCGCCGACGGCCCCGCGTCGTACATGCTCTTGGCTCCCCGTGTCGTCCGTTCCGCGGCTCCGAGGGTATCGCCGTGGGCCGCCCCGACATGACCCGAGCCCGGAGCCGGCCCGGATGCCCCCGGGCACCCGCCGCCCTCAGTGACAGAGGGCGACGATGGACGGATGAACGGTGCCCTTGGCCGCCTCGCACAGGGAGGCCATGTCGTACGAACCCTGCGGCTCCGGCCGGGGCTTGGCCGCCACCGTCGGCGGCCGCTTGCGGGGCTTCGCCGGGGCCGCGGGCTTCGCCTGCCCGGCGGGCCGCCGGGGGCGCGGAGGCTTCGCGTCGGCCCGGCGCGGGCGACGCGGCCGCTCGGCAGCGGCCGGTACCGGTACCGGTGCCGGCCCGGCCTCCGGGACCAGGCGCGGAGCGGGTGGTGCGGGCGGTGCGGGCGGCGCGGGGGAGGCGGGTTCGGGCGAGGTCGGGAGGGGGCTCAACGGCAGTGCGAGGGGCGTCGGTTGCGGGCCTTGCGTACGGGCCGCCGCCCCGTGCGCCTGCCGCTGGGCGTCCGGCGGAGCGGCGGGGTGCACCGTCACGCACCCGGTGGCCGTCACGAGCGCGGCAAGGGTCAGGGGCAGGGCGAGACGCAGCTGCATCCGCCCAGCCTGCCGTACCGGCGCCGCGCGAGCCGAACCCGTCACACGGACGGGTGACGGCGCGCGCTCAGGCCCGGCTACGCCCCCGCGTGGCCAGCCGGAGCAGGTGTTCCACCGGGCCCCGGCGCAGCGGGCTCTCGGCCCAGATCCGCTGCCAGGCCCAGGTCAGGGCCAGGGCCGCGCCGCTGAAGGCCAGCCAGGCGGACCAGGACGCGGCGCCGTGCGCCGGACCGGCCAGCACCAGCGCGTGGACGACGTACGCGCTCAGCGCCATCGCCCCGAGCAGCGTGAGCGGCCGCAGCAGCCGCGCGCCCACCCCGTGCCGCGCGGCGAGCGCGCACAGGCCGATGAGAGCGCAGCCCACGCCCGCGTTGCCCAGGGTCTCCAGCGGGGTCTGGCTGTAGGGATCGGCCACCAGCAGCCAGTACCAGGAGGTGCTGGGCACGGCTCCGTACTGACCCTGCAGCACCTCCCGGACGGGATCGGCCGCGGTAAGGGCCTCCGGATGGTGCACGGCGATCGCCTCCAGCAACCGCTGCCGGGCGCCGAACACATGGCTCGCGAGCCATGCGGAGCCGTATCCGGCGAGGGCGGCCACCGTGCCCCACACCGCCATCCGCCGGGCCACCGGCCGCTCCCGCACGTCGCACAGCCGGGCGAGCGCCATCCCGGCCAGCACGTACGGGAAGTAGGTGGCCAGCGGATAGGCCCCGGTGAGCAGCAGCTCCAGCAGCACCGCGCCCAGCCCGGACCAACTGGCCAGGTCCGCGGCCTCGGGGACCAGTCCGCGCCCCGACGCCTCGTAACCGAACACCGGGCCCAGCAGGAACGACAGCAGCGGGCCCGCCACCACCGAAGCGCCCGCCACGGCGGTGAGCACCGGGGTGGACAGCCGCGTGAAGGGCTCGGCAGCCAGGAAGTACACGGCGAAGAAGGCCAGGATGACCAGGATCCCGGGCCAGAGGGAGGCCAGCCACACGCCGAGTACGGCCAGCAGCGCGCAGCGGATCAGCAGGGGGCGCCAGCGCCCAGCCCAGCCCTGCGGGCGCTGCGCCGGGTCCAGCCCGCGCTGGGCGAGGACCAGGGAGAAGCCGGCGAGCAGGGTGAAGAGGGCCGGTGCGCGTCCGTCGGCCGCGACGAGGAGGTAGCCGGCGCCCTCCGGCTCCGGGCTGGGGCCCACGTGCACGGCGAACATGCCGAGGACGGCCAGGCCGCGTACGGCGTCGACCCCGGCCAGCCGGCCGCCGGACCCCCCGGCCGGGGCCGCCGCCCCCGCGCCGAGGCCCCTCACGCGGGGTCCGCCGGGGTGCCGGTGCCCGTGGGGGAGGCGCGTCGCATGTGTGGGTCTCTCCTGGGTCCGGGCGGTTCGGGCGGCTCGGGCGTGCGTGCGGTGCGCGCCGTGCGTGCGGTGCGTGCGGTGCGCGAAGACTGGTCGGACCGGCGGCTTTCACGCCGCCAGTCCGCATCCGGAACGTACCAGGGAGTACATAACCAAGTAATAAGGAGGTATAGGGGTGGCAAAGGCGCGGGGGTGCCGGTGCGGGGGCGGACGGGTCGCCGAGGGCGGGCGGATCGCCGTAACCCGGGAGCCGTGCCCGCTGTTGCACAGGCCGGCAGGTCCACCCACGGTGAACGGAGTCCGATGCCGCAGCTGACCGACCAGAGCGCGATCGAGGAACACGAGCGGGAGCGGACGGGGACCTGGATGACCCCGGCGGAGTACGGGGCCTCGCGGGCCGCCGTGTGGACCGCGGCCGTCGTCCTCGTCACCGACACCCGCGGCCGGATCCTCGTCCAGAGCGTCGACTACCGCGCCGACCGGCTGCTCCCCGGCGGGGCCGTGGACGCCGGCGAGGCACCGTCCGCGGCGGCCGCCCGCGAGCTGCGCGAGGAGCTCGGCGTCGACGGCCGCTACCCGCGCGGGCTCGCCGTGGACTGGATCCCGGCCGACACCCCCGGCTTCCCGCCCGAGATGCGCTTCCCCGGCGAGATCCTGCACGTCTACGACGGCGGCACCTGGACCCCCGACCGGATCGAGGCCGTCCGCCTCCCGGCCCAGGAGATCACCGGCATCCACTTCGCCGAACCGGCCGACCTGCCCGCCCTGATGGATCCCGGCGACGCCCGCCGCGCACTGTCCGCCCTGCGCGCCCGCGTCAACGGCTCCGGCACCGCCCTGCTGGAGGACGGCCGCCCCACCGCGCCGACCGCCCTCGACCGGCTCGGGGTCCTGCGCACCCGGCGGATCCCGCAGCACGGTGCCTGGCACCCGGGTCCGGTCCCGGAGCGGCTGCCCGTGCGGGACCTGTCGGCCTGGCTGTTCGCCCCCGACGGCCGGGTCCTGCTGCTGATCTCCCGGGCCACCGGCGCCGCCCACCTCCCGCCCCCGACGGCCGCGACCGCCGAGGACGCCGTCCCGCTCGGCTACCGGCACGGCGAGCAGGGCGTCCACGCCCGCACCACGGCCCGCCTCACCGGCCTCCCCGCGGGAGCGGACCCGGAGTACGCACGCCTGCTGGCCACGCCCGAACAGGTCCGCGAACTGAGCGACTGGGGGCGGGCCGGCGACGACGAACTCGCGGCGGTCCGCGCCGCCCGCACCCGTCTCGGCCTCCCCGTCCCCGCCCGCACCCCGCCCACGGAACTCCCCGGGGAGGCCGCGCTCCGCTGAGATGTCGGTGGCGCCTCCTACGGTCGACGGCATGGGATTCACCAGCGCCTGGTCGATCAGCTGCCACGAGGACTCCGTGATCGCGGACCTCGCGCCGCGGACGGCGGCGGCCATCGAGGCCGACCGCACGTGCCCGCGGGCCCGCCGCCGCTGGGCGGCCTGGCAGCGCGCCCCGCTCCCGGACCACCGCACCTGGTGGACCGGCACCCCGGCCGAGGACGAGGCGATCCGCTCCTTCCAGGACCTGACCCGCCCCGGCCGCCACGTCGACGACCTGTGCGAGTTCGCGTTCGTGGACGACATCTGGGACCGGCAGCCGGACCAAGAGCTGATGTTCGTGTCCGTGCAGCGCAAGGCGTATCCGGTCAGCGCGCTGTTCCACGCCGTCGGCCCCGAGCGCGCGGCCCTGCTGCCCGGCTGGTGCGGCAACTTCGTGCTGAGCGCCGCCGAGGTGCGCGCGGCGCTGCCCGCGGTGGAGCGGGCTCTCGGATTCGCTCCCGGGGAGCGGGAGCGGGCGCAGCGGCAGGTCTGGCTGGACACCGAGCTCCGCGAGAGCGTCCTGGACGGCCCGCTGCGTGCCTGGCGGGCCGCGGCGCGCTCCGGCCTCGGGCTGTGCGGGCTCGCCTTCCACGTGGAGTGACCGCGGGCCGGGGCGGCGCGGGCGGGCGCACGGCCCCGCCCCGCGGCCACCGCCATGATCGGGAAATCCGGCGTCCTCGGTCCGCGGTCCCGCAGCATGGGGCCATGAGCGACAGCGCGATCACCTACACCCTGTACATCCAGGCCGACCCCGACAGGGTCTGGCAGGCCCTCACCGAGCCCGCCTTCACCCGCCGGTACTGGGGCCTGAGCTTCGAGACCGACTGGGCGGTGGGCTCGCCGATGGACTGGGTCGAGCGAGGGGCCCGTACCAGTGACCCCGAACAGGTGGTCCTCGGCTGCGTCCCGGACCGCCTGCTCTCCTACACCTGGCACACCTTCACCCCGCAGTGGGCGGCCTCGGTCGGGATCGGCGAGGAACTGCGGGCCGAACTGGCGAAGGAGCGCCGTACGAAGGTGACGTACGAGATCGAGCCCGTCGGAGACACCCTCGCCCGGCTGACCATCCTGCACGAGGACTTCGAACCCGGCGGAACGCTGATCGGCATGTGCGCACGGGCCTGGCCGATGCTCGCGTCCAGCCTCAAGACCCTGCTGGAGACCGGGGCCCCGCTGCCGGAGGCCGAGCAGGAGGAGGGCGAGGTCTGAGGCGTCGCGCGGAGAGCCGGTACGCGTCCGTGTCCGCGCCCCCGGTCGCCCCGAACGGCCCGGCTCTCCGCTGTTCCCCCGGCCCGACCGGCTTGCCCCGCACCGCACCTGAGATCATGTGTACAGACCACGAATCAGGAGCGCAGACATGACACTGGAGCACCACCGCGTCGTCGTCACCGCCGCCGGACGCGACTTCGGGCGCACCCTCGCCCTCCGTTTCGCGAGCGGGGGCGCCGAGGTCCACCTCTCCGCCCGCACCCTCGAAGCCGCCGAACGCGTCCGCGAGGAGATCCGCGCCCAGGGCCACGACGCGGACCGTGTCCACGCCTACGCCTGCGATCTCACCGATCCCGCGTCCGTACGGGAGTTCGCCGCCGCGGTCGCCGCCCGCACCGACCACATAGACGTGCTCGTCAACAACGGCTCCCGCTACCAGCACGGCACGGACCTGCTGTCCGCCTCCGACGAGGACGTGACCGACACCCTCGCCTCCGGCGCCACCGGCACCGTCCTGGCCACCAGGGCCTTTCTCCCGCTGCTCCTGAAGTCGGCCAAGCCGGACATCGTCACCATGGTCTCCGGCTGCGGGGAGACCGGCCACCACCGGTCCGACGCGCACGCGGCCTTCTACGCCGCCAAGAGCGCCCAGGCCGGTTTCACCGAGATCCTCTCCCGCAGGCTGCGAGACCAGGGCGTCCGCGTCATCTCCCTCTACCCGCCCGACTTCGACAACCACGACCCGCTGTCGCAGTCCTGGGAGGGGGCGCCGCGCACGGCGAAGGACCCGCTCACCTCGCAGTCGCTGGTGGACTGCGTCTTCTTCGCGATCGGCCAGCCCCGCGACTGTTTCATCAAGTCCTTCCACTTCGAGCAGGTCTGACGGTCATGGGACGGACGCTGACGGAGATCCTGGACGCGGCGGCCGAGGGGCGGTTCCCGCCACCTGACGGCCGCACGACCGTGGTCCCGCAAGAACACCGGCGCGACGCGGGCGTCATCGCCTTCACCGCGCACTCCGTGGTGTTCACCGACCAGGACCCGGACTGGGTCCACACCACCCTCGCCGCCCTCGACTGCGACGCGCTGGCCGCCACCATGAACCCCCGGTTCCTGGCCGCCCTGCTCGACCGCACGGGACGCGGCACCGACACGATCGACCTGCTCACCGTCGCCGGCCCGCTGCCCGGCGCACCGGCACTGGAGCTCGTGGAGACGACCGACCCCGACCACCCCCGCGTCCGCAGAGCCCTGCGCCGCCGTGACGACGTACGGGTCTGGTCGGCGGCCGGGGGAGTCCTCGTCCTCGGCCGCGGCGTCGCGGGACGCTGGGAGGCGGCGGTCGAGGTCGACGAGGGCGTGCGCCACCGAGGACTGGGCCGGGAGCTGGCCCGCGCCGCCCGCCACCTCGTCCCCGACGGGCAGCCGGTCTGGTCCCAGCAGGCCACCGGCAACGCGCGCAGCATCCGGGCCTTCCAGGCCGCGGGCTACCGACCGGTCGGTGCGGAGGCCCTGATGCTGGCCCCGCACCCCTGAACAAGCCCTGACGGCACCCTGACGACCGGCCGCTCGGGGAGATCGTGTGGAATGGGTGCCATGGGGAGAGGAAACGACCAGCAGCGGCCCGCCACAGGCATACCGGCGCGGGACCCGATGAACGGCCCCGATGCCGACGAGCCCCCCGAGCACTGGCGCTACGCCCGCCACCTGGAGTCCCTGGCCGCGGCGCCGGGCCCGGGCGCGCAGAGCGAGGCGGAAGTCGTGGCCGAGGTGCTGCGCGATCCCGACCGGGTGATGGCCGAGAGCGCGGTGGTCACCCACCTCGACCGGCGAGCCGTACAGCTGCTCGCCGACGAGGAGTTCCCCGCCTGGGCCCGGGCCATGTCCGCCGCCCTCGCCGGCCGGGCCTTCCCCGAGCGCCGGCTGCGGGAGTGGATCCTGCTCAAGGCCGTCACCCGCGGCGAGCCCTGGTCCGCCGAGGAGCTCACCGCGGCCTCCGACTGGTGCCAGCGCACCGCCGCCCGCCTGCTGACCTCGTACGAGGCCCTGACCCTGCTGGCCACCGACGCCCGCACCCGCCGCGTCCGCAACGCGGCCGCCGACCGTCTGCGCCGCAGCACCGCGGTCTGAACCGGCGGCGGAACACTGCCGCTTCCCCCCTGTCCATGGCCCGCGCCCGGACAGGGGCCCTGTCGGTGGGGTGTGGTGAGATGGCCGCACTGCTGCAATCCGCCTGGTGGGAGGCCGTATCCATGCCCGTGTACCCGTCGCTGACCCGTGCTCTGACGGAGGCCCTGGTCGATGTTCTGCGCTTCATCGAGGGCTGCGACGACGAGCAGATGGATCAGGACGACGCCGTCAGAATGCTGGAGTGGGTGGGCCACGTGATGAGCCGGCTGTCGGGCGACCAGCGCGGCGAGTTCCTCGATCTGCTCGGGAAGATGGCCAGGGAAGAGGACGATCCCGCGCGCCGTGACTTCCTGCGGGAGTTCCCTGAAGGCTTCGGGCTGGTCGAGGAACCGGTCTGACCCGGCCACCGTGCGCATCGGGGCCGACCCGAGCGGGGTGCCGGAAACCACGTGTCCGCCCCGGCGTTCGCGGACGTAGCCTCGGGACGTGCTCCAACTCGTCGTCGCCGTATCCGCGTTCACGTGGCCGCCGCCGTGTACGCGGTCATCGGCCTGCGGTGGTGGTGTCGGGCGCGGATGCGGCGCGCGATCCTCGGGCTGGTCGCCGCCCTGGGCCTTGAGTCCTGCCACGCCGCCTCGTTGAGGTCCGAGGGGGTCGAGGCGGCGGCTGCCGAGCTGCTGCTCGGTGGGTACCTCGACATCGACGGGGCCGGGGCGGCCCGCCTGACCGAGGAGGGCCGCGAGCCCGGCCGGACACCACCGGCCCACCCGTTGCCCGCCGCCCTGCTGGAAGCCGTACGCCGCTACGATCCCGAGCCGGTGTCGATCGGCTGGATCGACCGGTACGACACGGAGTTCCAGGCGCGGCGCAGCGCGTACGCGAGCGCATGGGACGCCCTGTTGCCCCGGATCCCGCGGATTCCGCTGGATCCGGAGGAGGGCGGGTGGACGGCGTCCTGTTGCGGCTGCGTGGGCATCATCCTGATGGCGTACTTCTGGATCGTGGTGGGCGTGCTGCTGGTGCTGGTCCGCCCGCACGGCGTCCTGGGGTGGCTCGCCGCCGTGGTGGCCGCCGGGTGCCTGGCGGCGCTCTGGTTCGCCGAGGGCGCGGGCCGGGCGGTCCGCGCGCGCACGGCATGCGAGGACCCGCTGGGGGACCGGGTCCGTACGGAGTTCCATCCGGCTCTCGCCGCGCTGGACGAGCGGCGGCAGCTGCGCATCCGCCGGAGCGCCGACGACGACCGCAGGTGGCGCGGCGTCGTCGACGAGGACGAGCCCGACGGGAAGCCCCTCGGGTGACCGGGCCGATCCGCCGGTGCGCGCCAACTGGCGGAACTGCGCCGGATGTTCAAGCTGGAGGACCACGAAGGGCAGCCGCCGGCTCCGGCGCGGCCCCAGAAAGGGGCCGAGCAGTGGATCCGGGAGCGGCTCGGCGCTCCTCAAGGCGCTCGAACTGCACGCACGCAGCGCCGGATTCGACACCCTGATCGTCTGATCGTCTGGCCGTCGGATCGCGGCAGCCCTCTACCGCCGCTCCGGTTTCCAGCCGCCGGAAGAACTGCTGGAGCTGCCGCCCGACAAGGGAGAGAACCGTTTCCGGCGGCGCCACGCCGCCGAGCACCGCCGCCACCGGCGCCACCGCCGCCATCGAGCGGCTGCGCCGCCGGACCGCGGTCCAAGCGGACCGCACGGGTACGCCGTACAGGCCGCGCAGGAATCACCGGCCAATCCCGCTCACCACTCGTCACACGCCCATTCAGGGTTTAGGGTGCCGTTACCCGGCCGGGTATCAGCGTGAAGACCGATGCCACTTCGCTGGAGGATGACTCTCCGTGTCGCACGTTTCACAAGCTTCCGTCACGACCCCTGACGGTGAGCAGGCCCCGCTCGTCCCCACCACGTACGACGAGGTCAAAGGCTGGTTCTCGGCGTACGACCAGGCGCTCTTCGACTGGTTCCTGACGCGTCAGAACAGCGACGAGGGGCAGCCGGGCGACCTGCTGGAGCTCGGCGCCTTCATGGGGAAGAGCGCGATCTTTCTCGGCCGGTACCTCAGGCCCGGTGAGGAATTCACCGTCTGCGACCTCTTCGACTCGCCCGCGACGGACGACTTCAACATCGCCGAGAACCGGGAGTCCTACCCCACGCTCACGCGGCGCGGCTTCGAGACGAACTACCTGGCCTTCCACGAGGCGCTGCCGACGCTGATCCAGGCCCCCACCTCGGTCGTCGCCGACGAGGTCAAGCCGGCGAGCTGCCGGTTCGTGCACATCGACGCCTCGCACCTCTACGAGCACGTCGCCACGGACCTCGCGTCCTCGCGTATCGTCGCGGCCCCGGATGCCGTGGTGGCCTTCGACGACTACCGCTCCGAGCACACCCCCGGCGTCGCGGCCGCCGTCTGGACCGCGGTGGTCACGGGAGAACTGCACCCCATATGCATCTCGCCCTCGAAGCTCTACGCGACCTGGGGCGACCCGGAGCCCCACCAGACGGCGCTGCTCGCGTGGCTGGAGGAGCGCACGGACCTCTGGCACGGCGTGGAGGTGATCGACGGCCGCCCCCTGGTACGCATTGCGGACCAGGGCGTGGTCGCGCCCGTGTCCCCGCAGCCGCTGCACCCCGCGCCGCAGCCGGAACCGGAGCCGGCGCCGGTCCCCGCTCCCGCCGCCGCGCGCAGGCCCGGCGTCCGCTGGCGCAAGCTGGCCAAGGACCTGCTCCCGCCCGTGGTCACCCGCGCGATCGTGGCCCGGAACCGCCGCCGCAGGGGCTGACACCGAAAGGGCTGACACCGAAAGGGCTGACGCACCACACCCCCGGACCGGAACCGGTCCGGGGGTGTGGTGCGGCGTACGCGTGTCAGGCGCCCCGGCGCACCCGGGCCGCCCGGCGGGCCTCGGCCTGCTGGCGGGCTTCGATCGTCTTGCGGGATTCCTTGCCCCGGCCCGGGCGGGTACCCATGCCGCGGAAGGCCAGGTCCGAGCCCGAGGGCTTGCCCTTGGCGTCGGTCGGCGCGGAGCCCGCCAGCGGGACCCCGGAGGGGGCCCTGGCGCCGGTGATGCGGGTCAGTGCCGCCTCCCCGGAGCGCACCTGCGTGATCGTCGGCCGGATCCGGGCGTCGGAGAGCAGGCGGACCATGTCCCGGCGCTGGTTCGGGGTGACGAGGGTGACGACGCGGCCGGACTCGCCGGCGCGCGCGGTGCGGCCACCGCGGTGCAGGTAGTCCTTGTGGTCGGCGGGCGGGTCGACGTTGACCACGAGGTCGAGGTCGTCGATGTGGATGCCGCGCGCGGCGACGTTCGTCGCGACCAGGACGGTGACGGCCCCGCTCTTGAACTGCGCCAGGGTCCGGGTGCGCTGCGGCTGTGACTTGCCGCTGTGCAGGCCCTCCGCCCGCACGCCCATGGCCCGCAGGTGCTTCACGAACTGGTCGACCCCGTGCTTGGTGTCGAGGAACATCAGCACCCGGTTGTCCCGGGCCGCGATCTCGGTCGCCGCCGAGACCTTGTCGGCCGCGTGGATGTGCAGCACGTGGTGGTCCATCGTGGACACCGCGCCCGCCTGCGGGTCGACGGAGTGCGAGACCGGGTCCTTCAGGTACTTCCGGACCAGCTGGTCGACATTGCGGTCCAGGGTCGCCGAGAACAGCATCCGCTGTCCCGCGTGGTGCACCTGGTCCAGGATCTCGGTGACCTGCGGCATGAAGCCCATGTCACACATCTGGTCGGCCTCGTCGAGCACGGTGATCTTCACGCGCTCCAGGTGTACGTCCCGCCGCCCCACCAGGTCGCTGAGCCGCCCGGGGGTGGCCACCACGACCTCCGCGCCGGTGCGCAGGGAGCTCACCTGGCGGCCGATGGACAGCCCGCCGACCACGGTGGCCATGCGCAGCTTCAGAGCCGCGGCGTACGGCTCCAGCGCCTCGGTCACCTGCTGCGCCAGCTCGCGCGTCGGTACGAGGACGAGCGCCAGCGGGCGCTTCGGGTCCGCCTGCTGCCCCGCCGTACGGGCCAGCAGCGCCAGGCCGAAGGCGAGGGTCTTGCCCGAGCCGGTCCGGCCGCGGCCGAGGACGTCCCGGCCGGCCAGCGCGTTCGGGAGCGTCGCGGCCTGGATCGGGAACGGCTCCGTCACGGCCAGCGAGGCCATGGTCTCCACCAGCTCAAGGGGCAGGTCGAGCTCGGCGAAGGACTCCACCGGCGCCAGCGCCGGCTCCTTCGGCGCGTGCATCGTGAACTCACCCTGCGGGCCGAGGGTCCGGGGGGCCTTGGCGGGGGTCCGGGCACCGGCCTTGGCACCGCCCTTCACACCGAAGCGCCCATGAGCTGACGGGTTCCTCATGCAGGACCTTTCGAAACAGAGAGTAAGGAGGGGAAAAGAAGTAGATGGTCAACCGCCCATGGTACCAGCGGGGCCTAAGCCCCCTCGGCGGTCAGTTCCCCGGACCGCACCTGCGCACAGTGCGCGCGGATCTCGACCGCCGCACGGCCGAACCAGTCGGCGATCACGGCGATCTCGTCGGGGGTGTAGTCGGCGAAGAGGGTGGCCAGCCGGTCGTACATCGGCTGGTACACGGCGACGACCCGCGCGGCGGCCGTGGGGTCGGCCATCACCCGGACCCGGCGCCGGTCGGCCGGGTCGGGGACGCGCCGTGCGTATCCGGCGCGTTCGAGGCGGTTGAGCACCCCTGTGACGGCTCCGGTGGTCAGATCCAGCAGTCCGGCGAGGTCACCGGCGGCGAGCGGGGTGTCCCCGGCGCCCAGGATGTGGCCCAGGCAGGTCAGATCGGTGACGTTGAGCCCGAGCAGCTGCGCCACCTCCTGCTGGCCGACGATGCCCAGGGCGACGTACTGGTCCATGCGCGAAATCGCCTCGCCGGCCGTGGCCGGGGGGCGGGTCTTGCCCTGCACCCAAAGACTCCTTAGGATCTAAGTTACTTAGTTAGTGAGATGCTTACCTCGCGAAATAAGCTTCCCGCTTCCGAGCGTACTGCCGTCGGTCCGACCAGGGAGAACCATGAGCGCGCACGGCCACGTAGACCTCGGCCACACGGTGGCCGGCTGGACCGGAACCACCCTGGCCCTGCTGGGCTTCGCGGGGGCGGGCGGTGCCGTGTGCGCGGCCTGGACCCCCGGGATCTGGATCGGTCTCGGCGTCGTCGCCGCGGCCGGGATCGTCACCTGGCTGCTGCACCTCGCCGGGTGGGGCAAGCCGAGCGGACCCCGGCCGGAGGCCGACTGGGACTGGCGCACCCGGGACACCCGTGCCCACGCGGGGCATGCCGACTGCCTCGGCTGCCGCGTCGGCGGGCCGCGGCGAGCCCTCGCGGCGGCCCCCCGTCCTCGATCCGCCGCATCGCTGCCCGCTGCGGACAGCGGCGCGTGACCGGCGCCCGGGTCCGGCCGCGGCGGCCCGCCCCGGGCGCCTCTCGAAGGGCTTCGCACGGGGCCGATCCCTCTTTTCGCGGACAAGGCGACCGGAAGTTCGAATGTGCGCCGCGCCCCGGTTGGCCGCGTTCAGCGTGTGCTCCGGCGGACCGTTGGGCAGGATCGAGACGGCCGCGTGTGCGGCCCGCAGTGGAACGTTGTGAAGGATCAGCCAGATGGCAACAGGCATCGTGAAGTGGTTCAACTCGGAGAAGGGGTTCGGCTTCATCCAGCAGGACGACGGCGGCCCCGACGTGTTCGTGCACTTCTCCGCGATCGAGACCACCGGGTTCAAGTCGCTGGAGGAGAACGCGCGCGTCGAGTACTCCGTCTCCCAGGGCCCCAAGGGTCCGCAGGCTGAGAAGGTGGTTCCCCTCAGGTAGTCCACTTCGCGGGCCGAGCCCGTGACGCGAAGCCCCGCCGGTCCGCCCGTCGGGGCTTCGCGCGTTCCGGGCGGCCGGCCACCGGGTCCGGGCGGCCGGCCACCGGGTCCGGGCGGCCCCGCTACCGGGTCGGGTCCGCCTTCGGTCCGCCGTCGGGCCCGATCGCTCGGTGGAGGGCCAGGAGCAGCCGCCACAGGTGGTCCGCCAGTGCCTCCGGATCCGCCCGGATGTCCTCGTGCAGCCAGTCCGCGAGGACGCCGGTGAACGCGGCCGCGACCGCCGACGCGACCAGCTCGGGGTGCGGGGCGCCCACCGCCGCCCGTTCCGCGCGGGCCCGGGCGCGCAGCTCCCGGTGCAGGCGCCTCCCGAGCGGGCCGCCGCCGCCCGGGAGGAGCAGGGTCCGGTACAGCGGCGCCCGGTCGGCCGCATCCGCCAGGAAGTCGGCCAGTGCGGCGGGCGGCCGGGCCGGGGGGAGCGGCGACGGGCCGGTCTGCCAGGCGTGCAGGGCGTCGACCGCCGCGTGCACCACGTCCGCGCAGGCGTCCACGGCGAGCGCGGTGAGGTCCTCGTAGTGCAGGTAGAAGGTGGCGCGGCCGACGCCGGCCCGGCGGACCACCGCCGAGACGCTGACCTCGGCGAGCGGCCGGTCGGCGCACTCGGCCAGCAGGCTTTCGCGCAGCCGCCCCTTCGTCCGGGCCGTCCGCGGGTCCTCCGCACGCGGGTCTTCGGGGCTCACGCGGCCAGGAGCGCCGCGCCGAGGGCGAGGGCGCCGGGCAGGGCCTGGGCCACGAGGATCCGGCGGTTGGCGGTCGCGGCCCCGTAGATCCCGGCGACGATCACGCAGACGAGGAAGAAGATCTGGGTGGCGAGCGAGTCGATCACGAGCGACCAGACCAGTCCGGCGGCGAGGAAGCCGTTGTAGAGCCCCTGGTTGGCGGCGAGCGGTGCGGTGAGGCGGGCGGTGTCCGCGTCGAAGCCGGACAGCGCGCGGCCCGGGGGCCGCTGCCACAGGAACATCTCCAGGACCATGAAGTACACGTGCAGCGCGGCCACGAGGCCGATCAGGATCGATGCGACCGTGTGCATGGCCGCCTCCACTTCTCAGGTCGATGTACGGGGCGGTATACCAGTCGGTATTTCCTGGACAACTGTACAGGAAGTCCGGCTGTCGGACCCCGCGGCTACGCTGGCCCGATGACCGAGCAGTCACCCCGGCCGAAGCCCACCGGACTCCTCTACGCGGACTTCGGCACCGGGCGGCACCGTGAGAGCTCCCTCGTCCGGCACGCGCTCGGCAGCGTGCACGAGGAGGAACTGGTCGCGGGCCTCGCGGGCGGGATCGGATTCATGTACTTCGTCTTCGAGTACGCCGGGCACCCGCCCCTGCCGACGATCGTCGCGCAAGCCCACCCCGACCCCTGGGTGGAGGCCGCCCTCGACCGGCTCCGCGTCCCCTACGAGGTCACCCACAGCTCGCGGCCCCGCTGGGACCGCGTACACACCGCCCTCGACGCCGGACGGCCGGTGTTCTGCTCGGTCGACCGGTCCCGGCTCCCCTGGCACGGCGGTGCCCCGGACGAGATGGGCGGCGCCGATCCGTACACCGTGGTCCTCGCCGGGTACGAGGGCGACAGCCTGTACGTCGAGGACGGGGCCCCGGCCGCGTACCGGATCGCGGAGCGGGAGTTCGGCGAGGCCTGGACCGGCCATCGCAAGGGCCGGCACCGGATGCTCGTACCCACCGGACCCGCCGCCGGCGCCCCCGACATCGACGGGGCCGTGGCCGCCACCGCGGCCCGCCTCACCGGCCCGGTGCTGGGCAACCGGTTCGACGTCAACTTCGGCTTCTCGGGGATGGAGAAGCTCGCCGCCCAGCTGCGCGACGTCCGCACCCGGACCGGCTGGGAGCGCCGCTTCGGCTCCCCGGAGGCCTTCCTCACGGGGACCCGGCGGCTGTACGCGTGCCTGGAGGAGGAGTGGACCGCCCCCGGCGCCACCCGCCCGCTCTATGCGGACTTCCTCGACCTCGCGGGACGGCCGGAGGCGGCGGCTCTGTTCCGCGACTCGGCCGGCCACTGGTCCCGGCTCGCGGAACTGGCGCGCACGGCCGGCCCCGGTACGGACGCCCCGGGGCGGCGCGCCCTCTTCGACGAGCTCGCCGGCCTGGTGGACGGCTCCCTCGCCCTGGAACGCCGGGCCGTCGCCCTGCTCTGAACCTCAGGAACCCCGGAAGCGCCAGAGGCCCCAGAAGCGCCGGAAGTCCCAGAACCCTCAGAGGTGGGCGTCCAGGAACGTCCGGAACTCCTCGCGCGTCATCGGCCCCGCCTGGCTCGCGACCGCCTCGCCGTCCTTGATGAGCACGGCGGTCGGCGCGCCCGTCACCTCGTAACGCCTGGTCGGCCCGGGGCAGCGGGTCATGTCGGTGCGGACTGCGGTGAACCGCGTCCCGTACTCCTCGGTCAGTTCCCCGACGACGGCGTCCATCGCGCGGCACGCCTCGGCGGCCTTGGGCCAGGTGCCGCAGAAGTACGCGAGAACGGGCCCGGTCGTCATAGAGAGGATGAAGTCGAACTCCTGGTCCTCCAGTGGCTGGTGCACCCGACGTGCCATGCGTGTCGCTCCTCGTTCGTACGCCTCCCCCGATCGGGAGGGCGGCCCCCATCATCGCCGCCGCACCGGCCCGCGGCCGCCGGGCCCGTTGTCAGTGGTGGCTGTGAAGCTGAGCGGTATGGACGACAGGATGCTGCGGCGTCGGGTCTACGGCGCCGACCACGAGGACCCGGACCCCGGACCGCGCCCCGGACACACGTACGGCGAGCTGGTCGGCGGGCCGCTCGACGGGCTCCTCCTGGACATCACCGGCTGGAGCGCGCCCCAGCTCGCCGAAGAGGCCAGGCTCCCCACGGAGATAGGGCGCTACGGAGCGGGCGGCCGCGCCCACTACCGTCGCCGCGCGGGGGACCCGGGCCGCTGGGACTGGACGGGAGACAGCCGCTGACGGCAAGGGCCATCCCGGGAGCCGGTCCGGCGGCCGGTCCGGCGGCCGGTCGACGACCGGCTCGGCGGCCTCAGGCGTTCCGGCTCACCTTGCGGGCCCAGAGCACCAGCGGTATCTGCAGCGGCAGTCGGCCCAGCGTCACGGCCCGGACGGCGGGGGAGGCGTGGCGCGCGTCGGCGGCCATCTTCACGTTCGCCGGGAACACGCCGACGAAGAACGCCGCCGTGGCCAGCGCGGCCACCCGGCGGGTGCGCGGATGGGCGACCCCGGCGGCGAGGGCGAGTTCGGCCACCCCGCTTCCGTACGTCCACGCGCGCGGGCTGCCCGGCAGCGAACGGGGGATGGTCGCGTCGAACTTCCCGGGTGCGGCCGCGTGGGCGACCGCCATCGTGGCCAGGAGGCCTGCCAGCAGGTGGGGGGAGGAGACGCGGGGCATCGGGGGATCCTCTCGAAGGTGTCCGGGCCCGCGATCCTACTCGTGAGTAGCCGGTTGCGGGGCGGCCGGACGGGGGACCGCGGTGGCCGCCCGGGGAAAATCTTCGAAGAATTTCCCGGAGGCTGTCGATCCGGGCGTCTCCCGTTCGACGCAGGGGTGAGAGGCGGGGAGAGTCCCCGCCCTCCTGACCGAGGAGTCACCATGCCGCGCTTCCTGACGATGATCCGCATCGACGAGCAGGACCTGCCCAGCGACGAGTTCCCGCCCGAGTTCGAGCAGCGCATGGGCGCACTGCTGGAGGAGATCACCAAGGCCGGGGTCATGCTCGACACCGCCGGGCTGCTCCCCACCTCCGAAGCGACCCGCCTCAGCTGGTCCGGCGGGAGGATCAGCTACACCGACGGCCCCTTCACCGAGACCAAGGAGGTCGTCGGCGGCTACTCCCTCACCCAGTGCAAGGACAAGGCCGAGGCCATCGAGTGGACCCGGCGGTTCCTTGAGATCCACCCGGTGGAATGGAAGGTGAGCGCCGAGGTCCGGGAGATCCAGGAGATGTGATCCCGGCGCGCCCGCGCCGCGTTTGCCCTGCCCCGTCACGGCTGCTCTGATGGGTGGCCGTGACGGCAGTGAGTGCGGCCCAGGCGGTCGAAGCGGTGTTCCGGATCGAGTCCGCGCGGATCATCGCCTGTGTCGCCCGCGTCGTGCGGGACGTCGGCATCGCCGAGGAGATCGCCCAGGACGCCCTCGTGGCGGCGCTGGAGCAGTGGCCGCGGACAGGGGTCCCGGACCGGCCCGGAGCCTGGCTCATGACCACCGCCAAGCACCGCGCGATCGACCTCGTCCGCCGCAGGGAGACGTACGCGCGCAAACTCGCGGAGGTCGGCCGGACCCTGGAGGACGTGCCACCGCCCGCCGAGCCGGCCGACCCGGAGGACATCGACGACGACCTGCTGCGCCTGATCTTCACCTCCTGCCACCCGGTCCTCGCCACCGAGGCCCGGATCGCGCTCACCCTGCGCCTGATGGGAGGACTGACCACCCAGGAGATCGCCCGCGCGTTCCTCGCCTCCGAGGCGACCGTCGCCCAGCGCATCGTCCGGGCGAAGCGGGCCCTGGCCAAGGCCGGGGTGCCCTTCGAGGTCCCGTACGGCGCCGACCGCGAGGCGCGGCTCTCCTCGGTCCTGGAGGTCATCTACCTCGTCTTCAACGAGGGGTACGCGGCCACCGCCGGCGACGACCTGGTCCGCCCCGCCCTGTGCGAGGACGCCCTGCGCCTGGCCCGCGTACTGGCCGCCCTGATGCCCGAGGAACCCGAGGCGCACGGCCTGGCCGCGCTGCTGGAGTTCCAGGCCTCCCGGATCGCCACCCGCACCGGCCCCGACGGGGAACCCGTGCTGCTCGCCGACCAGAACCGGTCCCGGTGGAACCGCCTGCTCATCCACCGCGGCGCCCGGGCGCTGGGCCGGGCGGGGAACGGCCCGTACTCCGTCCAGGCCGCGATCGCCGGCTGCCACGCGGCGGCGGTCCGCTACGAGGACACGGACTGGCCGAGGATCGCCGCGCTGTACGGGCGGCTCGTCCAGCTGGTCCCGTCCCCGGTGGTGGAGCTCAACCGGGCGGTGGCCGTCTCGATGGCCGAGGGGCCGGAGGCGGCCCTGCCGCTGGTCGACGCCCTGGCCCGGGAACCGGCTCTGAGCGCCTACCACTTGCTGCCGAGCGTACGGGGAGACCTGCTGGAGCGGCTGGGCCGGACCGAGGAGGCCCGCGCGGAGTTCGAGCGGGCGGCCTCCCTCACGCGCAACGCGCAGGAACGCACCCTGCTGCTGGGCCGCGCGGCCCGGCTCTGACCCGGCGGGGGGACCGGTCCCGGCACCCCCTTGCCCCGGATGTTTATGTCATATATTTTGTGTAGGCCATAAACATCCCACCTCCCGCTCTCGTCGCAGAGGAGGGGCCCCATGCCCCGTGAGCCCCGGGGGCAGGGCGGATCAGCCGCCCCGCCCGATCTCGCCACCGTCGCCGACCTGCTGTGGCGGGTCGACGCCGAGCGGACGGCCGAGGGCCGCCCGCGCCTCACCCCGCGCCGGATCGTCGACGCGGCCGTCGCCGTCGTCGACGCCGACGGGCTGGACGTGCTGTCGATGCAGCGCGTGGCCACCGAGCTGGGCTGTACGGCGATGGCCCTCTACCGGCACGTGCCCGGCCGCGAGCATCTGCTTGCGGCCATGGCCGACGCCGCCTGCGGCCGCCCGCCCGCAGCCACCGGGGCGGGCTGGCGCGGCGAGGTGGAAGCCTGGGTCGACGCGCTCTGGTCGACGTACCGCAGCCACCCGTGGCTGGTGCGGGTCCCGACGGTCAGCGCCCCGGTCGGACCGAACGAACTCGCCTGGTTCGAGGCACTGCTGAGTCCGCTCGCCCGCTCCGGCGCCGCCCGCGGCGAGCTGATCCCGCTCGCCACCTTCGTCTCCGGCGCCGTGCGCGACCTGGCGCGGATCGCCTTCGAACTCGACCCGGCCGGCGCCGCCTCGTACGGACAGGTCCTCGCCGAGCGCCTCGACCCGGGGAACTTCCCCACGCTCTGCGCGCTCGCGGGCGAGCCGGGTCTGGACGAGGAGGAGGACGGCGCCGTCGCCCCGATCGTGGCCTGCGGCATCGCGCGCCTGCTCGACGGCATCGAGAAGTCTTCACCCGCACCAGAGGGAAAGGGAAACCGATGAACGAGAACCACGTCTTACGACTCACGGGCATCTGCGGCGTCGCGGCGGGCGCACTCGCCGCCGTCGCGGTACCGCTCTACTTCGTCCACTCCGGACCACCCCCCGCCGGAAACGTCCTGGCCCGGATCCTCCTCAACCTCCTGACCTGCGCGGCCCTCCTCGTCTTCCTCGCGGGCCTGCGCCACGTCATCCGGGGCGCGGGCCCCGCCTTCGACTGGCCGGCCGGCGTGGTCTTCGGCGCCGGGCTGGCCTATGTGACCATCACCCTGGTCGCCGCGTCCGTCGAGGCGGGCATCGTCCTGGAGCACCCCGGCGGGGGCCTCGACCCGACCGTGGACGGCCCGCTCGCCCACGCCAACATGCTGCTGCACGGTTCGGCCGCCCGGCTGCTGACGGCGGTCCTCCTGGCCGCCGCCGGGTACGCGATCCTGCGCGCCGGGGTCCTGCCGCGCTGGACCGGGTACACGGCCCACGCCATCGCGGCCGTCAACCTCGCCTTCGTCCCCTCACTGTTCTTCGGGACGGACGCCGCCCGCTTCTACAGCGCCGTGGGCTGGGGCAACACGGCATTGACGGCCGCCCTCCTCGTCTACTGGGCCTTCGCCGTCGGGATCGCCGTGCTGCGGCGCACCTCGCCGGCCGGTCTGCGGGCGGCGGCCCGGCCGGTCTGACCCCGGGGCGCGGCTCAGCCGCGGCGGGCGAACGCGGCCACGTCCAGCGGGGTCCGCACGGGCCGCCGCGGTGCGGTCAGCGCGATGGGCCGGCGGAATCCGCCGGACCGGGCGATCTCCTGGACGGTCAGGCGCAGCGCCTCCTGGAAGTCGCCCATGGTCCGGCGGGCCGCCGGGGTGTCGACGTAGAGGGAGTTCATGTGCAGCCCCTCCGCGTCCCGCTGGAACCACGAACAGGCCCCGTTGGCGCGCGCCGACCACACGTGGGTGGTGGGCCGCCACTCGTCGTGGCGCTCGGCCCCGGGGCACTTGCGCATGTCGATGTACGAGAAGAAGTTCACCGGGTACGGCCAGGACCGGGCGGCGAACTCCTCGGGCGCCAGCAACTCCCACGCCCGTACGAACGGCACGTCGAGATGGCTCATCATCTCGCTGAAACCGGCCCGGACGGAGGCCATGACCTGGGCGAAGTCCCGGCCGGGCGAGGCATCGAACTCGATGGGCAGCGTGTTGACGAACCAGCCCACCGAATGCGCCCAGGTCTCCCGGCCGCGCTCGCTGACCGGCATCAGGCCGCGGTAGACGCCCGGGCCGCCCGCCTCGCGCAGACACACGGCGACCGAGGCGAGCACCCCCATGAACGGCTTGCCGTCGGCCGCCAGGCAGGTCTTCTCGAACACCTCGGCCTCGGCGGCGTCCAGGAGGGTGGAGGCCTCGTTGACGATCGGGTACATCCGGCCCGGCTCGACACCGAGGTCGAGGGGGAACCGGGGGAAGAACTCACCGGCCGGCCCCATGAACGCCTTCCAGTAATCCAGGCGTTCGTCGCGGTCGTCGATGGACAGGTAGCGGCGGCGCTGCTCCTCGGCGAAGTCGAGGTAGCTGGGGGCGGGCGGCAGTTCGACGCGCTCGCCGCGGCACAGGGCCTCGTAGCCGGTCGACACCTCGCGGGCCACGATCGGCATCGACATGCCGTCGCAGACGATGTGGTCGAACGCGAGGTAGACCGTCGCGGAGTCCTCGCGCTCCACCGCACCCATGATGAACAGCGGCCAGGAGAGGGTGTCGATGCTCCGCTTGAACCGCTCGACGAGGAAGTCGCGCAGCAGGCCGGAGGTCTCGAAGGTGCCCACCTGCCGGGGTTCGAGGGACAGTCCGGCGGGGTCGAACGGCTCACAGGCCACCTCGCCCGCCAGACGGCGGAACGCACACCGCAGGACCTCGTGCCGCTGCACGAAGGAGAGCAGGGACTGCGCCAGCGCCTGCTCGTCCAGCGGCCCGGTCACTTCGAAGGTCACCGCGACCCAGGACGCGACCGGGTCGTCGGCGGCCCTGCTCTCCTCGGCGACGGTGAAGTGCTTGTCCTGGTTGAAGGACGCCTTCCTGCCCACCGGGTCACCCGTGTCTGCGGCCTCCGCCGCCGTGGACCTGAGCCGCCACTCGACCACCCGGCCGGGTGCCATGTGGTGCATCTCCAGAGGAAACTGCCGCATTCCGTCATCCCTTCGCCCCCGAGTCAACCCCCAGGCCCTAACGACCCCCGGCCCGGGGAAGTGACGAATTCACTCGGGACGGGCCGGGGGGCGGGGCGTCAGCGGGAGTTCACAGGGAGTTCAGGCGGACGGCGTCGGCCACCGCCCTCTCAGGCGGACGGCCGTGCCGCGACCGCGGCGTCGAAGAGGGTCCAGCCGTCGAACTCCATCGAGGCACCGGCGGGCCGCCACCCCTGGGCCCGGGCCGCTGCCATCAGGGCCAGGGCGGTTCCCGGTTCGTACAGGTTCAGGCTGCCGCCGTCCATCCGGGCGACCTCTCCGGACTGCCCCAGATAGCCGCTCGGCGAATACCGTCCGGGCTCCCTCTTCCGGAAGACGACGCGCAGGCACCCCGGGGCCCCGGCGAGGTGGACGGTGACGGTCTCGCGGCAGTCCTCGGCCGGGCCGCCGGCCGGCCGGTGGTGGGCGTGCCGCACCGACCACGTGTACGTGTCCCCGTCCACCACGAGACGCCGGGCCTTGTCAGAAGGACGGGGCATCAGGACACCACCAGGGCAAGCGTGAGGGGCGGCGCACCGACCGGACGTGTTCGCATGGCTTCGGAAACTACCCGCCCGGTCACCGAGGACGCGAACGGACGAACGGACAGCCCGCCCCGGAGCACGGCCCTATTCGGTGTGCAGGGCCGACGCGATCGTCATCCGGGCCGCCGACCGGGCCGGGACCAGCGCGCCGAGGACGGCGATCGCGACCCCCGCCAGCAGCAGGCCGGCCAGCAGCGGGGCGTCCCAGACGTCCTTCATCGACTCCGGGAAGGTGACCACCCCGACGTGGTCCACGACCAGCCGGTGTGCGACCAGCCCGAGCGGGACGCCGAGCAGCCCGCCGACCGCGCCCACACCCGCCACCGAGGTCACGGTCATCGCCACGACCTGCCGCGGGGTCATCCCGATCGACTTGAGCATGCCGAGGTCCCGGCGGCGCTCCCGGACGTTCAGCAGGACCGTGTTGAAGACGCCGAGCGCCGCCACGATGCTCAGCAGGACGGTGAACACCGACGAGAAGGCGACGACGGTGATGGTGCCGGCGTTCCGGCCGTCCAGCACCGACACGCGCAGGCCCGGGTCGATCGCCTCGGCCGCCGCCACGTACGCCCCTGCGTCGGCCCCGGCCGCCAGGCGCACCTCGTACTCGGCCGCGCCGGCCTCCGGCGACAGCCGGAGGAAGGTCTGCCAGGTGGCGTCCAGGGCCCGCGCGTCGCCCTCCACGAGCTCACCCACGACGGTCACCGCCACCTGCCGGCCGTTCATCGCCAGGGTGACCCGGTCGTCGACCTTCAGCCCGTTCTGGGTCAGGAAGGCGGGCCCGGCCGTGATCTCGCCGACCGCCCTCGCCTCCCGGCCCCGGGCGATCCGGCCCGGAGCCGCGGGGTCGTCCCCGCGGTAGAAGTTGGCGAAGACGGGCCGGACCTGCCCGACCAGGCTCACCTGGGCCAGCCCGCGGGCCCGTACCCCCGTCGCACCGGGCAGGGACCTCAGCCGGTCCTCGGTCGGGCCGTCACCGAGCACGGGAGCGGGCCGGTCGTTGAGCGGCCCGCCGGCCTCCACATGGATCCGGGCACCGCCGCCGCCCCGGCCGGCCTCGCCGAACGCGAGCATCGTGCTGGTCAGCCCGGTCGCCAGGGTCACCGTGGTGACGCCGAGGACGATGGCCGCCATGGTCAGCAGGGTGCGGGCGGGCCGGGCGAACGGCTGGCCCAGGCCCAGGCTGACCGGGCGCGGCAGCCGGGTGCCGCCGAGCAGGCGCTGCACGCGCAGACCGCGCCCGGTCCGCAGGGCGCCACCGGCGCTGATCGCCCGGGCGGCGGGGAGCCGGTGCGCCCGCAGCGCGGGGACCAGGGCGGTGAGCAGGACGAGGGCGGGCATCCCCAGCAGGCAGACGACGGACACCCACGCACCGACGTCGCCGACGGCGGCCCGGCCGGTCTCGACGCCGGAGAACGCGACCCTGAGGACGGGCTCGGCCAGCGCGTTGCCGAGCAGGGTGCCGAGGACGGTGCCGACGACCGCGGGTACGGCCGTCATCGTCAGGTACACGGTGACGACCTGGTTCGGGGTGAAGCCCAGGGCCTTGAGCACGCCGATGTGCCGGTACCCGGACACCACCGCCCCGCTGACGACGTTCCCGACGATCAGGGCGGAGACCAGGAGGCCGAGGACACCGAACAGCGTCATGAAGGGGAGATAGGCATCGGCCAGGGCCGAGAAGGCCTGCTGCAGGGCGAGATGGGTCTGCGCGCCGGTCACCGCCCCCTCGGGCAGTTCGGTGGTCGCCCCGGCCAGCGCGGCGGCCAGCTCGGCGTCCGTCGAGGAGTGCGTGAAGCGGTAGAGCATCTGCGCGGCGGACGGACGCAGCGCGGTCATCTGCTCGGGCGAGACCCAGGCGCCCGCCGACCTGCTCACGCCGGCCGCGACCCCGACGACGGTCAGCGGGGCGGAGCCGGGCACTTCCAGCTTGGTTCCCAGTACCCGGGGTCCGGGGGAGCCGTTCGAATTCCAGCTGACGACGATCTCGCCGGGCGCGGTCGCCCAGTGGCCCTCCAGGAGCTCGATCCGGTCCACCGGGCCCCCCGGGCCGGCCCGGCCCACCACCGTGAGGGAGCCGCCAGCCATCCACAGCCAGCCTGCGGGAACGTCCAGGACGCTCTGCTCGAACGGCCCGGCCGCGACCTCCACCCCGGGCCGGCGGGCCGTCCGCGCGAGCTGCTCCGGCGATGCCTTCTCGGTGTCGAAGGTCGCCACGGTGTGCGGGCCGCGCTGGGCGGCGTACGCCTTGTCGAAGGGGCTGGAGGCGGCGTCGAGCAGTCCCAGCGCGAGGAGGACGGTCGTGGTCGAGCAGAGCACGACGAGCCCGATGACGAACGTCTGGAGCCTGCGGCGCTTCACTGCCGCGCGCGAGGCCCGCCACACGGCGCTCACGCGGTCGCCTCCAGCGCGCTCTGCCGGGCGACCCGGCCGTCGGCGACCTCGACCAGCCTGCTCGCGCACCGGGTGGCCAACTGCGGGTCGTGCGTGACGATCAGCAGGGTCTGGCCGATCTGGTTGAGGTCGATCAGCAGGTCCATCACCTGCTCGCCCGCCCGGCTGTCGAGGGCGCCGGTCGGCTCGTCGGCCAGGAGCAGCGCCGGACGGTTCATCAGGGCACGTGCCACGGCGGCCCGTTGGCGCTCACCACCGCTGAGCGTCGCCGGATAGTTGTTGCGGCGGTCCGCCACACCGAGCTCGTCGAGGAGTTCCAGGGCCCGGCGGCGCGCCTGCCGGGCCGGGGCGCCCGTCAGCTGGGCGGCCAGCGCCACGTTGTCCAGGACCGGCAGGTCGTCGATCAGGTTGAAGAACTGGAAGATCATGCCGATGTGCCGGCGCCGGAAGAGCGCCAGCCCGGTCTCGTTCAGCCCGCCCAGGTCCTGTCCCCGCACCTCGACGGTGCCCGAGGTCGGCCGGTCGAGCCCGGCCACCATGTTGAGCAGCGTGGACTTGCCGCAGCCGGACGGGCCCATCACGGCCACCGCGTCCCCGGCCCGGATCTCCAGTGACAGACCGTCCAGAGCCTTCGCGTCGCCGTACTCCTTGTGCACACGGTCCAGCCGTACGACGACCTGCCGCCCAGTGTCATGATCAGTTGTCATGGCCCGAACCTAAGGCGGAGCCCGCGGGCGGGGCGTCGGCCCCCGGATGTAACCGTACGGGCAGGTCATCCTGGGGATGTATGCCGACCGTCCGGCACAATGGCGTCCAGGCTTACGGGGCGGGGGAGTTCGGGGTGGGGTTGGTCATCGCCGTGGTCGCGGCCTGCGTGGCGGCGGCCGTGGCCGGCGCGCTCGGCGTGGCCCTGCTGCGCGCCCGGCGCGGCCACCGCGTGGCGCTGGAGGAGCGTGGCTGGCTGCTGGAGCGGGAGCGCGAGGGCGCGGCCCGCAGTGCCGTCGACGCCGAACGGGCCAGGATCGCGGCGGAGCTCCACGACATCGTCAGCCACAACGTGAGCCTGATGGTGGTCCAGGCCGGAGCCGCCCGCGAGGTGCTCGCCACCCTGCCCGAGGAGGCCGCGGCGGCGATGGGCGCCGTGGAGCGGGCCGGGCGGAACACGATGACCGAACTGCGGCACCTGCTGGGCCTGCTCGCCCCCGCCCAGGACGGCGCCGACGCACCGTACGAGGCCTCGGCCGCCACCCGGTTGGCGCCGCAGCCGACCCTCGCCCGGCTCAGCCCGCTGATCGACCGGTTCGCCTTCGCCGGGCTGCAGGTGGACGTACGGATATCGGGGGAACCGCGCCCGCTCCCGGCCGGGATCGACGTCACGGCGTACCGGATCATCCAGGAGGCGCTCACGAACGCGCTCAAACACGGGGACGGAGGCAGGACCGAGGTGACCGTGCGGTACCAGGAGCACGCGCTGCGCGTGGAGGTGCTGGGCCGCGGACCCAGCGTGCTGACGGGGGACGCGCCCGCACCGGCGCCCGCCGGAGGCCGGGACCGGCCGAAGGCCGAGGGCACCGGGCGCGGACTGCTCGGCCTGCGCGAGCGCGTCGCCGTCTACGGCGGCGACCTCGACGCCCGCCGCCGCCTCGGTGGCGGCTACCGGGTGCGCGCCCGGCTTCCGCTGGAGCGGCCGTGACCACGCCGGACGTGCCTGCCGTGCCGGACGCGGCTGCTGTGCCGAACGTGCCTGCCGCGCCCGCGCCCCGTGTGGTGATCGCCGACGACCAGGACCTGGTCCGCACCGGCTTCCGGCTGATCCTGACGGCCCGCGGGATCGACGTGGTCGGCGTGGCCGCCGACGGGGTGGAGGCCGTCGCCGCGGTGCGCCGACTGCACCCCGACGTCGTGCTGCTCGACATCCGGATGCCGAACATGGACGGCCTGGAGGCCGCCCGGCGCATCCTCGCCGAAGCACCGTACTGCCGGGTGATCATGCTGACCACCTTCGACCTCGACCAGTACGTGTACGCCGCCCTCGCCGCCGGGGCCAGCGGCTTCCTGCTCAAGGACGTGACCCCCGAACACCTCGCCGCCGCCGTCCGCCTGGTCAGCACCGGCGACGCGCTGCTGGCCCCGTCGATCACCCGCCGCCTGGTGGAGCGCTGCGGTCCGGGCGCGGCCGCCGCGGACCAGGCCCCGGCGGCCGCCGTCCACCAGGAGCTGGCCGCGCTGACCCCGCGCGAGCGCGAGGTGCTGACCCTGATGGGGCAGGGGCTCTCCAACGCCGAGCTGGCACGCGAGTTCACGCTGAGCGAGGCCACGGTGAAGACCCATGTGGCCCGCATCTTCGCGAAGTTGTCGCTGCGCGACCGGGCCCAGGCCGTCGTCCTCGCCTACGAGACGGGCCTGGTGACCCCCGGCTCGGTCGCTGCTCCGCGTCCGGGACCCCCTCCGGCGCCGGCGGGGTGACCCGGCCGACGGACCGTCAGGGCATCAGCTCCACCATCACGGCACGCGGCAGCGAGGGGTTGCCCGCCGCCTCCTCCGCCACCCATCGGTCCTCGTCGGCGAGCAGCCCGGTGATGGCCTCGGGCGGCAGCGCCGGGTGAGCGGCGGCCAGCGGCCGGGACGTACGGTCCGCCAGGCAGGCGAGCAAGGCCGGGCCGGTCGCGTGTGGGTGCTTGGCGACCTCCTTGAACACGCTCCGCACGCCCGGCCGATGCTGCGTCAGGTACTCCAGCAGCGGGCCGGACGCGTCCGGGTTGGCGGCCACCGCGGCGAGGACCTGCGCCCCGTGCCGCGCGACCATGGAGCGCAGCAGCTCCTCGGGCAGGCCCGGGTGCGGAGCGACGGCCCTGGCCACGGCCGCAGCCGGATCGACCGCCAGCGCGTCGCGCAGATGCGGGGGCAGGTCGCGCCGCCGTGCCACGAGCATCCGTACGGCCGCGTGGCGGGACCCGGCCAGCTCGGTGAGTTCGGCGGGCGTGGCGGCGGCGATCCGCGGCAGCGCATTCCACGCGGCCCGGTCGCCGACCACCAGCTCGGTCAGCAGGTCGAGCGGCACGTGGGGATGCTCCGCGACGGCGCGCCGCACCTGGTTCTCCGGATCGGCGGCCAGGACGCGGATCAGCTCCTGGCCGATGCCGGGGTTGCGGGCGTACGCGGCCCGGACCCCGGGCAGCGGGTCGGCGGCGAGCCGGGCGTAGAGCGCCTGTGGCAGATCGGTTCGTTCGGACAGTGCCCATCTCAGGGTCAGTTCGGGGTCCTCGGCCAGGGCGACCACGGCTTCGAGCGGGGTGGCGTGGTTGGACGCCACCGCGCAGCGGACCCGGGGATCCGGGTGGAGTGCGAGGCGGGCGGTCACGGGTGAGTCCGTGCAGAGGGCCACTTCCACCACGACCTCCACATCCGGGTCGGCGGCGAGCAGGTCCACGACGTCGGGCGGCAGGCCGGGGCAGGAGGCCAGCTTCCAGCGGATCCCGGAGTCCGGGTGCGCCGCGAGGAGGCGGGGCCACTCGGGGTGCCCGCGGCCCTCGTCGATCAGGGCGACGGCCGCGTACGGCGTGGACACGGGATCCAAGTCGGCGGCGGTGAGCGTCCCGTGGTAGGCGAGGGACACAGCGGTGCCCTCCTCGTACGCGGCGAGCGCCCGCACCTGGTCGCGGCGCAGATCGGTGCGGCCGGCCAGATCGCGGAGCAGTTCGTCGGCGTAGTCCCGCTCGCACTCGGGCTCGGCCCCCGCCTCCTTCAGCGCGAGCGTCAGCAGTCGGTCGACCAGTTCGGGCGGCAGCGCCGGATTGGCTGCCAGTCCGCACAGGAGGTGGTTCAAGGGCGCTCTCCGGTCGGTGTGTGGGGCGAGGCGGCTGCAGCGGTCAGAGCGGCGGCCAGCGCCTGGGCATGGGGGTGCGGGCGTCGCCGCCGGGGCAGGACCAGTCCGATGTGCCGGGCGGGACGCGGGGGTTCGACGCGGATCGCGGTCAACTGCCCTGCCGTGGTCAGCGAGATATGCGGGACCAGGGAGACTCCGACCCCGGCCGCGACCAGGGTCTGCGCGAAGAAGTAGTCGGTGGTGGAGGCCGCCACCCGGAGGCCGAAACCGGCCAGCTCCGCGTACCGGCGCAGGTAGGCCTCCGTCTTGAGGCAGCCCAGCACCCAGCGGTCGGCCCCCAGTTCGGCCAGGCCGACCGACGGCCGGTCCGCGAGGCGATGGCCGGGCGGCAGCACCAGCCACAGCGGATCCTCCATCAGCGGAACCCAGTCGAGTCCCGGTCGCTCACCCGGACGCACGGGCGGCGGCCCGTCGAAGTGGTAGGCCAGCGCGAGATCGGCCGCGCCGGAGCGCACCATCGCCGCCGCGGCCTCCGGCTCGCTCTCCAGCACCGTCAGCTCCACCTCCGGATGCGCGTCCACGAACCGGGCCAGCGCAGCGGGCAGCAGGTGCCGGCCCCCGCTGGTGAAGGTGGCGACGGTGAGGCGAGGCCGCTCCGCCGTGAGCCGGTCGATCGCGTGGCGGACCTGGTCCAGCTCGGCGGAGATCGACTCGGCGGCCTCCACCAGCAGCCGCCCGGGCTCGGTGAGGGTGACCCCGCGCGTGCTGCGCACCGCCACGGGGTGGCCGACCGTGCGCTCCAGCGCCGCGATGTGCTGCGAGACGGCCGACGGGGTCAACATCAGCGCACCGGCCGCCCGGTTGAAGCTGCCGTGCTCGGCCACCGCCCGAAGGACACGAAGCCGCTGCACATCGATCATCAGTTTTCCTTACGACGCGTTCAGCAGCTGGTCAGTACCGCTGGGGACGGTACAACGGCAGAGTCGAACGCATGAAGCGGATTCTTGTCATCGGCGGCAGCCGGTACTTCGGAAAGACCCTGGTCACCCGGGCGCGCGAGGCGGGCGACGAGGTGACCGTGCTCAACCGGGGCTCCGGCGCACCACCGTCCGGCGTGGGCGCTCTCGTCGCCGACCGCGACGACGAGGAAGCGCTGCGGGTGGCATTGGGCCCGCGCGACTTCGACGTGGTCGTGGACCAGGTCTGCTACACACCGCTCCAGGCCGCCGTCGCCCGGCGGGTGTTCGCCGGGCGGACCGGGCGCTACGTCATGACCTCGACGATGGAGGTCTACGACCCGGCCACGCTCCCCGCCGGTCTCCCCGCCCCCGGCGCCACCCTCGCCCCCAACGCCACGCCCGCCCCCAACGCCACCCCCGCCCCCGGCGCCACCCCCGCCTCCGGCTCCGTCCCCGGCCCGGTCACCGAGGCTTCGCTCGACCCCGCGCTGCTGCCGCTCGCCGGGGCGGCGGGCCGCGCGCCCGGGCCCTGGCCCGCGTACGTCTACGCCGAGGGGAAGCGGCAGGCCGAGGCCGTCTTCCTGCGGGACCCGGCCTTCCCGTACGTCAGCGTGCGCGCCGCGCACGTCCTCGGCGGCGGCGCGGCGGAGTTCACCGGGCGGCTCGCGCACTACGTCGGGCGGATCGGCGCCAGGACCCCCGTCGACGTCCACAAAGCCCCGTACGCCACCTCGTTCATCCATCACCACGAGATGGCCGAATTCCTGCACTGGACGGCGGAACAGACCTTCACCGGACCCGTCAACGCGGCCTCGCACGGCGCGCCCGACGTGATCGCGCTCTGCGAGGCGGTCGCGGCGCAGATCGGGCAACGGCCGCGGTACCGGGTGGTCGGGGCGGGCGCCGCCGCCTCGCCCTTCTCATTCGACCGCGCCTACGCCATGGACAACGGCCGGGCCTCGGCCCTGGGCTTCGGCTTCGGCCGCGTCACCGACTGGCTGCCCGGGGCGATCGCCGAGACCGCGCGCGCCGCCGGCTGACGCCGTCACTGGTCTCCGACGCGCCGCTCCAAGGGAGTTGCTACCGAAGAGTTGCTCACACTGAAGGTCACGCTGCCGGCCCGGTAACGGTCGTCGGACCACTCGATCGGGCGGCCGGTTGCCGTCGCGGAGACATGCCGCTGGCGCAGCAGCGGGCTGCCGCGCCGGATCTCCAGCAGCCGGGCGTCCTCGCTGCCGGCCGGAAGCGCGTCGATGAGGTGCTCGCCGTAGTGGGCCGTGACCCCCGAACCCTCGGCCAGGCTGTCCATGACGGAGCGGCAGTCCGCCGGCAGCGCCTCGACGGCCGCCGCGACCCAGTCGGCGTAGGCGGTCCGCTCCACCATGGTGGGCTCCCCGTCGAGCAGCCGCAGCCGCAGTACGGCCAGGATCTCCGTACCGGGGGCCAGCGCGAGCCGGTCCGCCTCCTCGGCCGTGGCGGGCCTGCGGGTGCGGGCCAGGAAGCGGCTGGCGGCCCGGTGCCCGAGCCCCTCGGCCCACTGGGCGAAGCTGTTCAGCTCGCCGAAGCTGTGCCGGCGCTCCCGGCGCAGGACGATGCGCCGCGCGCCCTGGCGGGAGCCGATCAGCCCCTCCGCGGCGAGGGTGGCGACCGCCTGGCGGACCGTCCCGCGCGATGCGGACCAGCGTGCGGCCAGGTCGCTCTCCGAGGGCAGGTGCGCCCCCACCGGGAGCTCGCCCGAGAGGATCTCCCGCCGCAGCGCCTCGGCGATCTCCAGGTACCTGGCCGTTCCCGCGCTCGTACTCATGCCCTTCGCCCCCTGATCGCCGTGTGCCGGCGGTGCCGTGCCGGAATCGCTGTGCACCGGTCTCCCATGATCATTGCAACAGGTTCTGTCACGGCTTCTTCCGGTCATTCTTCTCTCTTCTTCGAGCTGTGCTCCCGGGGACAGGCGCCGTTCACCGTCCGTACAGCGGGCCCGGGCGAACTGGAGCCAACTTGTTCAGACAAGTGAACCCACCTTCGTCTCCGGGAGAGACCGTGCTCAGTTCCTCCGCCCGTCGCGGTGCGGCCGTTCTGCTCAGCGCCGCCGTACTCACCACGCTCAGCGCATGTGGTGCCGCCCCCGACCAGAAGTCCGGCGGCGCCGACGGCGCCAAGAAGGGCGTGCAGCCGGGCGCCGCGACCTCGGTCGCCGACTTCGGCTCCTTGGAGGCCCTCGCCGCCGCCGCGCAGAAGGAGGGCGAGCTCAACGTGATCGCGCTGCCGCCGGACTGGGCGAACTACGGCGAGATCATCAAGGCCTTCGAGGCCAAGTACAAGATCAAGGTGAACAGCGAGAACCCGGACGCCTCCAGCTCCGACGAGATCGCCGCCGTCAAGTCCCGCAAGGGCCAAAAGCGCGCCCCCGACGTCCTGGACCTCGGGATCGCCTTCGCCCGCAGCGGCGCGGCCGAGAACCTCTTCGCCCCGTACAAGGTCACCGCCTGGGACAAGATCCCCGCCGCCCAGAAGGACGCGGACGGCCGCTGGACCAACGACTACGGCGGCTATGTCTCCATCGGCTGCGACGCCGCCCGCATCCCCACCTGCCCCCAGACCTTCGCGGATCTCCTCAAGCCCGAGTACAAGGGCAAGGTCGCCCTCAACGGCAACCCCACCAAGTCCGGCTCGGCCTTCGGCGGCGTCTACGCGGCCTCCCTCGCCAACAAGGGCTCCTTCGCCGACATCCAGCCCGGCATCGACTTCTTCGGCCAGCTGAAGAAGAGCGGGAACTTCATCCCGGTCGAGTCCACGCCGGCCACCGTCGAGAAGGGCGAGACGCCCATCTCCATCGACTGGGACTACCTGAACGCCGGCTACGCCGACCAGTTCAAGGGCAAGGGCGTCGACTGGAAGGTCGCCGTCCCCACCGACGGCGTCTACGCCCAGTACTACTCGCAGGCCATCAACAAGGAGGCCCCGAACCCGGCGGCCGCCCGCCTGTGGCTGGAGTTCCTCTACAGCGCCGAGGGCCAGAACCTCTGGCTCGGGGGATACGCCCGCCCGGTCCTGCTGCCCGGCATGACCCAGGACGGCACCGCCGACAAGGCCGCCGTCGCCAAGCTCCCGCAGGTCCAGGGCACCCCGGCCTTCCCCGCCTCCGAAGAGCTCGACAAGGCCAAGGCCACCCTCGCCGAGAAGTGGGACAAGGCCCTCTCCTGATGTCCTCCACCACCGACCCCCGCGCCGCCCGCGGGCCCCCCCCCCCGGGGGGCGGGCCCCCCCCCCGGGGCGGGGCCCCCCCCCCGGGCACCTTCACCCGCCCCAGCGTAGGCCGCCCGCTCCGCGGCCAGGCCCACCGCGCGGGGACC